>CAMCAC010000152.1 GCA_945872305.1 Candidatus Kuenenia stuttgartensis | reverse complement strand
GCGGGGGCGGTGATGCGCATCGGGGCGATGCCGGGGGCAGGGACGATGAGCAGACCCCGGACCACCGCCCCGGTGGCGGCGATCAGGTTCATCTCCGCATCGCTCCCCGGCCCGGCGCCGTTGTGATGGAGGATGCCGCCCTCGACCACCACGCCGGGGGCGCGGAAGGCATGGATGCCGGCCCCGTCGTTGCCGTGGGCGAGGGTGCGGCGGACCGTGATCCGCCCGGGATAGGCCGGCGCACCGGCACCGGCGCTGCCGGCATCCTGCTCGAAGATCCCGACGCCATGACCCCCGGACCAATTGCCGCCGTGGCTGTTGGGACGTGTGATGCGGTTGCCGGAGACGGTGCTGTCCTCGACCGCGATCCAGGATCCGCCGCCGTCCCCCGCCGCCACCGAGGCCACCACGCTGATCCCTCCCTGGCCCCAGGGGGAGCCATGGCCGCAGCCGCGGACCGTGGTGCCGGCGATGCGCACCCGGTCGCTGCCCTCGCTGGCGATGCCGTCCCCCGGCACCGCGGCGACCGTGCAGCCGGTCACGGCGATGTCCCGGCTGCCAAGGATGCGGATGCCGTTGGCGATGACGGTGTCCGCCAGATCCGGGGCCGGGACGATGGCGAGGTCCGCGATGCGGACCCGGGCCGCCCCTTCGATCAGCACCGCGGACCAGTCCGCGGCCAGGAGCCGCGCCCCGGGCTCACCGCGCAAGGTGCGCACCGGCGCGGTCGCGGCCCCGCCGGTGATGCGCAGTCCGCGGTGGGTGCGGTGGTCGCCGGGGGCGAGGACCACCTCGTCCCCGGGCCGCCAGCGGTCGATCGCCGCCTGGAGGGCGAGGCCGTCGGGATCCGGAAGGACCCGGAACGAACGGCCGGCAAGCCCGGCATCATCCGCCCACATCTCGGCACCGGCACCGAGCCGCCGCGCAGCCCCACCGGCGCGGACCTCGACCACGCCCTCGTCGACCGCCACCGCAGTACCGATCACACCGGTATCGACCCGGAACCGGGTGCCGACCACCCGCACCTGCGCATGGGCGGTGGCCACGATCAGGGGGCGGTCCGGCGGCTGCGCCGCCGCGGCCACCGTGATGCCACCCACCGCCAGCCGGATGACGGTGCCGTCGTCCATCGCGATGGCGAGGCGGGCGCCGGTGGCGGCGAGGATGGCCGTTCCGTCCGCCAGGCGGACCACCGCCGGACCGTGGATGCCCGCGGACAGCGGGTGAGGCCGCCCATCCACCGTCAGCGGATCGAGGGATGGACCATCCGCCGGGCCGGACCACGCGGCGGCGAGGCCGAACAGCACCAGCGCCGCGGCAGCGATCGATGCCCAGGTCCATTGGTGGTGGCGCCTGCGGCGGGCGGTCACCGCCCTGGCGGCCCGGCGCAGGGCCTCGTCGCGGCGCATCGCCCGCAACCAATCCCGGCGCAGCGCCGGGTCGCCGGCCAGACGGTCGCCAAGCCGGTCCGCCTCGTCTTCATCGAGATCGCCATCGAGCCACTGGTCGATGATGAGGCGGTCAGGCATCGGCGCCCCCGATGGCCATCCGCCGTTCGATGCAGGTCCGGAGGGCGGCGCGGATGCGGTGGAGGCGCACCCGCACCGCACCGGGCGCGACCGCGGTGCGGGCGGCAATGGCTCCCGGGGTCAGGTCCTGCACATAATGGAGCTGGACCAGTTCCCAGGCCGCCGGCGGCAGGGCCTCCAGACAGGCGCGCAGCGCATCCTGCTCCGCCACCGCATCGTCCTCCTCCGCCAGGGCCGCGGCCTCGCCCGCGAGGGTGTCGAGGAGTGCCGGATCGCGGATCACACCCCGGCCGCGGGCGGCGGTCCGCCAATGCATCCGCACCAGGTTGCGGGCGATGCCCAGGCACCAGCCGGTGAAGGATCCTTCGGCCCGCCAGCGGTCCAGGTGGCGATAGGCCTGCACCGCCACCTCCTGCACCAGTTCGTCCGCCACCTGGCGGTCACCGACGAGACCGCGGACCAGGCCGGCCACCGCGTCCACGGCGGTCGGCCACAGGGTCTCGAAGTCGGGGGCATCGGGGTTCGTTCCAGCCATCATCCTGTCCATGGTTGCCACGGCGGCGTGAACGTTTCAGCCAACCTGGCCGGGGCCCGGATCATCACCCAGGTCGACCGGCCCATGGGGAGAGGGACCGGCCCATGGGGAGAGGGACCGGCCCATGGGCAATCCCCCCGGCGGGAAGCCCCCGGGTGGGAGCGAGAACGGGGATGATGCCCGTGACGGCTGCGATGGAACGGACGCCGCGGATGGGACCTGTCCCCCCCTGCGATTGGACCATGTCTGTTCCAAACGGAGTCCCCCGCACGCTCGACCGAGCGCCCTGGGCGCGTGTCGTGGCCCTGCTGCCACGGGTGGTCAGGACGGCGCGATCCGCGCCCGGACCTCGGCCACCAGGTGGCGCATGCGTCGCTCGAGATCGGCCACCGCCCGCCCGTAGTCGACATCGTCGCCGCGCTGGGCCGCCTCCTGCAGTCGCGTCGCGATGCCGGCGGTACCATAAGCGCCCACATTCAAGCATGAGCCCTTCACGGCATGGACCGCCCGCGCCAAGTCGGGGAGACTGTCATCGACCAAGGCCTGGGCGGCGGACTCGAGGGCGGACTCGACGTCCGTCTGCAGGTGGGTGAGGAAGGTCGCCGGCTCGTAGCCCATGGACCGGAAGGCCGCCACAGTCCCCGGCAGGAGATCCAGGCTGTCGTGGACCCCGCTCGCCCCCTGCCCAGGCGGGCGGGCCGGGGCCCAGCGCGCCAGACAGGCATGGAGCACCGCCTGATGCATGGGCTTGGCCACATGCTCGTCCATTCCCGCCACGCGGCAGCGTTGACGGTCCGCCGGCAGGGTGTCGGCGGAGACGGCGATGATCGGCACATGCCGCCCCGTGCCGATCTCGCTGCGCCGGATGCACTCGGTCGCCGCGAACCCGTCGAGTCCCGGCATCTGACAGTCCATCAGCACCGCATCGAAAGGCTCGCGCAGGACCGCATCGACGGCCTGCTGGCCGTCGGCGACCGCCACCGGATGACAGCCGAGCCCGGTGAGCATGGCGATGGCGAGTTCGCGGTTCACATGATTGTCCTCGGCAACCAGGACGCGCATCGCCGGCAGGGGCGCCAACACCTGATCCATCGCCATGTCATCACGGCGCACCGTCCGCCCCAGCATCGCCGCGAGCAGATCGCGCGGCCGCGCCGGCTTGGGCAGGAACGCTTGACGCGCTCCCTCAGGACGGGTTCCGAGCCAGGTCAGTGGGGTTGGACCGGCCGCCGCGACGACCCGCTCCGGCACGCCGGTCCGTGGATCCATCAGGATGGCCTGGAAAGCCCCCGGCTGGAGCGCCAGCACGCGCAGGGCGGCCTCGGCGTCGCCCAGCGTATCGACGGCGGCGCCGGCCGCGCGCAGCGTCTCGCTGATCGCCCGACGGCTGGCAAGCAAGGGATCCACGACGAGGATGCGCCGGCCCGCCAGCACCGGCTCGGGCCGGGCCGCGTCCTCGATCCCGAACGTGAGGCCGGCGGTGAAGATGGCGCCCCGTCCGGGTTCTCCGCCGGCGGAGATCGATCCACCCATCAGTTCCACCAGCCGCCGGGTGATGGAGAGGCCGAGCCCCGTGCCGCCATGGCGGCGGGCGATCCCGGGCCCGGCCTGGGTGAAGGGTGCGAACAGGTGCGGACGCAGTTCGGCCGGGATGCCCGGCCCGGTGTCGGTGACCCGGCAGAGCAGCGCGGCCCGCCCGCCGGCGGCCCGGACCAGGGTGATGTCGATCCCGATCCAGCCACGGGCGGTGAACTTCACCGCATTGCCCACGAGGTTGACGAGGATCTGGCGCAGACGCCCGGGATCGCCGATCAGCCGGCCCGGCAGCAGCGGGTCGATCCGCACCACCATCTCCACCGGACCCCCGAGCAGGCGCGGCCGGAACAGGTCCACGACCTCGTGGACGACCTCGGACAGGTCGAAGGGGACCCGCTCGAGCTCCATCCGCCCGGCGCAGATCTTCGCGTAATCGAGGATGTCGTTGATGATCCGCAGCAGGGCATCCGCCGAGCGGCAGATGGTTCCGGCCCGTTCCCGCTGTTCCGCCGCCAGGGGTCCGGCGAGCAGCAGTTCGGCATACCCGATGATGGCATTCATCGGTGTGCGCAGTTCGTGGCTCATGGTCGCCAGGAAGGCATCCCGGGCGGTGACCGCGGATTCCGCCACCAGCTTGGCGGTGCGCAGCTCCTCTTCGAGGTGGCGCCGTTCCGTGATGTCGATGCCGATGCCGCCGATCAGCGGTTGGCCGTCCACCCCGGGCAGGGGAAACTTGCACACGAGCAGGTCGCCGGGGCTGCCGTCCCGGCGGGGACCGGTCTCGACCCCTTCGATCGCCTGGCCCGACTCGACCACCCGCTGGTCGTTGCGCCGCCAGATCTCCATCCGGGCCGGCGGCATGAGATCCGCCAGCCGACGGCCGATCGCGGTGGCCGGATCCAGGCGGTTGTGATCGGCCCAGGTCTGGTTGCACCACGCCAGGCGGCCATCGCTGGTGGTGGACCAGCCGAGCATGGGGGCGTGCTCCATGAACGCGCCGAAGCGGTCATCGGACGGTTCCACCGCCGCCTGGGCGATCGCCTGCCCATCGAGGGCGGCACAGGTCCCGACCATGCGCAGCGCGGTCCCGTCCACCGACCGTTCGACCACCCGTCCACGGTCGAGGACCCATTGCCAGCCGCCGTCGCGGCGACGCAGCCGGTGCTCGCAGCGGAATGCCGCCGTGCGACCGTCGAGGTGGTCGCGCAGGGCGGTCCTGAGCCGGGGCTGGTCGTCCGGGTGGACCTGGGCGACCCAGTCGATGATCTCAGCGTCGTCGGCAAAGCCCAGGATCTGCCGTAATGGCGCATCCATCCGCCATGCACCGGCGGCGACCTGCCAGTCCCACAGGCCGTCCTGGTCCAGATCGGCGACCAGCGGCTGGCCTTGCTGAGTACCGTGGAGATTCATTCTCTCTGGATCCTGTGATCCACATATCGTCAAGGCAAGGCTGCGCCGCCGGATCGGACGAGGACGGTGTTCGCATACCCGTATGCCCGCCGCGCCCGTTCGGCCGGGCATGTTCCGAGTCCTGGTGTACGCATGGCGTTGAGTTGTTACGGACCTACCATTCCTGGTTCCAACAGCGTCCCTGCTGCCCGTAGCAGCAGGTTGCATTTGATTGCAAACCATTGCATGTTTCCGCACCCCGACCGCGGTACCCCACCCGTGCTGAACACCCAGCGTCTTTCGCCGAAGAACCAGGTGACCCTGTCCCGGGACCTCCGTGCCCTGGCGGCGGGGGATGGCGCCCCCGTTGAGCACCTGCGCGGAATCCAGCACGGACTGGCAAAAGACGGCAGCGGCGAGCTGTTCCCGGTGATCCTGCTGATGACCGAGGCGGAATTGCGCCGGCGCGAAGACCGCATCCTCGCCGATCCCGCCCTCGACGGCGCGACCCGCCTCGCCCTGGTCACCCGGCTCAACGGCGGCGCCGCACGCATGGCCCTCGACGGCCAGAACCGCATCGTGCTGCCGCCCCACTTCGTGGCCTATCTCGGCCTCGAACGCGAGATCTTCCTCAACGACACCAACACCACCGTCCAGGCATGGAACCCGCAGCACTACCTGCGCTGGTCCGGCCGCGACGCGGGCGTGGTGGTCGATCCGCTCCTCACCTCCTACCTCGCCATCTGATCGTGGACGACCGCTCCCTCGACCGCCTGCTCGCCGCCATGGACACCGCCGTCGAGCGCCTGTCCGGCCCCGAGCTCGACCAGCTCCACCAGGACCTCGGCCTCGCCGCCCTCCGCCTGGAGGCCCTCCGCCGCCATCTCGGCCCGCGCGCCGAGGCCAGTCCCTATGTCGCCTTTGTCCGCCGGCTGGCGGAACGGGGCGCCGGACAGGGCTTGGCCGCCAGTGCCTGACTTCAGCCATGCACCGGTGCTGGTCCGCGAGGTCGAGGCCCTGGTCGCCCCGGCACCGGGGCGCCGTGTCCTCGACTGCACCCTCGGGCTCGGGGGGCATGCGGAGCGGATCCTCGCCGGCGGATGCGACCTCATCGGCGTGGACCGCGACCCCGCGGCCCTCGCCCGGGCCGCGGACCGCCTCGCCGGGCACGCACCGCGCTTCACCCCCTGGCCCGGCACCTTCGCCGATGCGGTCGAGGACCACGCGGCGCGCGGAGTGCGCTTCGACGCGGTCCTCGCCGACCTGGGCGTGTCGAGCATGCAGCTGGACGATGCCGCCCGCGGCTTCTCGATCCGTTCGCCGGAGCGCGCCGCCATGACCATGTCGGGGGAGCGGCCGGACGCGGTGGACTTCATCGCCGCCGCCGGCGAGGCCGGCATCGCCGACATCCTGGTGCGCTACGGCGAGGAGCACCGCCCCCGCGCCGTGGCCCGGGCCCTGTGCCGGGCGGTGGCCGAGGGCCGCACCAGCGGCGCCGAGCTGGCCGAGGCGGTCCGCCGGGCGATCCCCGGCCGCCACCCGCGCCATCCCGCCATGCGCGCCTTCCAGGCCCTGCGCATCGCGGTGAACGACGAACTGGGTCAGCTCGAACGGCTGCTCGACCGGGTGGCGGACATCCTCGCCCCGGGCGGGGTGGCCATCCTCATCTCGTTCCACAGCCTGGAGGACCGTCTGGTGAAGCACCGCTTCCGCGACCAGGTCGCCGCCGGCCGGCTGGCCGCCGCCGCGCGCAAGCCGGTGCTGCCCGACGACGAGGAGCAGGCCGGCAATCCCCGCTCGACGAGCGCCAAGCTGCGCTGGGGACGGGCGCCATGAGCGGCCGCAGGCAGCGCGGTGGGGCGGCGGCGCATCCAGCGGGCGGGCAGCCCCCGGCGACCGCCGATCATGGGGTGGCGACGCCTGGACCTCGCCCCGCGGCGACGCCCCGCGGCGGCAAACGCGCCCTCGCCACCGTGCACATCGCCATCGCCCTCGGCTGGATCGGCCTGACCCTGGTCGGGGCCATGCGCATCGCCCTGCACGGCGCCCGCGAGGACCAGCTCGGCAAGCAGGCCGCCGCCGACCAGGCCGAGGCCCGCCTGCTCCGCGACGAG
>CAMCAC010000151.1 GCA_945872305.1 Candidatus Kuenenia stuttgartensis | reverse complement strand
TGGCGATGGCATCGCACTTCGCCTTGGTGCGGCTGGCGAGCAGGATGTCGGTGAAGACCTCCGGCACCTGGGCGCACTTGTGGACGACGACGGCGCCGACGCCGCCGGCACCGATGATGAGGACGCGGGCCATGGAGGAACTCCTGGGTTCAGGCTTCGAAGTAGGTGTAGCCGTGGATGCCGTTGGCGTAAGCCTCGAGGATCTGCCGGCGCTCGGCGGGGGTGATGCGGTTCTCGCGCACCGCCCGTTCGGCCCGGTCGCGGAACAGGTCGACCAGGTCCTTGGGATCGTATTCGACGTACTTGAGCACATCCGCCACCGAGTCGCCGCGGATCTCGTTGGTGAAGTCGATGCGCCCGTCCGCGTCCACCCGCACGCTGACGATGTTGGTGTCGCCGAACAGGTTGTGCAGGTCGCCCAGGGTCTCCTGGTAGGCGCCGACCAGGAACACGCCGAGCAGGTAGTCCTGGCCCGGCACCAGCTCGTGCAGGGACAGGCTCTTCTTCACGTCGTGCAGGTCGATGAAGGTGTCGATCTTGCCGTCGCAGTCGCAGGTGATGTCGGACAGCGTCGCCTGGCGGTTCGGCATCTCGCCCAGCCGGTGCAGGGGCATGATCGGGAACATCTGGCCGATCGCCCAGTGGTCGGGCAGCGACTGGAAGACCGAGAAGTTGGCGTAGTAGACGTCCGACATGGTGTCGGCCAGCTCGGTGACCTCCTCGGGGACGTACTTCAGGCCCTTGGCCTCCTTGGCGATCTTCGACACCGTGCGCCAGAAGAGCTGCTCGCCCTGGGCCCGCTGGCGCAGGGTGATGGTGCCGGCCAGGAACCCGGCGCGGATCTCGTCGCGGTGGTAGACCGCGTCGTTGAGGCACTCCTGGAGGTTCTTCGGGGTGATCGTCTTCTGGATCTCCGCCAGGTCCTTGAGCAGGGCCGGTGCGTCGGTCTCGATCTGCGGCAGGTCGGTCTCCTGGTCCAGGCGGAGCACGTCGAGGATGTCGAACACCAGCACCGACGAGTAGGCGACCAGGGCGCGGCCGGTCTCGCTGATGATGGTCGGATGGGGCAGGCCGGCCTTGTCGCAGGCGGCCATCACCGTCTCGACCACGTCGGTGCAGTACTCCTTCACATCGTAGTTGCGGCTCGACGGGTAGTTGGTCCGGCTGCCGTCGTAGTCCACCGCCAGGCCGCCGCCGATATCGATCAGGCCCATCGCCGCGCCTTCCTTGGCGAGGTCGGCGTAGACCCGGGCGGCCTCGTGCACCGCGGTGCGGATCGAGGTGATGTTGGGGATCTGGCTGCCCATGTGGTAGTGGACCATCTGCAGGCAGTCGAGCATGTCCCGCTCGCGCAGCATATCGAGCACGCGCACCGTGTCCGCCATGGTCAGGCCGAACACGCTGCGGTCGCCCGAGGATTCGCTCCACTTGCCGCCGACCTTGGAGGCCAGCTTCAGGCGCACACCCAGACGCGGGCGCACGCCGATGGCGGCGGCGCGTTCGAGCACCAGGTCCACCTCGGACGGCGCTTCGAGCACGATGATGGTCTGCACGCCCATCTTCAGGCTGCTCAGGGCGAGGTCGATGAACTCGGCGTCCTTGTAGCCGTTGCAGACGATGTAGGCCTCGGGGTCCTGCATGTAGGCGAGGGCGATCAGGAGCTCGGGCTTGCTGCCCGCCTCCAGCCCGTGGTGGTAGCGGCGGCCGAAGGTGGTGATCTCCTCGATCACCTGCTGCTGCTGGTTCACCTTGATCGGGAACACCGCCCGGTAGCCGCCCTGGTAGCCGGTGGTGGCGATGGCCTCGGCGAAGCTCTCGTTGAGCCGGGCCACGGTGCGGTCGAGGAGGTCGCGGAAGCGGAGCAGCACCGGCATGCCGATGCCGCGCTCCTTGAGCCCGGCGACCACCTCCATCAGGCTGACCTGGACGGGATTGCCGTTGTTGCCGAGCTTGGCGACGACCTCGCCGCCGCCGTTGACGTCGAAATAGTCCGCGCCCCAGGCCCGGATGCCGTAGAGCTCGATGCTCTGATTGACCTGCCAGCGTTCGAGGGTCTCGGGCTTCATGTTCATTGCGGGGTGATCCTGGCTCATGGGGACCGTATCAACGGTCGCGTGAAGAACGGATGAAGATCGGCGGTGAAACGCCCCTGGTGTGGGCGCGCGGTTCCATATGGCAGCGCCCCATGATCACAACCGGCAACCATGCGACGCTCCGCCTGCCGGCGGAGTGGGAGCCCCAGGGGGCGGTGCTGCTGGCCTGGCCGGCGGCGGCCAGCGACTGGGCGGCGCATCTGAATGCGGCCCGGGCGAGCGTCGCCGCCATGGCCGCCGCCATTGCGCCCCGAGCCCGGGTGCTGCTCATCGCCGACCCGTCCGAGGCCGCCGACGCGGCGCACCAGGTGCCCCAGGCCGTGGTCTGCCCGCAACCGATGGACGACACCTGGACCCGGGATTACGGCCCGATCACGGTCATGGACCGGGACACGCCGGTCCTGCTCGATTTCGGTTTCAACGGCTGGGGGCTCAAATTCCCCGCCGCCGAGGACAACCAGGCCACCGCGCGCCTGCATGCCGCCGGACGCCTGGGCCGGGCCCGGCGCGTGATCCCGGGGCTGTGGCTCGAAGGCGGCTCCATCGAGAGCGACGGCGCCGGGACCATCCTGACCACGAGTTCGTGCCTGCTGTCCCCGAACCGCAATCCGCACCTGGACCGGGCCGGGGTCGAGGCGGCCATGGCCCGCTGGCTGGGGGCCGACCGGGTGCTGTGGCTGGAGCACGGCCACCTGGAAGGCGACGACACCGACGCCCACGTGGACACCCTCGCCCGCCTGTGCCCCGGGGACACCATCGCCTACGTGGTCTGCGACGACCCCGCCGACAGCCATTTCCCGGCGCTACGGGCCATGGAGCAGGAACTGCGCGCCCTGCGCACCCGGGATGGCCGGCCCTACCGGCTGGTGCCGCTGCCCTGGGCGGCGCCGCGCCATGCCGCCGACGGCCACCGGCTGCCGGCGACCTACGCGAACTTCCTGATCCTGAACGGCGCGGTGCTGGTGCCGACCTATCAGGAGCCGGGGCGCGATGCCGCCGCCCTGCGCGCCGTGGCAGATGCCTGCCCCGGCCACGACATCATCGGCATCGACTGCTCGCCGATCATCGAGCAGCACGGCTCCCTGCACTGCATGACCATGCAGATCCCCCGCGAGGTCTTCCCATGAGCACTCTCACCGCCGCCGTGATCCAACAGCGCTGGACCGGGGACCGCGCCAGCATGGTCGCCGCCACCGCCGCCGCGGTCCGCCGGGCCGCCGCCAAGGGCGCCCGCCTGGTGGTCCTCCAGGAGCTCCACACCGGCCCGTACTTCTGCCAGGTCGAAGACCCCGCGCTGTTCGACCTCGCGGAGCCGATCCCGGGCCCGTCCACCGCGGAATTCGGCGCCCTGGCCAAGGAACTGGGCATCGTCCTGGTCACCTCGCTGTTCGAGCTGCGGGCCCCGGGGTTGCACCACAACACCGCCGTGGTCCACGACAGCGACGGGCGCATCGCTGGCCGCTACCGCAAGATGCACATCCCCGACGACCCGGCCTACTACGAGAAGTTCTACTTCACCCCCGGCGACCTCGGCTTCACCCCGGTGGAGACCAGCCTGGGGAAGATCGGCGTGCTGGTGTGCTGGGACCAGTGGTACCCCGAAGCCGCCCGCCTGATGGCCATGGCCGGCGCCGACCTTCTCGTCTATCCCACCGCCATCGGCTGGAACCCCGCCGACGACGCGGCGGAGAAGGCCCGCCAGCGGGATGCCTGGGTCACCATCCAGCGCGCCCACGCGGTCGCCAACGGCCTGCCGGTGCTGGTCGCCAACCGCACCGGCCACGAGGCGGATCCCAGCGGCACCGGCCCGGGCCTGGAGTTCTGGGGCACCTCGTTCATCGCCGGCCCCCAGGGCGAGATCCTGGCCGAGGCGCCGGTCAGCGGCGAGAGCGAACTCATCGTCACCATCGACCGCGCCCGCACCGCCCAGGTCCGTCGGTGGTGGCCGTATTTCCGCGACCGCCGCATCGACGCCTACGGCGACCTGACCCGGCGCTGGATCGACTGAGCCGGCCGCCGTCCTCCCTGGAGCCTTCCATGTCCGATTCCGCCCTCTGGCCCCTCGTCTCCCGCACCTTCCCCGCACCCGCCTCGGTCATCGACCTCGCCTGGCATGACTACGACCAGTCGGTGGAGCTGTTCTTTGCCGGCGAGACCCCGGCGGGCTGGCTGCCGCCCGAAGCCGCCCTGAAGGCGGTGGTCGAGGCCGGCGCCTCCACCGTGTACTGCGTGTTCGCCGACGAGACCGAGGTGGTGGCCGGATTCCGCCCCGGCGCCGCCGGCCGACCGCCGGTGTGGGTCATGAGCCCGAAGCGTGAGGCGACAGGCACCGTCCGCTACGGCTCCGAACGAGGTCAGGTGCGCATCCTGCGTGGCTCCGACGCCGCCCTGTGGCCGGAATTCCTGGCCTGGAAGGCGTCCAAGGGCTGACGAGGCACGCCGCCAGATGTGAAGACGGCTTCATGTTGTCTTCACATGCCGGGCCGACCATGCCCCGGTCCCATGGCCCGCGTGCTGCTCCCCCCCGCCGGAACCTCTGCCGCCCGTGTCCGACCCGCCGACCTGGCCGAGGCGCTGGGCGTGGCCTGGGATGCGGGCTGGAACGGCCCGGTGCGTCTGCTCGACACCGCGGACCGGCGCCTGCGGACGGCGGGATGGTACCTGATGACGCTGCCCGGCCGCACGGTGCTGCGCGACCACGACGGCGGCGAGGAGACCGTGGCCGAGGGCGCCCCCGGCCCTGTCCCCGGGGCCGCGGACCGCTGGCCCGTGGGGCCCGTGCGGGAGCGGCTGCGGGCGCTGGCCGGCCGGCGCGCGCTGCTCGTGGTGGCCGAGGGGGACGGCGAGGGCGGCAGCGCCAGACCGGGACGCGGCACCATGGTCCGCTGGGCACGGTTGCGCATCGGCCGGATGGACCGGCTATGGCTGGAGTCGACCGGGACCCGGCGGATGGATCCCCTGCTCGCCGTGGGCTGGCGGACGGCCCCCAGCCACCCGACCGCGGACCTGACCGCGCCGGCGCCGTTGCCGACGCTGGTCCCCCCGGATGCGACCCGGTCGGCGCAGCGGGCCCTGACCGATCTGGTCCGGGCGGTCCTGGCCCGGCTCGCGGACCTGGAACCCGGGATCCGCGATGATCTCGACGATGGATTCCTCCACGAGCATCGGGTCCTCCTGCGCCGGGCCCGGGCCCTGGCGGGACAATTCCGCCATGCCTGGAGCGATGGGGCGGCGACGGATCTGCGCACCACCCTGGCAGAGTGGCAGCGGCGGACCAATCGCCTGCGCGATCTCGATGTGTGGCTGGCCCAGGGACCGGAGCCCCGCTTGCCGGCGGCCCTCGAACCCGGCTGGCAATCCCTGCACGCGGCCCTGACCGCGGAGCGGGCCACGGCCCAGGCCGCCTGCGCGACGGCCCTGGCGGATCCGCGCCACGGCGCCGCGCGGGAACGGCTGCTCGCCCAGGCGGGAGAACCGGGATCCGGAGCCGAGTCGCGCACCCCCATCGGCCGGCTGGCGGCCCGGCGCACCTGGCGGGCCTACCGGGTGGCGGCGGACGCCGCCCGGGCCATCGGCCCGGACAGCACGGCGGAGGCGGTCCACGGGGTGCGATTGGCGTGCAAGAAGCTCCGCTATCTGGCGGAGTATGCCGGCCCCCTGATGGCCCCGGATGCCTGGCCGGACCTGCGCGACGACCTGCGCCGGCTCCAGGACGGGCTCGGCGCCTTCAACGACGGGGCGGTGCAGCGGGACGGGATCCTTGACCTCGCCCGCCGGATGGGCGGTCCCCCGGAGGCCCTGCTGGCCGCCGGGGCGGTGGCGGCGATCCGCCAACGGGCCCTGGACGAGGCCCGGGCGGGACTTGCGGACGGTCTGGCCGAGCTCGCCGCGGAGAGCACCCGCCGACGCTGGCGGGGGGCTTTCCGCAGCGCCGAGGCGTAGGGATTCAGCGACCCGCGACCAGGGCGACCATCACCAGGACGGAGCCAAGGACCGCCAGCGACGTGCCGAACAGCCGCAGCACGAAGCGGCGGCTGCGGGCGGCGGGGTCTGCGGACCCGGACCGCAGTCCGAGGACCAGGATCGCCAGCCCCGCGACCACCACTGCCGCAGCGACGATGGCGAGGACCAGGAACGGGCCGGAAGGGAGTACCATGGCCACAAGGCTGCGGGCCGTCCCGGCGACGCCAGGACCGGCCGAGGCGCACACACCGGACCGGCGGGACGGTGGGCGACCCTGGGCCGCGGGCGCCGCGGATCCACGCTCGCCGCCATGGTACGCATGGTCCTGGTCCTCGTGGTGCTGACCGCCGCCTGGCAGCTGACCCCGAACGAGATCCATTGGCCCTGGCTGTGGATCGCCGCCGGGGTGCTCATCCTGCCGTCGGTGCTGTCCAACATCCTCCAGATGCGGGTCGCAGCCCAGATGGACCGCTGGGCCGCGTCCCAGGGCCTGACCCTGCGCGGCTTCGAGCTGGAGGTGTTCAAGAAGGGACCATTCACCTGGACCACCAGCGACTGCCAGCGGGTCCTGCGCATCACCGCCATCGACGGCGACAAGAAACTGCGCAAGGGCTGGATGGTGGTCGGCGACTGGAACCTGGGCCTGCTCTGGCCGAAGATCCGGGTGCGTTGGGATTGACCGCGGCCGGCGGCCCCAGGCTGCCGCCCATGGCGAAACCCGACGGCCACGGCCCCCTGGGGGCGACCTCCATCCGACGCATCCTCGACACCCTGCGCAGCGGGATCGAGCCGCGCTGCGAACTCGACTACGAAACCCCCTTCCAGCTCCTGGTGGCGGTGGTGCTGTCGGCGCAGTGCACGGACAAGACGGTGAACAACGCCACCCGGAAGCTCTTCCCGGCGGCGGGCACGCCGCACGCGATCTTCGCCCTGGGCGAGGACGGCCTCGCCCC
Organism: Candidatus Kuenenia stuttgartensis; assembly: GCA_945872305.1. Taxonomy (GTDB): domain Bacteria; phylum Planctomycetota; class UBA11346; order UBA11346; family UBA11346; genus CAMCAC01. Next base: position 112 of record CAMCAC010000151.1, on the reverse strand, counting down.
CTACATCCGCACCATCGGCCTGTGGCGGGCCAAGTCGCGGCATGTGATCGGCCTGTGCCGGGCCCTCATCGACCGCCACGGCGGCGAGGTCCCCGCGGACCGCGACGCCCTG
>CAMCAC010000150.1 GCA_945872305.1 Candidatus Kuenenia stuttgartensis | reverse complement strand
ATGCCATTGAGGGTCTCGATCTCCTTCCAGCGGCTGGTGGCGCCCAGGGCCTTCTTGGCGATGCTGTGGTAGCTGTCGCCCTTCTGGACCACATAGGATCCCTCGCCGGCCTGCGGCGCGACGGGCGCGGCCTTGGGCGCGGCACCGGGCGCCGGCGGAATGGTGAGCACCATGCCGACCTTCAGGTTGTCCGGGTTGGCGCCGGGATTCGCCTCGGCGATCACCTTCCAGTGACGGCTCGTGCCGTAGTACTTGCGGCTGATATCGCCCAGCAGATCGCCCTTGACCACCGTGTGGGACTTGCCCTCGGGGGCAGCGACCGGGGGGGGAGGATCGATGGGCGCGACCGGCAGACCGCCGAACGGCTGCTGACCGACCGGGCCGAAGGGGTCCGAACCGGGTCCGGGTCCGGGTCCGGGCAATGGAGCCAGCGGATCGAACGGCGGGGGAGCGACCGGCGGCAGGGCTGCGGTGGTTCCCGGAGCCGGGAACGCGAACGGATCCGCCGGCGCCGGTTGGGCAAACGGATCGCTCGGCGAGAAGCCGGCATCCACCACCGGCGACGGGGCCGGCTCCGCGGGCTTCTGGCCCGGGACGAGGAAGGCGATGGCCACGACCACGGTCAACACGCCGACAGCGATGCTGGCCCAGAGGATGTCCCGCGACATGTGCGCTCCTGAATGCCCGCCGGAAGGGATGCGGCGGAGCGCCCTTTGTAGAGTCCCCGGCGCGGACACAATGCCACCCATGGCAGCGGGAACCGTGCGGCTCCTTCCGACCCTGACGGCGGCCGGCCCGCGCCAGATGGCCCTTGACGAGGCCCTGCTCATCGCCGGGGACGGCGCCACCGTCCGCTTGTACCGTTGGGATCCCGAAACCGTCTCCCTGGGCTGTTTCCAGGATCATGACCGGGTCGCCGCCGCCCTGCCCGGCCCCATGCCGATCGTCCGCCGGATCACCGGCGGCGGGGCGATCTGGCACGGGGCCGAGGTCACCTACGCCCTCGCCGCGCCCCTGGGCGGTCCGCTGCCCGCCAGGACCGCGGACCTGTACGGCCCCCTCCACGGGGCGGTCCGCACCGCCCTCGCCGCCGCCGGGGCGCGCCTGGACCTCCAGCCGCAGACCGTGGGCGACCGCCGCTATGCCGACGAGCCGCGCTGCTTCGCCAGCCCCGCCGCCGACGATCTGGTGCTGGAGCGGGGCAAGGTCCTGGGCTCCGCCGCCCGGGCCCGGGACGGCCGCGTGCTCGTCCACGGCAGCCTGAAACTCGCCTCGAATCCCTGGGATGGAGAGGTTGTGTGCGGCTGCGGCCTGGATGCGGAGCGGGCCGGCGCAGCGCTCCTCGCCGGGCTGGCGGCGTTCCTCGGCGCGACCCTAGAACCCGCCGCCTGGACCACCGCCGAGCTGGAGGCCGCCGCCGCCATCGAACGCGCCCGCTACGGCGGCGACGGCTGGGTGCGCCGACGCGAGGGACCCCGTCCATGATCCGTCCGCTCCTCGCCCTCGTCCTGGCTGCCACCCTCCCGGCGGCGGATCTCGACGACCGCATCGCGCGCATCCTGCGCGGGGTGCCCGCCGGCGGGATCGCGGCGGTGGCGGTGGCCCGGGTCGCGGACGGCCGCTTCATCGTCCGCAGCGGCGCCGAGCGCAGCGTGGTGCCGGCGAGCACCCAGAAGCTCGCGGTCACCGCCGCGGCCCTGGAGCGCCTGGGACCCCGCTACCGCTTCACCACCCGGGTCGTCGGACTCGGCCCCGTGGACGGCGGATCCGTGCCGGGGATCGGCGTCATCGCCGGCGGCAGCCCGTGCCTCGACGAGCATTTCACCGACAAGCAGCCGGACCGCGTGTTCACCGCCTGGGCCGACCGCCTGCGCGCCGCCGGGGTGCGGCGGATCGCCGGCGATGTGGTCATCGACGCCCGCCGCTTCGCCGGGCCGATCCGCCCGCCGACCTACCCGATGAGCCCGGACAACGCGATCCGCTGGTTCACCGCCCCCGCCAGCGCCTTCGCCTGGAATGACAACTGCATCGAGGTCCGGGTCGTGCCGACCACCGCCGGCGAGCCGGCCCGGGTCGAGGTCCGTCCTCGCTCGCCGCGCATCCGGGTCATCAACCGCACCACCACCGTCGCCGCCGGCGGCGACGACGGCCTGACCGCGACCCGGGCCCTGGATGCCAACACGATCACCGTGAGCGGGCGCTATGCGAAGACCACCGCGTGGAATCCCCTGAGCATCCACGCGGATCCCGATCTGCTCGCCGGCGACCATCTGAAGGCGGTCCTGCGCGACGCGGGCATCCCGGTGGACGGCGCCGTGCGCCTGGGCCCGGTGGATCCCGCCGGCCCCGAACTGGTCCGCCAGGACGACCCCCTGCTCCCCGCCCTCGCGATCCTCAACCAACGCTCGCAGAACTTCTACGGCGAACAGATCCTGCGGGTGATCGCCAACGCGGACGGCAAGCCGGGATCCGTGGCCGCCGGCACGCCCCTGGTCGAGGCGACCCTCACCGGCCTGCTTGGCGCCGAGCACGGCTTCACCGTCCTCGACGGCAGCGGCCTGTCCTACGGCAACCGGGCCAGCGCCGCCGGACTGGTGCGCCTGATCATCGCCCTGACCACCCGCCACGGTGAGACGTTCACCGCCACCCTGCGCCCGCGCGAGGCGGGCACAGGCAAGGCCCTGGTCAAGACCGGCTCCCTCGCCATCGCCGTGAGCCTGGCGGGGATCGTCGATCCCCCGGGCGGCCCGCGCCTAGCCTTCGCCATGGTCTTCAACGCCGGCGAAGGCGGCGGCGTGGCCTGGGCCCCGGCCCTGCGCGACCGCATCCTGGCCGAGATCGGCGCGGGGCCGTAGAGCACGGACGGTCCCGTGGGCTCGGCGTCCCGCCCTGGCGGGTGGCCAGCGTCGGGGTGGGACGGCTCATGCCGAGCGATGCTCGGCGGTCCCAACGGCGGCCGGAGGCCGCCGGACTCCTCCGCTCTTCCTCACCCCACCATCCAAAACCTACAATCCCAACGCCGTCCGCTCCTCCAGCGTGATCGGGCGCAACTCCCCTGGGGCCAGATCGGGGGGCAGCTCCAGGTCGCCGATGCGGTCCCGGTGCAGGGCGGTGACCCGGCCGCCCCAGTCGCGGATCATGCGTTTCACCTGATGATGGCGACCCTCGTGGAGGACCAGGGTGCAGCGGTCGGGGCTGTCGATGGTCAGCTCCGCGGGCAGCAGCGGCCGCGGATCATCGGCCAGGGTCATGCCGCCGGCGGCCTGGGCCACCGCGTCGGCGGCCAACACGCCATCGTGGACGACGCGATAGCGCTTCGGCGCCTTGCGCCGGGGCTCCATGAGTTTCGGCATCACCTTGCCGTCGAAGGTGACCAGGAGCAGGCCGGTGGTGTTCCGGTCGAGCCGGCCGCAGGTGTGCAGATCCGGATGGCGGAACCGCTCCGGGACCAGGTCGTAGACCAGGGGCCCTTCCTCAGGGTCGTGGGAACAGGCGACCCCGGTGGGCTTGTGCATGACCAGGAGGGTGTCGTCGGGCCGGTCCGCCACCGGCGCGCCATCCATGGTCACCGCCTGGCCCGGTGCGAGCTTCCAGTGATAATAGTGACAGCGCTCACCGTCGACCGCGACCCGTCCCCACTGCACCCGGCGGCGGACCTCCGCCGCCGGCAGGCGCAGGGTGCGGCACAGGAAGCGGTCGAGGGGCTCGCCGCCGCCGGCGCCGTGGCCCGGCTTCGGTGTCATGCCTCGGACCGCGCCCGCTCCTGCAATTCCTGGAGCAACACCAGCGCCTGGCGCGGGGTACAGTCGTCGAGGTCGAGCTGACGCAGGCGGTCCACGGTGGGGCTGGTCCTCAAGCCGAACAGCGTGGTCTGGACCGGGGCCGCGGGGGCGGCGGGCCGGGCGGGGCCGTGGCCGCCGGCTTCGAGATCCGCGAGGACCTCGTTCGCCCGGCGCAGCACCGGCGCCGGCACGCCGGCGAGCTGGGCCACATGGATGCCGTAGGACTTCGTCGCGGCGCCGGCTTCGATGCGGTGCAGGAACACCACCTGCCCGTCCTGCTCCGCCACCGCCACGGTCAGGTTGCCGATCCCGGGCAGCCGCTCCGCCAGGGCGGTGAGTTCGTGGTAGTGGGTGGCGAACAGGGCGCGGGCGCGGATGCGGCCGTGCAGATGTTCGCAGATGGCCCAGGCCAGGGACAGCCCGTCGAAGGTCGAGGTGCCGCGACCGACCTCGTCGAGCACCACCAGGCTGCGCTCCGTGGCGTGGTTCAGGATCGCCGCCGTCTCGCTCATCTCGACCATGAAGGTCGACAGGTTGCGGGCGAGCTCGTCGCCGGCGCCGATGCGGGTGAACACCCGGTCCACGACGCCGATGCGCGCCGACGCCGCCGGCACATAGGCTCCGGCCTGGGCGAGGATGGCGAGCAGCGCCACCTGGCGGATGTAGGTGCTCTTGCCCGCCATGTTGGGACCGGTGATCACCGCCAACCGCGGCCCGGCGTGGGCCGCGCCGTCCAGGCGGATGTCGTTGGGCACGAAGCGGCCCCGGCCGATGGCGGCCTCGACCACCGGATGGCGGCCCGCGTCGACCTGGATCCCCAGACCGTCGTCCACCACCGGGCGGACCCAGCCCTGGCGGCGGGCGACCTCGGCGAAGCCCGCCAGCACATCCACCGCCGCGAGGGCGGCGGCGGCGGCCTGGACCTCGGGGATCGCGCCCTGGGCGAGATCGCGCAGGCCGGCAAAGATCCGCGCCTCGATGGCCTTGGACTTCTCCTCGGCGCCCAGGGCCTTGTCCTCGAACTCCTTGAGCTCCGGGGTGATGAAACGCTCGGCGTTCACCAGGGTCTGCTTGCGGATGTAGTCCGCGGGGGCCTTCTCCGCCTGGGATTTGGACAGCTCGATGTAGTAGCCGAACACCGAGTTGTAGCCGACCTTGAGCTTTCCCTGGCCGAGCCGTTCGGCCTCGCGCCGCTGGTACTCGGTGAGCCACGCGCCGGCGTCGCGGCGGATCAGGCGCAGCTCGTCGAGCTGGGGATCGATGCCATCGCGCACCAGTCCACCATCCGCGACTGTCAACGGCGGTTCGTCCACCAGCACCCGGCGCAATTCCGCCACCACCGCCGGGCAGGGATCGAGATGCGCCGCGGCCCGGGCGAGCAGGGACGGCAGGCCGTCGCCGAGGGCCGCCCCGACCCGCACCGCCGCCGCACACGAGGTCGCGAGCCACGCCAGGTCCCGGGGCCCGGCCCGGCCGGTGGCGATGCGCGCCGCGAGCCGTTCGAGATCGTAGATGTCCGCCAGGGCGGTGCGGAGCCGGTCCCGCCGCTGGTCATCGAGGAGGAACTGCACCGCGTCGTGGCGGTCGCGGATGGCCTCGACCCCACGCAGGGGCCGGACCAGCCATTCCGCGAGCAGCCGGGCACCGGGGGCGGTGCGGGTGCGGTCCACCGCCGCGAGCAGGGTCGCATCGCGCCCGCCATCGCGGCTGTTGCGCACGAGATCCAGGGTCCGACGGCAGGCCGCATCGAGCACCGCGTGCTCATCGCGGCTGATCCGGATCAGACCGCGGATGTGGGCCAGCCCGCCGCCGCCGTCCGGGCGGGCAGAGCCTTCCGCGTAGCGGAGACACGCAGCGGCGGCGGCGCACAGGTGGTCCTCGTCGGGGCCGATGCCGAACCCGTCGAGGGCGACCACGCCCAGGCGCTCCGCCAGGAACCGCCGTCCGTCGCGGCCGTCCCAGGCGAACGACCCCAGGTTCGCCAGCGGCGGCGTCGCCGCCGGGGCGAGCAGCCGGCCGAGCCGCTCGCCGGTGGCGGGATCCCGGGCCAGATGTTCCGGCAGCACGATCTCCGACGGCGCCCAGCGGGCCAGGGCCACCGCCAGGGCGTGGGGATCCCGGGCCTCGTCCACCTGGAAGCGGCCGGTGGAGCAGTCCAACGCCGCCAACCCCACCGGCTGGGCGGTGTCGAAGCCGGTGACCGCCACCAGCCAGTTCGCATCCCCCGGGGCCAGGCTGTCCTCGTCGATCAGGGTGCCGGCGCTGACCACCCGGGTCACGCCCCGGCGGACCAGCCCCTTGGCCTGGGCCGGGTCTTCCAACTGGTCCACAACCGCCACCCGGCGCCCGGCGGCGAGCAGTTTCGGCAGGTAGTTGGCGAGCTGGTGGTGCGGCACCCCGGCCATGGGCAGCGGCTCGGGATCGTCCTTGTTGCGGCTGGTCAGGGTGACGCCGGTGATCCGCGCCAGGTCCTGGGCGTGCTGGGCGAAGCACTCGTAGAAATCCCCCATGCGCATGAGCACCAGGGCGCCCGGATGGGCCGCCTCGGCCTCCAGGTACTGGCGCATCATGGGAGTGTCTTTGCTGGCCATGGGAGTTGCGGGTTTCGGGTTTCGGGTTTCGGGAGGGACTCAGGCGGGCACCGCATTTTCCGTGATACTCTACGGTGAGCGCCCGTCTGCCATCTGCGACGAACTACAGGGGCACCTCCCGAAACCCGGAGCCCGGAACCCGAAACCACCGGCTCCCGCAGGGAGCCGGGCTCAGCGCCCGAGGGCGAGCTCGGACACCTCGACCACCGGCACCGGCTTGGCGAGACCGGTCAGCTCCGGGGCGGCGAGGGTCACCGGGCCGTTGGCGCCGACCTCGCGCCACACGAACTCGCTGAAGCCGACGCTGGCGCCGGCGGCGGGCTTGAGGATCGCCACCACCTGGCCGTTGCCGTCGATCAGATGGTGGGCGGCGCCGACCTGGGGATAGTCGTGGGTCTCGAGCATGCCCTGGGCGACGAACTTCGGCTTGGCCGGGATCTGGACGATGCGGGCGATCTCGGCCGCGGTGGGCAGCGGCGCCGGAGTGGTGCCGGGCTTCACCGGCTCGACCGCGATGGTGGTGCCCGGGGTCGGGGTCACCGGGGTGCTGGGGACCGGGGCGCTGCCGACGCCGGCGGCGGCCTTCTGGACCTCGGTCACACCGGACTTGATCGCCGCGGCCTTGAGCCGGACCGCGGAATCCGGGTGGTTGGCGATGACCCGGTCCAGACGGGCGGTGAGCGGCGCCCAGTCGATGGTGGTGGAACGGCTCAGATCCGCCTGGACCTCGCGGTACAGGTCCAGGTACAGGCGGGCGGCGTCCTGCCATTCCTGGTCGGCGAGGGCCTGGTTTTCCTTCGTTTTCTCAAGAATGATCTTGGTGCCTGAACCCACGGTGATCACGCTCTCGTGGATGTAGGCCACCGCGTTGGGGATCCACACCGCTGAGAACTGGCCGAC
>CAMCAC010000149.1 GCA_945872305.1 Candidatus Kuenenia stuttgartensis | reverse complement strand
CAGAAAATGAATGAACCCGCGGGGATGCCCCGCGGGTTCGTGGTCGTCGGCGGGTGCCGGAGACGGTTACTTGGCGGCAGCGCCGAGGGGCTGCATGTACTCGTTCATCTCCATCACCCCAAAGAAGATCGCGGCAGCGATCGCGATGGTGGCGATGACGAGCAGGGCGGCGTAGGTCTTGCGGTCGTCCATGGGGGCCTCAGAGGTGGTTGGCCGCGAGGTCGCCCTGGCGGATCTCGAGGTTCTTCGCGTTCCACGACTCGGGGATCACGCGCGCCCCGACCATGCCGTTGAACATGCGCTCGGCGCGGACGCGGCAGATGTATTCGCCGCCGCGGTAGACGGTGAACTCGACGCCCGGCTCGACGCCGTCGGCGGTGCCGACGGTGAGCATGACCAGGTCCTGCTGGCCCTGGGGGTTCTTGTTGACGGCGGCGACGACGCCCTCGAGGAGGGGCCCGCCCTTCTCGTCGACGACCCGGCGGTAGGTCTCGGGGTTCATGTCGCGCAGGCGGCCGAGGATGCCCTCGTAGCGGGACTTCTCGCCACGCAGGGCGGTGAGCTGCTCGTTGGCCTCGGTGTTGGCCGAGACGGCGGCGTTCAGGTCGTCCTCGATCTCGGCGAGCTTGACGTTGAGCTGGAACGCCACGCCGCGGCTGACCTGGGCGATGTGGTTGAGCTCGGTGTTGCGCTTGCGCACCGCCTCGAGGGAGGCGAGCTGGGCCTGGATGCGCTCATCCTGGGCCTTGATGGTGACCTCGGCCTGGCGGTTCTTGTCTTCGAGGCCGTTGATCGTGTCGTTGCGCGCCTGGATCTCGCTCCGGGCCTTGTCCAGGTCCGCCTGGGTGGACTGGAGCTGGGCGGCGATCACCGACTTGTCCGCCTCGGCGGCGGCGCGCTGGTAGCTTTCGCTCGCAGCGCGCTGCTCGACCACGGTCAGGGACTTGCGCAGTTCGGTGGTGTCCTCGTTCCAGCGCCGCTTCCAGTTCTCGCGGTACGCGAACACGCTCATCTGCACGAACATGAACGCGAGGGTCATGACGAGGATGAGGACGACGAGGATCTTGGCCGTGAGGTTCATGGCGTTGGCTCGGATGCGGGGCTCGGGTTCGTGGACGTGTTGGCTCAGGGGGCGTTCGACGACGGGACGGCGGCGCCGGGCTCAGCCCCGGCACCCTGGGGACGGAGATCCATGCGGCGCTCCTGGAGGTAGCGCAACAGGCTTCCGCCATCGGCGGGGACCGGGGCGGCGACCGCCGTTGAACGGCCGGCGGCGGCAGCGGCCGCAGCCCGGACCATGCCCGACTCGGGGCCGTCATAGGCCAGGGCCCGGGCAATGATGTCGGCGGCGGCCGGGGTGCCCGGATCGATGGCGCCGATGGCCTGGACCCAGGCGGCGCGCAGGGCGGGCGCCAGGGTCGCATCCTGGGCGGCGTAGAGATCCGTGAGCTTGGGCGCGAGGGCGCGGACCTTTTCCCCATTGGCATGGCGGACCGCCACGGACAGGGCCTTGAGCGCTTCGATGCGCAGGGCGTCGCCGCGGTTCTCAAGCGTCGCGGCCAGGGCCTCGGCGGCCAGGGTCAGGTCGTACTGGGTGCGCTTCGGGTCGGGCTGCTGGAGGGCGATGGCGGCGGCGAGGGCGGTGGCCTCGGCCTCCTCCCGGTTCACGTTCGGCAGCTCGGCCTTTTCCAGGGCGGACTCGATCTTGCCAGACAGTTCCACCGCATCGAAGGGCTTCTTGACGAAGCCGTCGACCTTGTCGGTGAGGGCAGTCTGGATCTTGGCCGCCAGCTCGGGGTCCTCGGGCAGGGAGACGAAGATCGGGGTCTTGGCGCTGCGCTGGTCGGCGCGCAGCTGGGCGATCAGGGTCTCGGCGCGCTGCTCGGGAACGGAGACGAGCTGGCCGTGGGCGTTGCGCACGGTGGGCAGCAGGTCGCCGGGGATGATGATCGCATCCTTGACCGGGGCCTCCTCGAGGACCTGCATGGCCTCGAAGCCGTCGTTGACGGCGCGCACCAGGTAGCCCTTCGCCTGGAGGGCGGAGCGGGCCAGGTTGCGGTAGCGGTAGTCCTGGTCGACGACCAGGACGACGCGCATGCCCCACTCGCCGACCGCCTGGGCGAGCACCGGCACCACCTTGTCGCCATTGGTGTGGGCCGCGGCGGAATCGAGGTGGGCGAGGGCCATGGCCGCGGGGTAGCGGACCGCCTTGGCACCGTGGTCGAGGGCGGCGATGAGGGGCGTGCCGGCCTTGTCCGGCGAGAAGCTCTCGGCCGGGGTGGGGAGATGGGCTTCGGGCGCGGCGATGGCGCGGTCGCGGAGGACCTCGGCGATGGCGGCGCCGGCATCGAAGCGGTCGGCGACCACGGCCTGCTGGAAGGCGCGGTAGAGGTGGACGGGGCCGAACAGGCGGACCCGGTCCATCATGCCGGAACCGGCGCCATCAAGGGCGGCGGCGCGCTCGGCGATGGCGTCCGGGTGGCCCTCGGGGTTGCGGGCCGGATAGGGGGATTCCTTGACCAGGCGGGCGCGGCGACGCACCTCGACATCCTGGGCGGCGAGATCCGCGGCGAGGAGCGGGTAGGCCGGGGCGAAGGCCGGACGGGCGGCGCCGAGGTCGTAGAGCAGCTCCTCGGCCATCAGCTCGTTCCAGGCATAGCCCGGAACGCGCACGTATTGCAGAGCCTTGGTGATCGCTTCGCCGTCGCGGGCGCCGCCCTCGGGCTCGGTCCACCGCCACATGAGCGCCTCGGCGGCGATCATCTCGTCGCGAACCTGGTCGCCGTCGCGGAAGTAGCGCAGGGCTTCGGACAGATAGAGGGACTCGACCGTACCGCTCTCGCTGCGGCTGCGGGTGGTGATCACCGCCACGGCGTTCTCGACCACCCGGCGCACGGTGGCGTCGGTGGCGGTGTCTTCGAGGAGGAGCTGGAGACGGGGCAGGGCCCGGCGGTCGCCGATGTCCGCCAGCACGGCGACCACGGTGGACAGCAGGCGGGGCTCGGCGGCGTTCAACGCCTCGACCAGGGGGACCACCGCGCGGTAGCCCATCCGGGTCAGGACGATGCGGCAGCCGACCCGGTCGTCGTCCTGGCGGTTGTCGCCCAGGCGGGCGAGCAGGCGGGGCACGGCGATGGGGCCGACCGCCACGAGCTCGTTGGTGGCGACCAGACGCTCGTCCTCGCCGGCTTTCATCTTGGTGATGAGCAGATCGATATAGGCGGCGTCGCGGCGGAGATGGCGCTGGTAGACCCGGGCCTTGGCGAGCAGGTCGCGGAGGACCAGTCGGAGCTCGTCGTAGCCCTCCATCTGGACCAGCAGGCCGTCGCCGGCGGCGAGATAGAGCTCGTAGCACAGCTTGTCGTCGGGATTCAGCTTGAGCGCGGCGGCGAAGGCGGCGGCGGCGGCCTGGTAGCGGCCGATGCGGTACTCCTTCACCCCTTCGGCGAACTTGGCACGCACCTGGTCACCGACCGGGAAGCGCTCGTCGGCCACCGCGCCGCCATCCTCGGCGGCGACCGCCGGCACGGCGACCGGGGCGATGGCGCCGGCCACGGCAAGCAGGGCGGTGACGACCGAAGGAAGACGGGGGCTGCGCGACATGCCTGGCTCCAGGGAGGGACGCTCGGGCGGCACCTTCCCCGGCGGACCCCTGCTGCTCAAGCGGGGCGGAACCGGCCTGACCGGGGTGTATCAGTGGCTTCCGGAGCGGTGCCTCCACCATCCAGGGCATGCCCGGCCTGGTCCTGCCCGCCCCCGCCAAGATCAATCTGGTGCTGGAGATCCTCGGCCGGCGCGATGACGGCTTCCATGCCCTGGAAACGGTGTTCCAGACCCTGGAACTGGCGGACGAGGTGGCGGTCGAGGTCCGTCCAGGGGACGGGATCGGCCTCGTGGTCGAGGGGGCTGACCTCCCGGCCGGGCCGGAGAACCTGGCCTGGCGGGCCGCCGCGGCCTACACGGCCCGCCACCCCATCGGCCGGGTGGCCATCCATCTCCGCAAACGCGTGCCGCATGGCGCCGGACTGGGCGGAGGGTCCAGCGACGCGGCCGCGGTGCTGCGCGCCCTGGCCCGCCTGGATCCAGACCCCCTGCCGGCAACGGACCTCGCCGTGATCGCCCTCGCCCTGGGCTCCGACGTGCCCTTCTTCCTGGTCGGCGGCACCGCCCACGCCCTTGGCCGGGGCGAGGAGCTGACCCCGCTCCCGGACGCCGCGGACCAGGTGGTCACCATCCTCAAGCCGCCCGCGGGATGCCCGACCCCAGCGGTGTTCCGCGCCCTGAGCGACGCGGAGCGCGGACCACGCGCCGCCCGCGGGCCGACGGCCTGGGCCGCGGATCTCGCCGCCCGGGGTCCGGCGGGGATCCTCGCCAACCGCATGGCCCCGGCGGCGGTCCGGGTCGAGCCGACGGTGGGGGACCTCCTCTCGTGGCTCGCGGACCGGGGCGTGCCGCACCTCCTGTCCGGATCCGGCAGCGCCTGCCTCGCCCTCGGCATCCTCGATCCGCCGCCGGGCATCGCCGCCTGGCGGACGCGCTTCCGGCCCCGTGCCCGGCTCGACGCCACCGATTGACAGCGGGCCGTTACCGGCTGCAATGCCGGGATGCTGAAGGAAAAGGCGAGCCAGGAAGACATCTACCGCGAGATGCGGCGGGAGATCGAGGTCGGCTCGTACAAGGCCTCGGAGCGGCTGCCGTCGGTGCGCACCCTGGCCCGCAAGTACCAGGCGAGCCCCAACACCATCTCGAAAGTCGTGTCGCGTCTGATGGAGTCCGGGCTGTGCACCGCCAAGCGTGGCGTCGGCCTGTTCGTGCGCTCGCTGCCCAACCGCCGGCTGACCCTGCTCATCGGGGGCAGCAACGCCCAGCCCGGCGACGACGCCTTCGGCATGATCGAGCGCGCCATCGGCGACCGCTGCGCCAGCGAAGGCCTTGAGATCGAACGGCTGCACGTGCAGACCGGCGACCCTGCCTACGGCCCCGACGCGGACCGCATCCGCAAGCCCGGCCGGGTCATCCTCTGTCTCGGTCTCGGCCACGAGCCGCACCTCAAGCAGATCGCCGATCTGCGCCGGCCGATGCTCTGCGTGGGCACCAGCCCGAGCCGCAGCTCCGCCTCGGCGGTGGTCCCCAACAGCTTCCGCCACGGCTACCTGGCCGCCCGCCACCTGATCCGGCGCGGCTGCCGGCGCATCGCCTTCGTCGGCCGGGTGCGTGCGGTGCGCGGCGTGGCCCTCCCGGAATCCGAGTCCCTGAAGGAACTGGCCGGTGTGCAGTGCGCCTTCATGGAAGACTCCCTGCCGCTGCATCCGGAACTGGTGTTCAACGACATCGCCCAGGTGGCGGCCCGGGCGGCCTCCCTGAAGGATCCCGCGGACGGCGTGATCATGCCGGACATCGAAGGCGTCGAAGCGGTCCAGGCCCTCAAGGCCCTGGGCGCCAAGGTCGAGCGGGTGGTGATCGGCGACGACCGCATCCTCGAGCGGAGCCGCCGCCCCGCGGCGGTGGTGGTGCGCCGTGAGGATGTCACCGAACTCGTCCTGCTCGAACTCCACCGCCTGCTCGACGAGAGCAGCCGGGGCCTGCGCACCTATCTGGTCGACGGCGAGATCCACGACGCGGTCGGCTGACCGCGCCGCGGATCATTGCCCGATCGTGGCCAGGGACTGCAGGGTCATGCCGACCGCGTCTCCGATCATCAGGCCCATCGCCACCGGCCGCAGTCGCTGATAGACCGCCATCCCGCCCAGGCGCAGGACCGCGGTCTTGGCCAGCCAGCCGAGCATCAGCGACCCCCACACCATCCACACGGGAAAGCTGAAGGCTGCCACGATCCCGATCGGATGGAGCGGCACCCCGCTCCACCATCGCCGGGCGCCCGCGACCACCATCACCAGCGCGGCGCCGATGAGGATGGGCCATGCCGACAGGGACCCATCGCCATCGACGGCGGCGATCAGTTCCGCCGGGCGCCACACCTGCTCCAAGGGGGCGGGGCCAGACATCGTCCATGCCGAGACCAGCCGGGCCCCGAGCGCCAGCAGGATCGCCACTGGCAGGACCACGGCCAGGATGAGGAGGATCCGGCCCGGAGCGATGCCCTGGCCCGCGGCGGTGCCGGTGCCATGGACCGCCAGACCGGCCAGGTTGGTACGGGTGTCCGCCATCCCGGTGGCTCCCAGCCACAGGGCCGCAAACACCGCTGACAACGGCAACAGGGCCGGCAGTCCCAGGCTGTAGGCGAAGGGCACCAGATCCTGGGCGGTCTGGAACGCCACCAGTCCGGATTCCGCCACCACCCGGGCGATGACCAGGGCGGCGAGGAGGGTCATCGCCACCGCGATGGGGCCCGCCGCCCAGTGGCCGCCGGCCCAGGACAAGCCGACGGCGGCGACCACCGCGCCGGCCAGGATCGCCCGGACACCCCACACGCCCGTCCGGTCGCCGGCTCCATCGCCGCGCCCCATCGCCGCCCGGAGCAATGCCCAGTAGTGCTGGCGCCCCGCCCACAGGACCATGGCGGCAAACGCGACCATCGCACCGCCACCCACCGCCCGGCCATCGGTCAGGAAGACCACCGGGACACCGGCGGTGTGCAGCCAACCGACGACCACCGCCGCAACCCAGAATCCCGACCATGTGGAAAAGCTGATCGCCGGGATGAGCAGGAACGCCAGGCCGACTGCATAGGGCCGCCATTCGATGGTGGCCCAGGCCCCGGTCAGGACCCAGGCGTCCGCGGCCGGCTGGGTCATTCCGAGCAGGGCCGGCAGTTCGGGGACCTTCACCGCCAGGACCAGATCCGGAAGCGGATGCCACCCCCGCTGGAACCCGATCGACCACAGCCATGGCACCACAGCCACCGCCATGCCGATGTGAAACGGGGTCGACCGCCAGGCGCCGCTGCACAGGGTGCCGGTGACCTCGGCCAACGGATGCTGCAACCGCTCGTTGTCCGTCCACTGCCGCTGGGTGGCGGCGAGGAGGCCGAGCAGCATGGCCAGCCAGGCGAGGACGAGCAGACCGGTGACCGCGACCGGGGCCAGCAAGGGGGCGAGCGGTGGCAGATCCTCACGGGAGCCACGGTCCAGGCCCTCGATCAGCCGACGTTCCGCCGACGGTTCCGCTCCCGGCTCCTGGGGCGCCGGGGGCGCCACCGCCAGGGCATGGGGAAATGCGTCCGCCAGGGCCGCCCGGCCGGGATCCCGGGCCAGGCTGGTGCGGGCGAAGAGGGCATCGTACCAGGGATTCACCAGGCCGGATCCCGCGACGCCGCAGACCCCGAGCTG
>CAMCAC010000148.1 GCA_945872305.1 Candidatus Kuenenia stuttgartensis | reverse complement strand
GTACAGCCACCAGCGGGGCAGGTCGTTGTCGTATTCCTGGATCCCGTCGTGGCTGTGTTCGCGGACCACATCGGTCGGATCTCCCGGGCGATGGGTGGGCTGCGGGTCACTCATGGGAGCCGTCCTCCAGGGCCAGGTGGGCGATGCGGTCGGTGCGGGCCTTGCGGCGGTCCGCGAACACGTACCAGACGACGAAGCAGAACACGCCGAAACTGGCGACGAGCAGGCACAGGGCCGCGATGCCGGCGGGGGTGGCGATCAGGTTCTTCATGTCAGCGGACCTCCACAACCGCCACCGCCGCGCTGGTGGCGGGCCGGGCGGCCTGGATCCGCGCCTCCAGCCCTGCGATGCCCGTGGTGCCGGGCTTGGCGCCGAGGTCCGTGCCCAGGCGCTTGAGGTAGGCGATCATCGCCACCACCTCGCGCCGTTCGAGCTGGGCGTCGGCGACCAGTTCCGGGCGGCCGGTGGCGCGCAGTTCGGCGGCGATGAAGCGGGCCTGGGCGTCGGCGAGCTCGGGACCGCGGTCGATCTCCCGCGGGGTGTACGTACGCAGGGGCGACACGGACAGCGCACCCATGCGGGGGGTGACCTGGTCCGGATCCCAGGTGTCCGTGCCCAGCCAGGGATAGGCCGGCATCACCGTCCATGGGGCGACCTCGGCCGGATGCAGGGTGTGGTCGTAGTGCCACACGGTGCTCGGGTTGAGCACGCCCTCCCGGGCCAGGTCTGGGCCGGTGCGCTTGCTGCCCCACAGGAACGGGCGGTCGTAGATGCCCTCGCCGGGCCGGGTGTAGTCGCCGTAGCGGGCGACCTCGGCGCGCAGGGTGCGGATCATCTGGGTGTGGCAGGTCGAGCAGCCTTCGCGGATGTAGATGTCCCGGCCGAGCAGCTCCAGCGGGGTGTAGGGGGTCACGCTGGCGATGCGCGGGCTCATGGCGCCCTGGATCAGGCTGGGCACGACGGAGATGATCGAGCCGATGAGCAGGCCGCCCATGGCCAGGGTCATCAGCACCAGGGGCCAGCGTTCGATCAGGCCGTGGATCGCGGTCGCCTTGGCCCGGGCGCCGGGGGTCTTCAGGGCCTCCTCGATGAGGGGTTCGGCGGGGGCGTTCACCTCGACCCGCGGGACGGTGACCGTCTCGTCGGCGGTCCGGCTGCCGGCCCGGAAGGTCATCACCAGGTTCCAGGCCATGACCAGGAAACCGACGAGGTAGAGCAGCCCGCCGAAGGCGCGGAACCAGTAGAACGGGATGGAAATCTCGACGATCTGCTGGAATGTGCGCACCGAGAGCTGGCCGTTGTCGTCAAACCACAGCTGCATGGCCCCCTGGGCGATCCCGCTGATCCACATCACCACCGCATAGAGGGCGATGGCGGTGGTCGCGATCCAGAAATGGAAGTTGGCCGCGGCATCGCTGTACAGTTTGGTCTTCCACAGCCGGGGCGCGAGCCAGTAGATCATGCCGCAGAGCAACAGGCCGACCCAGCCCAGGGCGCCGCTGTGGACATGGCCGATGGTCCAGTCGGTGTTGTGGGACAGGGCGTTGACCTCGCGCAGGGAGAGCAGGGGGCCCTCGAAGGTCGACATGCCGTAAAAGGTGACCGCGGCGACGAAGAACTTGAGCACCGGGCTGGTGCGGACCTTGTCCCAGGCCCCGCGCAGGGTGAGCAGCCCGTTGATCATGCCGCCCCAGGACGGGGCGAGGAGGACGATCGAGAACACCACGCCCAGGGTCTGGGCCCATTCCGGCATCGCCGAGTTGAGCAGGTGGTGGGGACCGGCCCAGATGTAGATGAAGATCAGGGCCCAGAAGTGGATGATCGACAGCCGGTACGAGTAGACAGGCCGCTCCGCCGCCTTGGGCAGGAAGTAGTACATCAGGCCGAGCAGGGGGGTGGTCAGGAAGAAGGCCACCGCGTTGTGGCCGTACCACCACTGGACCAGGGCGTCCTGGATGCCGGCGTAGACGGAATAGCTCTTCATCGGTCCGGCGGGGATCGCCAGGGAGTTGACGATGTGGAGCAGGGCGATGCCCAGCCAGGTGGCCAGGTAGAACCAGATCGCCACATACAGGTGCGGCTCCCGCCGCTTCACGATGGTGCCGATCATGTTGATGCCGAAGACCACCCAGACGATGGTGATGGCGATGTCGATGGGCCACTCCAGCTCGGCGTATTCCTTGCTCGTGGTGTAGCCGAGGGGCAGGGTGATCGCGGCGGCGGCGATGATCGCCTGCCAGCCCCAGAAATGGAACCAGCTCAGACGGTCGTCGAACATGCGCGCTTTGCACAGGCGCTGCAGGGAATAATAGATGCCGGCGAAGATGCCGTTGCCGGTGAAGGCGAAGATGATCGCGTTGGTGTGCAGCGGGCGCAGCCGGCCGTAGGACAGGAACGGCAGGTCGAAGTTGAGGGCGGGAACCGCCAGCTGGAGCGCGATCAGCACCCCGACCAGCAGGCCGACGATGCCGAACACCACCGTCGCCACCAGGAAGGCGGTGACGATGCGGTTGTCGTAGGTCACCTGGTCGGTCAGGCCGCTGGCAGTGGGAGCGGCGCTCACGGCTGACGCTCCTGGGTCGGAGCCGCCGGCTCATCATCGTTGAGGGCACGCAGGGCCGGGGTGTCCAGGTCATCGAATTGCCCGGAACGTATCAGCCAGGCGAGGCCAACCAGGGCGACGGCGAAGATGCCCATGGCGAGACCGGTCATGAGGTAGAGGGGGGACATCGGTGACTCCGGTGGCGGTCGTAAATCCGCATGGGCGATGTCAAGACATCTTTATCTCTTTACATGGCTATCGACTAATCAGGACATCCTGAATCACGAACAATCCGGTCGCCTGTCGTTGCCTGCGCGGATGCCCGGTGGCCGGGTGGTGGTTGTGGATGTCCATGCGAGATGGACGGTCCCCAGGGTTCTCCTGCGATGCATCCCACCCTCCTCGCCCGGGCTGCGCTCTTCCCACCGTTGGGCGTACCCATCCATGTGAACCGGCCACGGCATGCGGGCGAGGTGCCCCTGCACATGCATGATTTCGTCGAGGTGGCGGTGGTGGTGGCGGGCGGCGCCCGGCATCGGCATGCCGGTGGAGTCGAGCAGATCGGACCGGGGAGCATCCTGCTCATCCAGCCCGGGGCCTGGCACGCGTATCACCGGGCCCGGGATTTGGAACTCTACAACTGCTGTATCGGCACGGATCTGCTCGCGGGGGACCTGGCCTGGAGCCAGCGGGATCCGCTGCTCGCGCCCCTGGTGGTGCCCGGTCAGGGTGGTCCGGCCTGTTTCACGGCCCGGGCCGACTCGGCCATGCAATCCCGGCTCCATGCCGCCGCCGAGGCGATCCGTGCCGATCAGGGCGACCCCGCCACAGGCCGGGTCCGGATGATCGCCCAGGTGCTGATCGTCCTCGATGCGGTGGCGACGGCGTTTTCCACCCTGGTCCGTGGGCTGCGGCCCGGTGCCGGGGTGCCCCATGCGGGCCTGGCCTCCGCGATCCAGGCGGTCGAGGCGGATCTCCCTCGTACCTGGGGCCTTCCCGAGCTGGCGCGGCTGGCGGGGTTGGACCCCAGTTATCTGGTGCGGCTGTTCCGGCGCCGCACCGGCCTGCCGCCCCTGGCCTGGATCGCCCGTCGCCGGGCTGAGCGGGCGGCCGCGCTTCTGCTCGCCACGGACCGCCCGGTGGCCGAGATCCTGGCCGCGGTCGGCTGGCGGGACGCGAATCATGGTGCACGCCGGTTCCGCAGCCTGGTCGGGTTGACCCCGTCGGCATACCGGTCCCATCCCCATCGGCCTGATGCGGGTCCGGCGGCGGACTGGATCCAGTGGTGATCCGGTAGCGGCGCGCTCACTTCGGCCGGGTCTGGATCCAGGCGATCATCTTCTGGTCCTCTTCGGCGATGTGGTGGCGCACCCAATCGGCCAGGAATTGGGACAGGGTCAGGGACAGGACCAGCTTTCCGCTCCGATAGCCCTCGATGAGGTCGGTGGCCTTCTTCGCCAGGTCATGGTGTTTGCGGACATGCTCGGCGACCCCGGGATACCCGGATCGGCCCATCAGACGCTCCTCGGCCGCGAAATGCTCCAGAGTGTAGGATGCGAGACGTTCCAGCACCTTTTGCAGGTGCTCTTTGGCCTTGCCGGCGGTGATCGCGTCGTGCAGCTCGTTCACCATCTGGAACAGGGTCTTGTGCTGATGGTCGACCACGCTGTCACCGGTGGCGAGCTTCGGGTCCCAGGAAATGATCGGCATGACAGGCTCCTATGGGCCAGCGTACCCCGGGAAACAGGACTCCGCCATCCGGATATTGGTCGAGATGCGCTCCGGCATGGGGCTTGCGTCCTGGGCTGGAGTGGCGGGCCCTGTCCGGTCCGCCCACACGGGGGCCGTCCATGCGCAGCATCCTCATTCTCGCCCTGGCCGGCAGCCTGTCCGCTGCGGATCTGGTCGCCGCCCAGACCCTGAGCGGCGGCACCCTGTACAACGACCAGGTGGCGCGCCAAGTCGGCGACCTGGTCACCATCCTGGTCAAGGAAACCACCTCGGTCAGCGACACCGCGAAGACCGAGACCAAGCGCCAGAACGACGCCCAGGCCTCGGTCAACATCCTGCCCAACAGCACCCGGCTGCCCGCCGCCCAGGGCCAGAACAACAGCGGCACCCTGCCGGCCTTCGATCTCGGATCGAGCAAGGAATTCAAAGGCGAAGGCAAGGTGGAGGCGAGCGGCGAGGTCCGCGCCACGATCACCGGCCGGGTCACCGACATCCTCGACAACGGCAATCTGGTGGTCGAGGGCGTGCGACAGGTCAAGGTCAACGCCGATACCAAGACCATCCGCATCACCGGCGTGATCCGCGCCGTGGACATCCGTCCCGACAACACGGTGCTGTCGGAGAAGCTGCACAACTTCCAGGTGGCCATCGACGGCGAAGGTCCCCTGACCCGCGCCCAGCAGGAAGGCTGGCTCGGGCGCATCATCGACACCGTCTGGCCGTTCTGAGCCATGCGCGCCGCCCTGCTCCTCATCATCGCCGCAACGCTGGCCGCCGCCGACGGCGTGCCCGGGGACAGCGCCACCGGCGCGGTCCGCATCAAGGACCTGTGCGACATCTACGGCGTGCGCGACAACCAGCTCTACGGCGTCGGCCTGGTGGTCGGCCTGGCCGGCTCCGGGGACAAGCAGGAGGCCACCACCCGGGTCATCCGTCAGATGCTCTCCAAGTTCCGCATGAGCTTCGATGCGGATGGGGACCTCGAATCGAAGAACGTCGCCCTGGTGGCGGTGACCGCCGAGCTGCCCGCCTTCGCCCGCAAGGGCGCCCGCCTGCGCACCACCGTGAGCTGCCTGGGGGACGCGAACAGCCTGCGCGGCGGAACCCTGCTCCAGACCCTGCTCGTCGCCCACGATGGCGCGGTGTACGCCGCCGCCCAGGGCGGGGTGTCGATCGGCGGCTTCGGCGACGCCGGTCCCGGCGTCCAGGGCGGCGGCACCGCCCACCGCAACATCGAGACGGTGGCTGTGCTCACCCCCGGGGCCATGGTCGAACAGGAGATCCCCCAGCGCATCCTGGTCGGTGACCGCCTGCGGCTGGTCCTGCGCCAGCCGGACTTCACCACCGCGAGCCGCCTGGCCCGCAGCCTGTCCGCCGTGTTCGGTGCCGATCGGGTGGTGGCCGAGGACCACGCCGCCGTCGCCGTGCGCTTTCCGCCCGGCACCCCGGATCCAGAGGTGGTCGCCGCCCTGGAGCGCATCCAGCAGATGCGCATCGATCCGGACCAGCGGGCCCGGGTGGTGGTCAACAGCCGCACCGGCACGGTCATCGCCGGCAGCCAGGTGCGGGTGTCCCAGGTGGCGATCAGCCACGCGGGCCTGAGCCTGCGCGTGCTGCCCAAGGCGACCCCGGATCCACGCGATCCCCTGGGCCCCGGCAGCGTTCGCTGGACCGATCCGGTGACCCGCCTCAACGCCCCGGCGCCGCCGGCGGGCATCTCGGCGAGCACTGCCGCGGTGCCCGGCACCTTCACGGTCATGGACGGTGCCAGCGTCGAGGACATCGCCACCGCGATGAATGCCATCGGCGCCCGGCCTCGGGACCTGGTGGCGATCTTCGAATCCCTCGACCGTCTCGGCGCCCTGCACGCCGAGCTCATCGTGGAGTGACCATGCCGGGATCCGTCACCTCGGCCGCCGTCCCCGTGCCCGCGGTCCCCATCGACCAGGACCTCGCCCTGCGCAAGGCGGCGAAACAGCTCGAATCGGTGTTCCTGCGCGAGCTCCTGAAGCCGCTCGAAGAGAACGGCCTCGACGACGGTGATCCGCTCATCGGCGGCTCCGAGGAGGAGAAGGAGTGGAAGCGGCTCCAGCTCGATGCCCTGGCGGACAAGGCCGCCGGCGGCATCGGCATCGCCGAGATGCTGGTGCGCGAATTGAGCCTGAAACAGGGCCGCGGCACCGCCGCCGGCCCGGACCGCGGAGCCGCCCCATGATTCACACCGCCCCCACCCGCGCCGCCACCCCCGCCGACGCCATCGCCGCCCAGCTTCGGGACCATCTCGATGCGGAGATCACGGTCCACCGCCAGCTCCTCGCCCTGGCCGAGGAGAAGCAGCGGACCGTGGTCGGAGCCGACGGCGCCGCCCTCCAGACGCTCCTCGACCGGGAGCGGGCGCCCCTCGCCGAATCCGTGCGCTGCCGCCAGGTGCGCGAGCGCATCCTGCGCACCGCCGCCTCGGTGTGGAACCTGCCCCCGGCCCAGGTCACCCTCAGCCGCCTCGCGGAGCGCCTGCCCGAGGTCCTGCGCGGTGAGATCCTCCGCCGCGGCCACGACCTGCGCCAGCTCGCGGAGCGCCTGCGGGCGGTGAATGACCGCAATCAGGTGCTGATCCGCCACGGTCTGAGCCTGGTCCGCGATCTCGTCGCCACCGTCACCGGCGCTCCCACCCCCGGTGCCTACGACCGCCGCGGTCTCGCCCCCGGCGGCGGCGGCGCGAGCGGGGTCATGCTCGATCTCAGGACCTGAAGCTTCCGGGTTGCGGGCCGGCTGCGCTCGCGTTCGCGTTGCGGGCGGGCGCCGCGCGCCACGCGTTGCGGGTTCCGGTCTCGCCGTTCGGGCGCGAGCGCAGCGAGCCCGAAACCCTAGTGCGCGAAGCGCACCAGGGCCGCGTACAGCCCGTCCGCGGACATCAGTTCGGCATGGGTGCCCGTCTCGACGATGCGGCCGTGTTCCAGGACCAGGATGCGGTCGCAGTTCCGGACGGTGGCCAGGCGGTGGGCGATGAGCAGGGCGCC
>CAMCAC010000147.1 GCA_945872305.1 Candidatus Kuenenia stuttgartensis | reverse complement strand
CGGGGTCTTCGCCGGCATCGCCGGCATCCGGCAGGTCCACCATCTCCACCGCCGGGAGCGCGGCGGCGAGGACCGACACCAGGATCGCAGCGCAGCGCATGGAGGGAGCATCCCGTGGCCCGGTGCCTGGCAAGGTGTCGGACTGGACCCCTGGCGATCCCCGGGATGCTGCCGTCGCGTGTCGCGAGCCCCCGTCATCTGTACCGCCCTGATGGCCGCTGCGCCGGTCGCCGGCGTCGATGTGCCCGCCGCTGGCCAGTCTCCCCTGGGTGTGCCCGGATCGCCGGCGGCGGGGGCGTGGTGGTTCGGGTGGAGCAACGACACCTTCGGCGCGCCGACCTACGACCAGCGGGACGACTACCGGTCGAACCGCCTGCAGGTGGGTTGGCAGGCCGCTGGCTGGCTGCGCCTGTCGGTGGATCACAGCATGCTCATCGATGCGAACCCGAGCGGCCGGATGCCGGACTGGTCCGCAACGGATCCCCTCGGCACCTATTTCGCCGGCGGGGCGCGCAGCGATGAACTGTCGGCGAGCGCCGTCGCCACCTGGGCCTCCGCCGATCCCGTCGGCATCCTGACCTCGGCCTGGGCCGGGCCGGGTCTGCGTTGGGCCGGGGATCTCGGCGGCGAGGCGATGCAGGACGCGAACCATGCGGTGATGGGCGTGCCGCCGGTGGACTTGCCTTACGAGGATCCGGATCCGGCGGTTGCCGGACTGCTCGCCGCCGGCGCCGACGGGACCCTGGCCGGCCTCTGGTGGTCGGTGGCCCAGACCCTGACCACCACCGGCGAATGGTCCGCCACCGCCCAGGTGCGGTGGCGGGCCGGTGGACCCGCCTCCAGTTGGTGGATCGGCCCCGGCTGGCTGGTGCGCAGCGGTGACGGCATGACCACGGTTGCCGACCATGTCGCGGACAACGAGGCGGGCCCCTGGCTGGAGAGCGGGCTCGATGCGGGGCCGTTCGCGCTGAGCGCCGGCAAACGCATCGACGATGAGGCGGTCTACGGTGCGATCACCCTGGTCACCCGGCGCCGGGAGGGCGTCGCCGCCGGACCGCCGCTGATCGGCGAGGTGGCCGCGCTCAAAGGCGTGGCCGGGTGGAGCGGACCCGGCAAAGGCGTTGCCACCTCGGCGCGCTGGCTGCTGCCCGTGGACGGTTGGCTCGCCGGCCGGCTGTCCGTCGGCGGCGCGCTGCGCCGCTTTGAGCACGCGGTGCCCTACCATTTCAGCAACCGGGCCGAGTCCTACGAGCTCCTGGCAAGCGCCGAACTCGCCGGGAACCCGCCGGTCGGCCAGGGCTTCTCCATCGATCCGTTCCTGTCCGGCGGTGTCGGCTGGTATTGGGGCCGGGCCCGGGTCATCGGCGAACCGGCGGTAAGCGAGGATGCGGATGTCTCGACGCCGCGGCTGCGCGGGGCGCTTGGGCTGCGCACCTGGTATGCCAGCCGGCCCGCCGGTCGGGGCGGCTGGACCGCGGCGATCGGCGGCGCCCTCGATCTGGGCTGGTCGCCGGATGCCCATGAGGTCGTCTACGATCCCACTGCCGGCGGAGCCCCGCGCCCGCCGTCGGGGGAGGCGGATCCGGATCGCCTAGTGCGGCTGGGCGGCTTTTCCGCGGGCTACGACCTGCGCATGAGCGTGCGCACCGACTGGTGATCAGGCGACGAGCGCATCCCGCCGGCGCCGCCAGCAGTCCAGGAAGCGCGTCTCGTCCTCCTTCAGCGCGGCCTGGATCGATGGGTGGCGCAGCCCCGCCTGCTGGTTGGCGGTGAGCCCCCGGGCCAGGCGGTCGAGCCGCCCGGCGGCGGCGATGCCGCAGATGGCCCGCTGGTACCCGGTCTGGCCGGGGATGGTGGCGACCCCATGGATGAGCGCCGCCAGCACATCGCCGCGGTCCGCGTCGCCCAGGTGCGGGGTGGTGGCGATCATCCGGCCCCAGCCGTCCAGGAACGGGCCGAGGGGCAGCCACAGGGACGGATCCCGGCGCAAGGCCTTCACCTGGCGCAGCGGATAGTTGCGGTGGCCCTCGGGCGCCAGGGTCGCGGCGTAGAGCGCGGCGGCCCGGGCGAAGGCGCCGCCGTGGCGGTCCGTGGCGTGGGCGGTGTCGTGCCAGCGGAGCCGGTACGGGGCGCCCAGGGCCGCGGGCCAGTGGGAGATGCCCTGGTCCAAGTCGCCGACGTTGTGGGTGACGATGGCCGCCGCGACCAGGGCGCGGACCGGATCCGCGTCGTGGCGGGCGTGCTCGACGGCGGCGGCCTCCCGGGCCAGTTCCGCGTCGATCAGGGCCGCCACCGCCTCGGCCCGCTCCGGCCGGCCCCGGCGCAGCCAGCCACCGACGCAGCCCGCCAGGGCGCCCAGGTATTCGCCATCGTGGCCGGTCACCGGCCGGCCATCGTGGTCGATGCGGCGCGGATTGATCCCGTCCACGCTCCACCCCAGGGCGGCACGCAGGGTCCGCTCCTGGGCATCCAGCACCCGCTCGTCGGAATCCGCCCAACGGTCGGCACGGATGGTGATGTCCACATCCGTGGGGCTGTAGCCGCCGACGGTGGCGTGGTGCGCCGCCAGGCAGACCGCAAAATAGTCCGCCCGGGGTCCGGGGCCGGGGTGGCGTTCCGCCGTCAGCCGCCGGCCCTGGGCCAAGACCGCGCCCCAGCCCTCGCCGGCGAGATCGGCGCAGGGCCCGGTCCGCGACGGCCCCGGCTGCCACCAGGGCAGGGCGCTCGCCACCCACTCCATGAGGGCCTTGGGCCCGATCCGTCCGGCGAAACGATCTGCGCCCATGGAGGGTCACCCTGCCGCGGGGCGGCCAAAGAAAAACCCCAGGTCCGGTCCGGACCTGGGGTTCCATGTGGTGGGCAGTGAGGGATTTGAACCCCCGACCCCTCGCGTGTGAAGCGAATGCTCTAGCCACTGAGCTAACCGCCCACATGAGCCTGGGCCCCTCGTGGGCCAACCCCGCCCGAGGCGGGAAGCGGCACTGCCGCTGCAAGCGAGGCGGGCTTATAGAAGCGCCGACCGGTGACGCAAGGGGGGCCCCGGTGCACCTCGGGTGCGCATCCCCTGGCGGTGGCAACCATCACCCTAGAGTCCCAGGCATGCGCATCACCGCCGCTCTCGTCGTGGCCTGTCTGGCCGCCGCCCCCGTCACCATCGCCGCCGCGGACACACCCGCGCCGACGGTCCCCGCCGCCCCCACCGGGACCGTCCCGGCGGTCAATATCGCCTTCGCGACCAAGGCCCTCGACGCGGCGGAAACCGTTTCCAAGGCCTGCCAGGCCAACCTCGACACCGCCAAGGCCGCCGCCCAACTGCCCCTCGCCGGCGACAAGGCGAAGAAGAAGGTCGACTCGGCCCAGGGCGCGCTCGATGTCAGCAACGGCATCAAGACCGACCTCGCCGCCGTGGCCGGCGGCAAGGCCCCCGCCGCCGACGGCGTCCTTGCCCAGATCGCCGCCAGCCAGCTCGCGCCCAAGGAGGGCGAGAAGGCCAGCCCCTCGCCCCTCGACAAGCTCAAGAAGATCCCCGGCGCCCAGACCGTGGTGGATGTGCTCTCGACCCCGGGTGTCGCCGGCGCCCTGGTCCAGGCCCTGCCCCTCGACAAGGTCCCGGGCTACAGCACCGCCGCCCAGGCCCTGGGCCTCGCCGCTCCCTGAACCGCGTGGTCCGCACGGTCATCGTCCTTGCGGCCGCGGTCGCAGCCGGGGTCACGGCCCCGGCCGCCGACCCGGTGGCGATCCTGATGCCCCGGGGGGTGTTGATCGCGGTGCCCGCGGTGGGGGCGACCGTGGCGGTGGCCGGTCGGCCGGGGTTGCCGGTCGGCCCTTGGTCGGTGACGGATCTCCCCCGGATCGGCGCCAGCGTATCCATCATGCGCGGGGGCCGGCCGGCAGGATGGATCCATGTCCCCGGCGACCCGCCGGCCCACCTGCGCGTCGCCCTTGCCGGACGATGGAACTGGCCCGATGCGGAGGGCATCCGCCGGATCGAACAGACGCTCCAAGCACCTCTGGATGCGGTGGCCGTGGTCGGCGATCCTGGCGACCGCATCGGCCTGGGGGGCTGGGAGCATCGCATCCCGCTCCTGCCGGTCGGCGTGCCCGGTCACGACGGCCCCCTCGCCCATGCCGCCGCCGCCTGGCGCGGCACCCTCGCCTGGGGCCCCATCGGCTTCCCCCTCGCCGCCCAGGCGGTGCAGATCCCCGAGCGGGCCCTGCGCACCGATGCGCGTTGGCGGATCCCGGTCCTGGCCGGGACACCGTGGAACCCGGGCGGCCGGAGCACCGCCCAGGACCCCGCAGTGCTCCGTCTCCTGGTCATTGCCGCCCAGGCCGCCGGCGCCCCCCTGCTGGTCGCCGCCGGGGACGGCTGCGGACTGCTCAGCCACCCTCTGGGCGATGTCGTCGAGCGCGACCGGCCCCCACGGCTTGGGGCGCTCGCTGGCGGTCTGCGCTACCTCGTGGTGGATGGTGGCGGGGACGGCCCTGACCATCTGGACCCCCTGGCCGCGGTCGTCTGGGAACGCCCCTTGGTGACCGTGCTGACCGCGGGGACCGCCGCCCTGGTCGCCACCGCCATCGATCCCGCCGACGGCAGCACCGCCTGGTCCGTGCGGTGGACCGTGGATCCCCTCGGTCCACCCTCCGGCACCGGACCGGGGACCGGCAATCCCGACACCATGGCCCGGGTCTGGCGGGCCGGGGGCGAGGGCGCCACCGCCGCCCTGGAGGCCCTGGCCTGGGCGGCGCGCATCGATCTCGAACGCATCAATCCCAGCTATCCCGAGACCGCCGCCTGGGTCGCGGACGACGGTCCCGTGGGCCGGCGCCTGGCAGGACGCCTGGCCGAGCAGCCCGACGACCTCCTGCGCGGCCGGGTGCGGGTGGATCTCGCCGTGGCACCGGCATGGCTGCGTCGGGATGCGATCCTGCGCAGCCTGGATTCCGAGGACCACGGATTGATCACCCACTGGGACGACCTGGCGGTGCGCATCGACGATGCGGCGCTCGAATCCGCCCTCCTCCGCCGGGTGGCCGACGACCGCATCCTGCTGATCCTGCTCCGCCGCCTCGATGCCATGGCCGATGGCGCCCTGGCGATGCCCACGGATCCCGTGCGCCAGCATCGGCTGATGACCACCATCGGGGACGATCCGCGTACCGGGTTCCGGGCCCACCGGGCAGTACGCCTGCTGCGCGACCGGCTGGCGCCCCTGGCCCGGGGTCCCGCGGACCGCTACCTCGCCCGCAGCGGTGGCTGATCAGGGTTCCCGAGGGCGGCGTTGACAGCCCGGGACCCGGCCAAGCATCCCGCCCAACCCCGGAGATACTCCATGACCCTCGTCGCCAAGCAGGCCCCCGACTTCGCCGCCCAGGCCGTCCTCGCGGATGGCACCTTCAAGGACATCAAGCTGTCCGACTACAAGGGCAAGTGGGTCGTCCTGTTCTTCTACCCCCTCGACTTCACCTTCGTCTGCCCGACCGAGATCATCGCCTTCTCGGACGCCTACCCCGAGTTCCAAAAGGTCGGCGCCGAGGTCATCGGCGTGTCCGTGGACTCCTGCTTCACCCACCTCGCCTGGCGCAACACCAAGCGTCAGGACGGCGGCCTGGGCGACCTGAAGTACCCGCTCGTGGCCGACCTGACCAAGTCGATCGCCCGCGACTACGGCGTGCTGATCGAGGAGGCCGGCATCGCCCTGCGCGGCCTGTTCATCATCAACCCCGAGGGCAAGGTCGCCGCCGCCACCGTGCACGACCTGCCGGTCGGCCGCTCGGTCGAAGAGACCCTGCGCGTCATCAAGGCCTTTCAGTTCGTCGCCAAGCACGGCGAGGTCTGCCCCGCCAACTGGAGCGAAGGCAAGAAGACCATGAAGGCCGACCCCAAGGGTTCGAAGGAATACTTCTCGACGGTGAAGTGAACCGGCGAGGCGCGTGCGCACCCCCGGGGCCCTGTCCCGGGGGTGCGTCGTTTACCGACCCCTGCCGAGGGTTGCCCAGGGCTGTGCGGTTGCCTTTGCCGCCGGCCCGGGATACTCGGTGGGTCGAAAGAGACTCCACTGCGTGACGATCCACTGTCATCCCGAACTTGAGCGGTCGCCGATCCAGACCGCCGCCCGGCTGCTCGCCGATGCCAAGCGGCTGCTCGTCCTGGGCGGAGCCGGCCTGAGCGCCGACGCCGGGGTTCCCACCTTCCGGGGTGAGGGCGGCTACTGGCGGTCGGTGCGATCCGAGGACCTCGCCAGCCGGGACGGCTTCGACAAAGCCCCGGAGATGGTCTGGGACTGGTACCGGGAACGGCGATTGACCGTGGCCAACGCCCAGCCCCATGCGGGCCAGCGCGCCCTGTCGCTGCTCCAACGTCATACCCAGGGCACCATCCTGGTCGCCACGACCAACGAGGACGACCTCCTCGAACGGGCCGGCGTCACCGATGTGGTCCACCTGCACGGCGACCTGTTCACCACCCGCTGTGCCGCGGACTGCGGCTGGGCCGCCCGGGACGACCAGGACAACGCCCTGAGCCTGGCCTCCTGCCCCGCCTGCGGCGCCAAGGTCCGCCCCGGGTCCATCTGGTTTGGTGAGCCCCTGCCCCGGGAGGCCCTGGACCGGATCGCGGCCTTCGATCCGGACGGCCTGCTCCTGGTCGGTTCCTCCTGCCTGGTCAAGCCGGTCTCGGACCTGCCCCTGGATCTGGTCAACCACGGCTGCCCGGTGGTCGAGATCAATCCCGAAGCGACGCCGATCTCGGACTACGTGGCGGTCAGCCTGCGCGGCACCGCCAAGCAGATGCTCCCAGCCCTGGTCGATCTCCTGACCAGTTGCACGGTCCGGGACCAGGCGCGGCGGATCACCTAGCGTCCATGGGTGCGGAGGAGCGGGGGAGCGGGGGGGCGACGGTGCCGTCCGCGCACCCCGCGGTCACGGCCGACATCCCCCCCGGAACCCCGATCCTCGCCGCCGTCTCCGGCGGTGCGGACTCCATCGCCCTGTGGGACCTCCTCGGGGAACGGCATCCGGTCACCGTCTGGCATCTCGATCACGGCCTGCGGGCGGAGTCCGCCGCGGATGCCGCCTGGGTCGCGGCGCGGGCAGCCCGGCACGGAGCGCCCTTCCTGGGCGAGCGGGTGGATCTCGCGGCCCTGGCCCGGGACTGGGGGGTCGGACTGGAAGAGGCCGGCCGGCGCCACCGCTACACCCGGCTGGCGGCGGTGGCGGCGGAACGGGGGCTGGCCTGGGTCGCCACCGGCCACCACGCGGATGACCGCCTGGAATCCATCGTCATGGCCATCCTGCGCGGCGGCGGCCCCGGGGCCTGGCGTGGGCCCCGGGCGCAGCGGCCCCTGGGGACCGCGACCCTGATCCGCCCCCTGCTCCGGGAGCGGCGG
>CAMCAC010000146.1 GCA_945872305.1 Candidatus Kuenenia stuttgartensis | reverse complement strand
AGCAGGCAACCGCCGACCAGGGCCTTCCACAGCCAGTGCGGGATCGGCACGAGTCCGCCCAGATAGGCCATCGGCACCGCCGTGGCCGCGAATGGCCACAGCAGATGCCAGCGCAGATGGCCGGCGGCGGCGAAGCGCACCGTGGCGATACATGCCACGACCAGGTTCAGGACCAGGGCGGTGGGTCGGGCCGTGGCCGGGGTCAGACCGGCCAGCGCGAGCAATGCGAGATAACTGGACGCGCCCGCATGGCCGACGGTGCTGTACAGCGCCGCGACCAGGCAGAGCAGGACCGCCAGGACCAGGGGATCAGCCATGCGGGGATTCCAGGATCGCTGCACGGCCGGATTTCCAACCACGCTGCCAGTGCCGGCCGGCCCCCACCGCGGCGGGGTCGTAGGGCTCGAAGGTGCGCGGATCCCGGAGCAGGCCGTGCAGGTGGATGCCCGTCTCGCAGGTAAACAGCCCGCTGCCGAGGAGCGGCCGGTCCGGATCGATGGTGCGGCCGGTCCAGGCGGCCACCCGCCGGGCCGCGGCGAGGAGCGGCGCCAGCCGCAACCCTCCATCGTTCCGGCGCAGGCAGGCCCAGCCCGCCAGCCGCTCGCTGGCGCAGATGCCGGCCCGCTCTCCGAGACCGAGCAGGGAACCGTCGATGAGGTCGGCCCCGGAGTCCAGGGCGGCGATGGCGTTGCCGATGGCCTGGCCGAAGTCGTCGTGGAGGTGCCAGGCCAGCGGGTCGGAAAAGGCGCCGCGGGCGACGGCCGTCAAGGCCGCGACCTGCGGCGGCCCCGCCAGGCCGCAGGTGTCCGCCAGGCGCAGGCGCACGATCCCCGCCGCCCGGGCGGCGGCGGCGAGATCCGCGATGAACGCCGGGTCCGCCCGGGTGGCGTCCTCAAGGCCCAGGGCGCAGGCGCAGCCCGCGGCCCGGACCAGCGCCGCGAGCCGCGGGATCTCCGCCAGGGCCCAGGCCCGGTTCCGACCCAGTCGCCGCTCCAGGTGCAGGTCCGACGCCGGCAGGCCCAGGCTGATCAGGTCCGGCCGCACCGCCGCCGCCCGGGCGATGTCGTCGGCGCGGGCCCGGCTCCACACCGCGATGCGGGCCCGGGGCGCATGGCGGCGGGCCAGGGCGACGGTGGCCGCCAGCTCCGGATGGCCGGCCCAGCCCGCTTCGATCTCCACCACCCCGGCCCGGCCAAGGGCGGCGAGCACCAGGGCGCGCCGGCGGGCGGTGAAACGCACCCCCGGCGCCTGCTCGCCCTCGCGCAGGGTGGTGTCGAGGATCATGGCTGATCCGCGTAGATCCGCGGCACGCCCTCCGCCGGGCGGCCCTCGGCCAGGGCGTCGAGGATCGCGTCGCAGGCGTCCTCATCGACCCGGCTGTACCACCAGCCCTGGGGATAGACGACCAGGATCGGCCCCTGGTCGCAGGCCTTCAGGCAGCCGGTGTTGCTGACCAGCACGTTGGCGATGCTGCGCTCGTCGATGCCCTCCTCGATGTACTGGAGGAGCTGCGGCGCATCCCGCCGGGTACAGGTCCCGTTGGGCGTGCCCTGCACGCGGGAACTGGAGCAGAGCAGGAGGTGGTGGGTGGGTTGGGGCATGGGGGTCTCCGGATTCAGGCGCAGCCGAGGCCGTTGCCGCCGCAGCCGTCGCCGCAGCGGGTGGGCGGCTTGGCGAAGGTGCGGATGTCGCCGCCCTCCCAGGCCACGGGCAGGAGGTCGTCGACCTGGCCCTGGACTTCGAGGACGCGGATGCCCGCCTCGCCGAGGACCTGGGACGGGGCGGGGCCGATGCCGGCGACGAGGATCGCGCGGCAGTCGTCGATCAGCTCCGCGAGGTCCTGCCAGCGGGCGCCGCCGCCGCCGGCGGGCGGGGTGCGGCGCACGCCGACCTGGCGGAAGCCGGCGCCATCCTTGGCGAAGATGAGCAGTTCGTCCGTCTCGCCGAGGTGGCGGTTGACGAACAGGCCCTCGTGGGAGGCCACCGCGATGCGGGTGCGCTCCTGGCCGCTGCGGGTGCTGTCCGCGGCCCGGGCGAGCAGTTCGGTGGCGATGGCCAGGTCCTGGCCGAGCTTGCCGGCGGCATCGGCGCGGCAGCGCTGGCAGTGCTCCATCTGCGGCAGGTGGACGCGGGCGGCGGCGCGCAGGCCGGCGACCAGGGCCGGGGCCGGTTCGGGAACTTCGGCGAAACCGGTCCCGGCGGTGGGGATGAGCGGGATCAGGTTGAACAGCCGCGCGCCCATCCCGGCGACCGTGCGCGCCACCTCGGGAAGGTGGTCGTCGTTCACCCCGGGGACGACGATGGCGTTGACCTTCACCGTGATGCCGTGGGCGACCAGGGCGGTGATCGCCTGCTGCTGGCGCTCCCACAGCAGCGCCGCGCCGTCGCGGCCGCGCAGGATGCGGGTGCCGTCCCGGACCCAGGCATACACGCCACGGCCGATCTCCGGATCGACCGCGTTGATGGTGATGGTGGCGTGGCGCAGGCCGAGCTCCGCCAGCGCCGGCACATGGGGCGCCATGGCGAGGCCGTTGGAGGACACGCAGAGGTGGACGTCGGGATGGTCCTCGCGCACCAGGCGCAGGGTCTCCAGGGTCGCGTCGGCATTCGCGAACGGATCGCCGGGACCGGCGATGCCGGCGACGCTGATCGACGGATCCAGGGAACGCAGCTCCCCGAACCAGCGCGCCGCCTGCCACGGTTGCAGCACCCGGCTGGTCACCCCGGGCCGGCTCTCGTTCACGCAGTCGAACTTCCGCGAACAGTACTGGCACTGGATGTTGCAGCGCGGCGCCACCGGCAGGTGGACCCGGCCATGGGTGTGCTTGGCCGAGGCCTCGTAGCACGGGTGGGGCAGGGTCGTCTCACAGGTAGGCATGGCCGACCTCCGATCCCGCTTGTTTGCGGGCGAGCAGGGTGTTCACGACCTCATCGAAGAGCCGGAGGGTGCCACGGTAGCCCACGGTCAGCAGGCGCTGGGCGCCGAGCCGGTCATGGATGGGGAAGCCGCAGCGCACCAACGGCAGGTCCAGGGCCCGGGCCGCCGGGGCACACTTGCTCGGACCGATGAGCAGGTCCGGCTGGGCCGCCGCGATCAGGTCCGCCAGGGCGGCATGATCCTGGTCCGCCACCGCCGCATCCCCGGGACCGCCCGCGGCGGCGACCGCCGACAGCAGCCGGCCGCTGCGGCCGCCGGAGCCGACCAGGACCACCCGGCAGCCGATCTCGGTCAGCCAACCGGCCAGGGCCGCCGCGAGATCCTCGTCCGCGACCACCGCCACCCGGGCGCCGGCGGCATATTTGTGGCCGTCCACATAGGCATCGAGCAGGCGGCCCCGCTCCGCCGCCAGCCACGGGGCCGGGACCGTGCCGAGGATCCCGGTGAGCGCCTGGATGAACGCATCCGTGGACCGCACCCCCAACGGCAGGCCAAGGGTGCTCGCCGGGGTGCCCGCGTGGGCGGTGAGCACCGCGGCGGGATCCGGATCTGCACAGCGCCCGAGCTGGATCCCGGCCCGGCATCCCCCGAGCCGGCGCAGATCGGCGATGGTGGTGCCGCCGGTGGGCAGCGGTGTCCACTCGGACAGGGTCGGGCCGTCGAGGGTGTCGGCGTAGTCCGGGACCAGGATCGGCTCGATCCCACACCCGGCGGCGATCTCGCGCAGATGACGCAGGTCCGCAGGGCTGATCATTCCAGGAAACAGGGCAACCGTTCGCTCCAGGGCCATCGGCTCGGCAAAGTGCGCGACCAGCGCCGCCACCGCCGCATGGAATCCCTGGACATGGGAGCCCTGGTAGCTCGGCGTGCTCACCGGCACCAGTTCCGGCCCATCGGGGTGCTGCATGCGCCACCGGCGCAGCATCGCCGGGACATCCTCGCCGATGGTCTCCGCCAGGCAGGTGGTGGCCACGCCGACCAGGGCCGGCTGGTACTGCCGGATCAGGTTGTCGAGGCCCGCATGCAGATTGGGCTCGCCTCCGAACACCGCCGCCTGCTCGCCGAACGACGACGACGCCACATCCATGGGCTCGCGGAAATGGCTGATCAGGTAGCGGCGGATGTAGGTCGCGCAGCCCTGCCCGCCATGCAGCAGCGGCATCCCGCCGCTGATCCCCCGGAACACCAGGCTCGCCCCCAGGGGCGCGCACAGCCGGCACGGGTTGGTGGTCGGATCACGCATGGTCATGGCATGGCTTCCAGGTGGTGGGAGCGACCCTTCGAGGCTTACAGGAGATCGGGAGGGCACGGTGGGCCGCGGAGAAATGAGCCTGGAAGTCCTGCTTACCGATAGAGAAAGATGCCACTCCGCGGCCCTCCGCGATCTCCCGACCTCCTGTAAACCTCAACCATGTTGCCCTCATGGCGCCACCCGCTGCCGGGGCATCAGGGACCACACCGGGCTGGTGACGGTGGCGTGGACCTCCCGGGCGAACGAGACCATGCCGGCAAAGCCGGCGAGGCCGATCTTGCGCTCGTGGTTGTGGTCGCAGAAGCCGATGCCCAGCTTGTAGGCGATCGGCCGCTCCTTCACCCCGCCGATGAACAGGTCGACCCGCTCCGACTGGAGGAACGCTGCGAGTTCCAGGGGATTGGTGTCGTCGGCGATGATCGTGTCGGGATCGACAAGGCTCTTGAGATGCTCGTAGTCGTCGCCGCCGCCGGTCTGGGTTCCAGCCATCACCGTGCGCATGCCGAGCTGGCGCAGGGCGCGGACCAGGGAGAAGGCCTTGAACGCGCCGCCCACATACAGCGCGGCCCGGCGCCCTTCCAGGTCGGTGCGCAGCCGGGCCAGCTCCGGCTTCACCGCCGCCATCTCGCTGCGCACCAGCTCCCGGGTCCTGGCCAGGGTGTCGGCGTCACCGACCAGTTCAGCGGCCTTGTAGAGGGCGGCGGCGGTGTCCTCGAGGCCGATGAAGGAGACCTGTTCGAAGGGGATGTTCCAGCGATCCCGCATGGCCTTCGCCAGCCGGGTCATGGAGCCCGCGCACTGGACCAGGTTGAGGGCGGCCCGGGGCGCGCGCTGGATGTCGTCCACCCGGCCGTCGCCGGTCAGGCAGGCGACCACCTCGATGCCCATCCGCTCCAGGTAGGAGCGGATCAGCCAGGATTCACCAGCGACATTGAAGTCGCCGACGATGTTCACCGACTTCGGGATGGTGGGTCCGCCGGCCCCGGGCCGGCCCATCAGGTCGAGCAGGGCGCCACAGGCGGCGGCGTAGCCGTCCTTCTTGGTGCCCTTGAACCCCTCGCTGGCCACCGGGATCACCGGGATGCCGGTCTCGGCCTCGATGGTCCGGCACACCGCGCCCACATCATCACCGATCACCCCGACGATGCAGGTGGCATAGACGAAGGCGCAGGCCGGGCGGTGGCGGCCGATCAGCACCCGCAGGGCATGGGCCAGGGACTTCTCGCCGCCGCGGATGACTTCCTGCTCGCGCATGTCGGTGCTGAACGACAGGCGGTGGAGTTGTGGCCCGGACGACAACGCACCGCGGATGTCCCAGGTGTAGCCGGCGCAGCCCACCGGCCCGTGGACGAGATGGAGGGCGTCGGCGATCGGATACAGCACCACCCGGGATCCGCAGAAGGTGCACGCCCGCTGGGACACCGACCCGGCCACCGAGCGCCGGCCCGCCACGATGGCCCGGCCGTCGCCGGCCCGGGCTACGCTCCCCTGTCGATCCGTGAGCAGATCCATGATCCCTCCGACGGCGGTGGTTCGCCTACCGCGGGCCCGCCGGATGGCGGGCCCGCGCCGTGGTCACATCACCAGTTCGAGCGCATGGTCCGGAGCGTCCCGGTCCTGCCGTTCCTGGATGGCGGTGATGAGCTGGGTCGCCAGGCGCAGGCCGCCGGTGTAGCCGACGCTGGCGAAGTAGCTGTGCCCGACCCGGTCGAGGATCGGCCAACCGAAGCGGACCAGGGGGGTGTCCTCGGCGCGGCTGATGAACTTGCCGTAGGTGGTGCCGATCATCACATCCACCGGGCGGTTCTTGATCCACTGGTGCATGAGCATCAGGTCGCCCTGCTGGCGGATGTTGGCATCCGGAACGCTGTCCGCGAGCAGGGCTTTCACCCGCTCCTCGAACGCTTGGCCGTGGCCGCCGGTCATCACATGGACCGGCTTCATGTCCATGTCGCGGCAGAATTCGGTGAGGGCGATGACCTGGTCCTGGTCGCCCCAGATCGCCACCGACTTCCCGGCGAGGTACTGGTGCATGTCGTTGATCACATCCACCAGCCGGCCGCGCTCGTCCTCGATCGCCTGCGGCACCGCCGTCCCAGACAGGGACGCCAGGGCCGATACGAAGCGGTCGGTGGCCGCCAGGCCGATGGGCAGGTCGAGGACCTCGAACGGCACCTGGCACTGCTTGCGCAACTGTTCGGCGGCGGCGGTCGAGGCCCAGGCGCCCAGGGCCAGGGTGTGGCGCGCATCGCCCATCGCCCGGATCTGGGCAATGGTGGTGCCGCCCTTGGGGTAGAAGGCATGGGTCCCGGTGGCCGGGGCATCGAGCACGCTGCTGGTGTCCGGCAGCATGATCGTCGGCAGCGCGAAGGCGGCGGTGTAGCGTTTGAGTTCCACCATGTCCGCGGGCTCGACCCAGCCGGGGACCAGGTTGACGGCGTTCGACCGGGTGCCGGTGCTCGCCGCCAGGTATTTCACGAAGCCCGCCACCATGCTGCTGAAACCGGTGACATGGGAGCCGACGTAGCTCGGGGTGTTGGCGTGGACCACCACCTTGCCCTCGGGGATCTTGCCCTCGTCGCGGCTCTTGGCGATGATCGTCGGGATGTCGTCGCCGATGGTCTCGGACAGGCAGGTGGTGTGCACCGCCACGATCTCGGGATCGTAGAGCGCGAACATGGTCTGGAACGCCTGCTGCAGGTTGGCCATGCCGCCGAACACCGAGGAGCCCTCGGTGAACGAGCTCGTCGAGGCCATGACCGGCTCCTTGAAGTGGCGGGTCAGGTGGCTGCGGTGGTAGGCGCAGCAGCCCTGGCTGCCGTGGCTGTGCGGCAGGCAGCCATGCACGCCGAGGGCGGCGTACATGGCCCCGACCGGCTGGCAGGTCTTGGCCGGGTTGACCTTCAGGGCGCTGCGTTCGGTGATGGTGGCGGGGGTCTGGTCGAGCATGGCAGGAGTCCGATGGATGGGTGGGGAGCGGGGATCAGGCCGTCTTGCGCCAGGGCGGCACGAGCATCGTCCAGATCCGCTTGCCGATCATGCGGTCGATCTCGCGGTAGAAGTTGGCGGCGCCGACGAATCCGGCATAGGGGCCGCCGTAGTCGTAGCTGTGCAGCTGCTTGCACGGCACGCCCATCTTCTCGACCACATACTTGTCCTTGATGCCGCTGCAGAAGACATCGGGCTTGTAGATCTTGATCAGCCGTTCCATCTCGAAGTGGC
>CAMCAC010000145.1 GCA_945872305.1 Candidatus Kuenenia stuttgartensis | reverse complement strand
CGCTCGCTCACCAATTTCCTTGGATTTTTCCGGCGGCGTTTTCTTTGTGATTTACTTACCATGCAAAGCGCATGTATGTTAATGACTTAGGCTGTCAATAGGGAACATGCAACCGGCTCTATTAAAGAATACAGGGAAATGGATAAAAGAAACCAACTTGCAAACGAAGAGCTAAAGTCATACCATGGAAACTCACCACTGTAAAACTGACATTATGACATTTGGGTGTTTAAAATTATATTTAAAAATGCCTACTTTCATTCTCCCAACGCAACACGCCGCCCAACGGGTCATTCTTGAATCGGCCTCCTCTCTGCTCCGAGGTTCGGCGTGCATGTTGTCTTGGTGACTGTCCGGCATCTTCGTTGCGTTCGGCACTTCGGTCTTATGCCGGCCGGCCTGAGTCGCTGCGATGCTCCCCCGCACGATCTCCTTGTGCCGTAGATTCATCTGTGAGCGTTTCGCTCGGCTATCCCACACAGCGGGGGTGATTGGAACAGTTGCACCTCCCCATGGGGTTATATGATGCGGACATGGCGTTGCTGACCGTGCGCTCGGGAGTTGTTGCATGGCCATCGGAACTGCCCGATGACCTGCCCGTCGGGCCGTGGACGGTGGCCCATGCCAAGCCTCGTCAGGACATGCGCTTGGCGGATGATTGCCGGCGTCTTGGCATTCCATCGATGGTCTTTGTCGAGTTCCGGTTGCGGGCCTATGGCAATGGTTTGCAACGCAGCCAAGTCCCGTTGTTTCCTGGGTATGTGTTCATTCCTGTGGATCGGCAGCGGCACCTGACCCTGTACGAGACGGGGCGGACGGTGCGGTTGATGATGCCGCCCGGAGACGGGGAGATGGGCCAGGATCTCAAGGATCTGGTGGCCATGGTGCGGGCGTCGACGGGACCGGTCCAGGTCCGGCCTGAGCTTGCGGTGGGGATGATGGTCCGGATCCGCCGTGGGTGCTTGGCCGGCTGTCAAGGGCGGATCGTCCGGCGCCAGGGAGTGGATCGGTTGGTGGTGAACCTGCCGATCCTCGGTCACAGTGTCGAGACGGTGATTCCCGCCGAGTCGGTGATCCAGGCGGTGGGCTAGCCGCCCAGGCTTGCCCGCGCGGGGTCCGGGGGATGCTCCCGCCCCCCATGACCGTCCGCGTCCGCATTGCTCCGTCCCCCACCGGCGACCCCCACGTCGGCACCGCCTACATCGGCCTGCTGAACTGGTGCTTCGCCCGCCGCCATGGCGGGCAGTTCATCCTCCGCATCGAAGACACCGACCAGACCCGCTGCACCGAGGCGAGCGCCCAGGCGATCTACGAGTCCCTGCGTTGGCTTGGGCTGACCTATGACGAGGGTCCGGATGTCGGCGGCGACCGCGGGCCCTATGTCCAGAGCGAGCGGGTGAAGCTCGGCATTTATAAGAAGTATGCCGACCAGCTCGTCGCCCAGGGCGACGCGTACTACTGCTTCTGCACCGCCCGGGACCTGGATGCGATGAAGGCGCGCCAGCGGGCGGCCAATGAACCGATCATGTACGACCGACGCCACCGCGGTCTCGACCTGGGCGAGGCGCAGAAGCGCATCGACGCCTGCGAGCCGTACGTGGTGCGCATGAAGACGCCCCTGGCCGGGGACTTCGTCTACAAGGACCGCCTGCGCAAGCAGCCGGTGGTGAAGGCCTGGAAGGACATCGACGACCAGGTGTTGCTCAAAAGTGACGGCTGGCCGACCTACCACCTCGCGGCGGTGGTCGACGACCACCTGATGGGGATCACCCATGTGATCCGCGCCGAGGAGTGGCTGAACTCCCTGCCCAAGCACATCTGGCTCAACGAGCGGCTCGGCTTCACCCCGCCGGAGTACGTGCATGTGGGACTGCTGCGCAACGCGGACAAGTCAAAGATCTCGAAGCGGAAGAATCCGACCAGCCTGCTGTGGTACCGCCGCCA
Organism: Candidatus Kuenenia stuttgartensis; assembly: GCA_945872305.1. Taxonomy (GTDB): domain Bacteria; phylum Planctomycetota; class UBA11346; order UBA11346; family UBA11346; genus CAMCAC01. The sequence goes on along the minus strand of CAMCAC010000145.1, from coordinate 5,518 downwards.
GGGCTTCCTGCCCGAGGCGATGCTGAACTTCCTCGCCACCCTCGGCCACTCGTTCCCGGACGGCCGCGAGCTGTTCTCGCACCAAGAGCTGGCGCAGGTCTTCGACCTCGACCGCATCAACGTGGCCGGCCCGGTCTTCGACCTCGCCAAGCTGCGCCACCTCCAGGGGCAGTGGTTCCGCAAGATGGACCCCGCCCGCCAGAAGGCCGAGGTCCACCGGGCCATCGACGAGCGCTTCGACCAGCTCCTGCCGCTGCTGAAGGAGCGCATGGCCTGCGGCGGCGACTTCATCGCTGCGGCGCAGACCTTCTATGCCGCCAAGGTGGATCCCCACCTCGACGAGCTGGTGCCGAAGGGCTGGACCGCGGCCCAGGCCCGCAAGGTGCTGGAGATCTGCCAGACCGCGTTCAAGAACCACCTCGCCGGCGAGGGCAATGCCTGGGATGTGGCGAGCCTGGAAGGGCTGGTCCGCGGCCTGATCGGGGAGCAGTCGACCCTGCCGTTCGAACACACCGAGGAGCAGAAGGCGTTCGCGGCGCTCTGGGCGCCGAAGGGCGTGTTCATGGCCCTGCGGGTGGCCGCCACCGGCAGCAAGGAGTCGCCGCCGCTGTTCGACACCCTGGCGGCCCTCGGGCCGATGGCCGTCATCGAGCGGACGGGTGCTGCGATCCACAAGCTGGGCGTGGTGAAAGCCTGATCGCCGGCGTGCCGGCGAGCGCCCTCAGCGGGAGCCGCCGGGCGTGCCGAGATGGACGCCGGAGACCAGGGCATCGACCACCGCCTGGATGGCGGCGGGATCGGAGCCCTCGCTGATGCTCAGGCGGACCAGGGGGCCGGCGCCCTCGACCCGCAGGAGGACGACCTGGGCGGTGGCGGTCTCCTCGCCGGCGGTGGTGGAATAGCGCAGACGGCGGGCCTCGCCGAGGGGGAAGGGGAACGCCCCTTCTTCCAGGATCTGCAGGCCGGGCAGATCCGCGGTCTGGGCCCGGGCCTGGTCCATGGCCGCATCGATCCCGTCGCCACCCGCAGGGAAGGTGACGGTGATCGAGGCCGCGGGATGGCTTTCGCTCGTGAAGGCGGTAGCGCCGCCCACCGGGGACGACAGCCAGTCCGGCGGCGTGGGCACCCGGAGACCGGACGGGTCCCATGCCCCCGGCCGCTGTTCCGCCACCGGCACGACGCGGCGCTGTCCCGCCGCCACCGGGGCGAGGCCGAGCTCCCGGCGGATGCCGGTGTGGTCGGGGTCGGCGCGATAACCGGCCTGGAAACAGCGGAAACTGAAATCCTTGGAACGCGGCAGGACTTCAGCCTGGCTGTCGGCCCAGCGGCCGAGCCGGAAGAACCCATCCGCATCGTCCGGAGCGAGGGCCGCCCACCGGTCGTCGAATTCGCGGGTCAGCGCCTCGGCTCGGGGGTACCAGCGGTCCCGGTACAACGCGAAGCCGAGGCCACGCATGCGCAGGCTGATGCGCTCCGCGGCCGGACCCGCAAGCCATGGAGCGGAGGCGGTCTCCGCGGCCCGGCCCTGGTCGCGGAGATCATCGAGGCACCAGCCCACCGCCCGTTCCAGGAGACCGCCATCGGCGGACCGGGCCGAGGCATCCGCCGCATCCCGGACCAGTTCCAAGGTCGCGATGTCCGCTTGGTTGAGCCAGAAGTCCCGGTTGCCCTGGATCGCGGCGGTGGCGCGGATCCAGCGGCAGGCCGCCAGACGTGCATCCCAATCATCGGCCTTGGCCTGGGCGAGCCGGGCGGTGATCACCTCGCGGTCGCCGGGGGCGTTGAGCACCGCACGCACCCGCAGGCGGAAAGGAGGGCCCGGCTCCGCAGTGGCGAGCACATAGACATTGTCATCTTCGAGGAATCCGGACCACAGATCCGAGGTCCCGACGAGTTCCAGGTTTTCCAGGCCGTACAGCGCGGCGCGGCCGGCCCGGGCCGGAGTGCTGCGGATCTTGGCCGGCAGCATGATGTCGGTGGCCAGATCGCCGGCGGCGACCTCGGGCATGGTCACTTCGAGCCAGCTGGCGCCCTTGTGGACCACGAAGCGCCGCTCCTTGTCCTTCACCTCCATGGCGAAGGTTTCAGTCCACGGCGCATCGACCGCCACCACAGCGGAACCGCAGGAGATCAGCACCAGCAACGCCGCGGGACGGATGAGCATCGTGGCAGGATACGCCGGCCTCCGGGTACGCACAAGCCGCGCGGCGCCCCCGCCCGCGGACTACCCTCTTGCGCCCCCATGAGCCGTCGCTACAAGCCCCACCCGCGCACGACGAGTGCGCCGGACAAAGCCGGAAACGGCCGCGTCCAGGTGACCGGAGAACGGCACCGCTTGGTGTGGGGGTATAGCTCAGTTGGTAGAGCGTTTGAATGGCATTCAAAAGGTCAGGAGTTCGAATCTCCTTACCTCCACCAACGAAAACCTTGCAGAAATGCAGGGTTTTATCGTTTACAGCCTGCCGGCTCCACCGGTCGCCGCGGACACGGAAACGCATTTGCCTGCGATTTGCCTACCTTGGCCCGCGCACAGCCCCGCCATCCACCAAAACCCGGCGCTGGGCGGTTTGTCGTGGCCATGGTCTGGTCCAGTCAGTCTCCGGGTACGACCGAGGATCACCTGAACATATGAAATCGCCCGGGTCATCGTGGGCGGGCCATGATGGGGAATCCCCAACAGCGAGCACCGTCCTGCCCCCGGGCGCGTTCATGTGCCAAACGGGATTCCGACCCATCCACGCGATGACCCTAGCAATGCCGGATCGATCACTCAGGGTCGGAATTCCCTGATCGACACATGGGGGATCCTGCCCTGACACTCGGCCAGGCAACGGTCAGGATTCTGTGCCTTCCCTCCCAAAGTCGGGATATTACTCTTCACTTGGATTGGCACCCATCGGGGCGTGGTTGGCTGTCTCTGGGTTTAACGGGCAGCGCAAACGGGCCGGGCTTGGCTCCCTGGAGGCCAAGAAGCGGGGCACCCCTCCCGCGCCAATCCACCTTCTGGAGGGATACAATGAGCTGGATAGCCTGCATTCTCAGCGGAATAGCTGCATGGCTGCTATGGGACAACAGCGCCGGCCTCATAGGCTGGGCTATAACATCCTTCCTATTGGTATTCTGGTCAGCCGGGGTCGCCCATAACATTCACACTGGGGCTCGGCTCGCCGCAGCAAAGAACACGGACGACCCGGTAGAGCGAGAGCAGATGGCCAACCTGATGGCTCAGACGCTTATCCCTGGATGGCTAGCCTTCGCAAACTTCCTTGGATTCGTTTCATCGGTCGCCGTCTTTATCACATCGCTCATCGTCTGAGCATCCAGTTCAAATCTTCTCGAACAGAAATGCACCAACCGTACCGAGGGGGAGTGACCGTGGACAAGCAAAAACAAGCAGCGCTGGTGCGCCAGTGGATCCTCAAGCGGGAGCGGTTGGCAAACCTGGAGGCAGGCAGCAACCCGGAGCCGGGCGAGTTGGAACGACTGCGCCAGGAGGTGCCGGAGTTGCAAAGGCTAGTGGACTCGTTGCCTGTTGGTGAGTCCCAAGCCAAGGCTCCCTCCAGAGCATGGCGCTGGTACCGGTCTCGGATCCTCATCGTTGGCATAAGCGCCCTGGTCTGCATGGCACTTTTCCCACCCTGGCATTTCTGGATCTCGACTTCCTCCATGCGGAGCAGCATGCCGGGCCCGCGGGCATTCATCCTCAATCCACCTGAACCCCAACCCATTCCGCGATCACCCTACCGACCGACATCAAACTTGAAATACAGCCCAGGATTGGATTTCGAACGCCTCGGACTGGAAGTCTTCGCCATCATTGGGCTCACCAGCATTGCCCTGGTTTTTCGCTCACGATTCACTTCATCCGAGTAATTGGTCAACCCAACATCCAATTGCCCAACCGTTTCCGCAACCGGCGGTCCAACTGGGCGGGATGCTCCCGCAGTCGGCTGGCAAACTGCACCCCGCCACAGGTCCGACACGCTATCCGGTGATCGGGCAGAACAAAAACCACCCCGCACCGCCGACCACATGCCGGGCATGCCCACCACCAGCGAACGCCTGGACCCGCTGCAACATTCCCCTCCGGGGCCATGGCAACTGTCTCGGTGTGAATCGACCCACCCTGGTCCTGCCAGGAAAAGGCCACCCCGCGCCCCGATGCACCAGGTTGGAGGCACCAGGACACCGAACCAAGCACTCGGCCCGTGAGAGTGGATGTCCAGCACAACCGACCCGCCGACCAATCGGGGTACCGCAATGGGCCAAACGCCCAGCATCGCAGGGACGGCACCCGGCGATCATCCAGCGTGTACCGCCGGCCCCACCCGCCGGGATGGTTGCTGTCAGTCCACATCAGACATCCGAAATCAACGGATGGGCGCAGCACTCGGCTCCGTCCGGATGGCCACCAAGCCACAGCCTTCCCCGGTCACGGGTGACGCATGGTGACGGGTCAAATCCGTCCTCTACACACGCGTACAGGGAGACGGTTGTCATGCGTCACCATGCGTCACCACCGCTTGGTACAGCCGACCCGCCTTCGTGCGCCGAAACGGGATCACCGATTTCAAAAACAGCGCAATTTCACGGTCACACGGCAGTTCCCAGGCTTCGCCGGCGACAAAGGCTTCCAGGTCCCGGCGCAGATCGTGCAGGCTGGCCCAGCCCTTGCCGGGTACGATCCGGCCGGCGTCCACCCCATCCCGCCACCATCGGGCCAATCCGGCGGGTTCAAAGGCGGCCATGGGGACCGGGCCCAGGCCGTGCGCCCGGAAGTCGGCACATCCACGGATGAGCCACCTCAGGCAGGCGGCGGCAATGGTGTCCCGCTCCGGGCCGCCGGCCTTCAGCGCCTCCATCAACCGCTCGTCTTGATCCTCGGGCGGTCGCAGTTCGGCCACGATCAACCGCTCCGCGCTGGCCCGATCCGGCGGGGTCGGCTTGTCGTTCGACACCAGCAGCAAGACCGGCGGCCGGTCGTAGCAGAATGCCCGGCCATGCAGTCGCTTGGTCCGTTGCTCGTCACCGCCGGTGAGGGTTTTCACCCGACCCCAATCCATCCGCGGGTCCACCTCCAACCCGATTGCCAACCGGGCCCCGGCCATCGCGGCGGCGAGTTCGTGGCCATGTGCCCCCCGTGCGCCGCCGGCTGCAAACGCTTCCGCGGGGATGATCGCGGCCCAGGGCCCCAGGGCGGCTCGTAGGATTTTGGCGAGGGTGGACTTGCCATCGCCCCCCGGCCCGTGCAGCCACAGCAACCGCCGGTCGGCTCCCAGCCCAAGCAGAGCGGACCCCAGAAAACGATGCACCGCCGGGTAGAGGTCCCCCAGACAGGCGACTAGGTGCGCCTCCACCATGGCCCACAGGTCACAGGATGGGCCGGGATCTGCCGGACAGCATCGGGTGACAGGCCGCGCTGGATCATGGGCCAGCCACTCGCCGGTGCCCAGGTCGAGGACTCCACGAGGACAGGCAATCAACCCCGGCGGGTCGGTTTCACCGGGCATCCGCATGG
>CAMCAC010000144.1 GCA_945872305.1 Candidatus Kuenenia stuttgartensis | reverse complement strand
CACCGCCGAGGCGGGTCGCATGGCCACCCTGGGCGAAACCGCCGCCCGCCGCATCGCCGCCGGCGGCGCGGACGCCGGGCGGTGGCTCGATCTTCTTGACCGGGCTGCCGACGCCCGGCGCATGGCCATCGATGCCGCCCTGATGCGCGACCGCGCCCGGGCCGACCTGTGGCGCCACGCCCCCCCGCTCCTGGATCAGCCATGACCCGTCTGCTGTTCATCGCCGCTGCTGGCTTCCTGGTCGGCGCGTTCCTCGTGACCATCGTGCGCACCGTGGGCCACGAGCCCTACGGGGCGGCGGTGCCGGCGCCGTCTCAGGCTGGCCATGCGCCGGCTCCTGCCTCTGCTCCCGCTCCTGCTTCCCCCCACGCCGGTCACGGGATGGCTGCGCCGGCCGCGACCGCCCCGGCGGCGCCCCGGGTGATCAACACCATCTGCCCGATCTGCGGCATGGATGTGGATCCGGCGATCCCGCCCGCGGCCTGGGAGGGCGTGCTGGTCGGCTTCGGCTGCCGGGCCTGTCCACCGGAATTCGCCAACGATCCGGCCAAGTACGGGGCGGCGGCGCGCACCAATACGGTGGTGGAGCCATGACTCCCGCTGCCAAGGGCTGGATCGCCGCCGGGGCCGGGCTGGTGCTCGGCGCCGCCACCGTCGCCGCGATCCCCGCCGACCGCTTCTTCGTCCCGGTGGAGGATGTCTCCGCCGACGCCCCCACCGGCGACCGCTACGCCTGCCCGATGATGGACTTCATCGGCCACAAGCCGGGCCTGTGCCCGGTGTGCGGCATGACCATGGAGCGGGTGGTGGCCGGCGATCTCGCCCGGGAGCAGCAACGGCGCATGGGCCTGCGCACCGTGCGCGCCGCCACCGGCCCGGCGATCGTGAGCGTGCGCGCCTATGGCGCCGCGGAGTACGACGAACGGTTCTCCCAGGTGGTGATCCCGCGCATCGGCGGCCGCATCGTCAAACGCCATGAGGCGACCTTCGGCTGCTGCCAGGAGGTGTCGGCCGGGGATCCCATCATCGACCTCTACAGCCCCGAGGCCTACCAGGCCCAGGCGGAGCTGGCGGCGGCGGTGAAGGCCGGCGACCAGACCCTGGTCGCTGCCATCGAGGCCCGCTTCGCCCGCTGGAACCTGTCCCCGGTGGCGGCGCGCATCCGCGCCGGCGGCGAGCCGGTGGACACCGTGACCATCACCAGCCCAGTGGGCGGCCAGGCGTACCTCGACGACCAGGCGATGGTCAACCAGGCCCTCATGGTCGGCAGCGAAGTGAAGCCGGACATGCCGCTGCTCAAGCTGGTCGACGGCACCCGGCTCACCCTGGTGTTCCATGTCCCCGAGCCACGGGTCCACGCCCTGCGCACCGGGCAGCGGGTGCGGCTGGCGAGCGACGACCTGGGCGACCTGCCGGACGTCACGGCGGTGGTCGGCCGGGTCAGCAACGAGATCAATCCCGAGATCCGCAGCCGCGAGGTGACCATCCACCTGACCGGTGCCAACGGCCGCATCCTGCCGGGATCACTCCTCAACGCCCGGATCGAGATCCCCCTCGGCCCGGACCTGATGGCCGCCGACGCCCAGGCGCCGTCCACCTGGGGCACCTTCGTCCTGGTCCCCAAGACCGCGGTGCTGTCCACCGGCGTGCGCCATGTGGCCTGGCGGGTGAAGGCCCGCAAGCCGGACGGCAGCGCCTCGTTCGAGCCGGTGCCCCTGGCCCTGGGCCCGCGCATCGAGGACGCCGATGGCAAGGACCTGTTCGTGGTCCGGGCCGGCCTGAATCCCGGCGACGAGTTGGCGGAGCAGGGCGCCTTCCTGATCGACAGCCAGGCCCAGTTGGCGGGCACGCCGTCCCTGCTGTTCCCCGATGGGGCGCTGGCGGCCCCGGGAGCCGGGCATGCGCACTGAACGCCGCCCGGTCCGATGGGACAGGGGTGTCGGGGACCTGCGGGTCCGGGACCGCCGAGCATCGCTCGGCATGGGTGTCGTGCCTGCCACGCTGGCCCCGACCCGCTCTGCCGAGCCCTGCTCGGCGGTCCCGGATGGTGGTGCTACCCGGGGCTCCAGGAATGCCCTGCCCGGGGACCGCCGAGCATCGCTCGGCATGGGTGTCGTGCCTTCCACGCTGGCCCCGTCCCGCTCTGCCGAGCTCTGCTCGGCGGTCCCGGCCGAGGGTTCTTCCCAAGACCGCAAGAAGCACCAAGCCCGGGACCGCCGAGCATCGCTCGGCTTTCCCCACATTGCCCCCGGGCTGGCCCCGGTGCAGCCATGACCGCCATCGTCCGGAACGGGTTCGCCATGCTCGCCGCGGCGGCGCTGCTCGCGGCGGCGGGGCTGTGGGCGTGGACCAAGGTGCCGGTGGATGCGATCCCGGACCTGTCGGACAACCAGGTGATCGTGTGGGCCGAGTGGCCGGGGACCTCGCCCGAGGATGTGGACGAGCAGATCACCCGGCGCATCGCCCGGGAGCTGCAAGGGTTGCCCGGGGTGAAGACCGTGCGCGGCATGTCCCTGACCGGGACCGGCTATGTCTACGTGATCTTCGACGACCGCCGCGATCTGTACGACTGCCGGACCCGGGTGCTGGAACGGCTGGCCCAGGTCCAGGCACAGCTCCCCGCCGGCGTCCAGGCCCGGCTCGGGCCCGACGCCACCGCCATGGGTCAGGTGTATGCCTTCACCCTCGACGGTCCGCCGGATGTGGAGCGGCGGCGCTACGTGCTCGACCAAGTGGTGGTGCCGGCCCTGCGGGCGGTGCCCGGGGTGGCGGAAGTCGCCCCCGCCGGCGGCGTGCTGCGCGAGTACCAGATCGACATCGATCCGACCCGGATCGAGGAGCAGGGCATCACCGTCGAGATGCTGATGGACGCGGTGCGCGCCGCCGGCCGCGATGTCGGCGCCATGTCCGTGGAGCAGTCCGGGGTCGAGACCATGGTCCGCGGCGCCGGCTTCATCCGCGACATCACGGATGTGGAACGCATCGTCATCCGCGGCAACACGGCGCAGAGCGCCGGTGTCCTGCTCGGCGACATCGCCCAGGTCCGACTGGGCGGCGCGGTGCGCCAGGGGCTGCTCGCGGACCAGCACGGGGAACGGGTCGGCGCCATCGTCGCCATGCGGGTCGGCGCCGATCCCGCCCGGGTCATCCGGGCGGTGAAGGACCGGCTGGCGGACCTCGCCCCGGCCCTGGCGGCGGAGGATCTCCGTCCGATGCCGTTCTACGACCGCTCCCTGCTCATCGGCGAGACCATCGCCACCCTGGCCCGGGTGCTCATCGAGGAGGTGATCGTCACCGTCCTCGTCATCATGGTCTTCCTGCTCCATGCCCGGGCCAGCGTGGTGGTCGCCACCGCCCTGCCCCTGGGGGTGCTCGCCACCTTCCTGGCCATGCATTTGCTCGGCCTGCCGGCCAACACCATGAGCCTGGCGGGGATCGCCATCGCCATCGGCGTGATGGTCGATTTCGGCATCGTGGTCTGCGAAAACGTGACCCAGCACCTGGTCCGCTTGCAGGAGCGGCGCCGGGCCGCCGGGTTGCCGGATCCGTCGTCGCCCTGGGATCCCGAAGTGGTCCAGGCGGTGGTCGACGGCACCCAGGAGGTCCGCCGCGCCCTGCTCACCGCCGCCGCCACCACGGTGATCAGCTTCCTGCCCCTGTTCCTGCTCGACGACCAGGCCGGCCGCCTGTTCACGCCCCTGGCCATGACCAAGACCCTGGCCATCGCCGCGGCGGTGGCGGTGGGCATGCTCCTGGTGCCGGTGCTGTGTCGGCTGCTCCTGCCGCCGTGGCGGGCCGCCCCGGGCGTGCGCGCGGCCCTGGTGGGCCTGGCGGCGGGCCTGCTCTGCGTGTGGCTGTGGCCCGAGGGCCTGCGCCTGCCTATGGACCATGACCGCTGGGCGGTGGTGCTGCCCGGCTGGCTGGCGGGGCCCGTGGCGGGCGCCCTGGGGGCGTGGCTGCTGTGGCGGCTCACCGGCGAGCGGCTGGTCAGCTACGAGGAGAATCCGGTCAGCCACGGCATCGCCGTGGCCTACAACTGGGCCCTGCGCCGGCTGCTGGTGCGCAAGGGCGCCTTCGCCCTGGTCCTGGCCACCGTGGCCCTGGGCGGCTGGCTGCTCGGCGTCGGCTGGATGTCCCTGAGCTGGCCCCTGCGCCAGGGGGTCGCGGCCCTGGGCGGCGATCTCGGCGCGACCCGCATCGACCAGACCCTGCAGGGGTGGTTCCCCGGCGTCGGCGCCAGCTTCCTGCCGCCATTGGACGAAGGCTCCCTGCTCTTCATGCCCTCGGTCCCGGCCCATGCCGGCCTGGGCGAGACGCAGCGGGTGATGGCGGAGCAGAACCGCCGGATTGCTGCGGTGCCGGAAGTCGCCGGCCTGATGGGCAAGCTCGGCCGGGCCGAGACGGCCCTGGATCCGGCGCCCATCGGCATGATCGAGACGGTGGTGCGGCTCAAGCCGTACCGGGACTGGCCGGTGCACGAGCACACCACGGCCGACGGCGGCGTGGAGCGCCGTCCGCGCACCCTGGCCGAGGTCCGGGCGGCCCTGGCCGCCGCCACCGACATCCCTGGCGTGGCCCCGAGCTGGCTGCAACCGATCGAGACCCGGGTGGTGATGCTGTCCACCGGCATCCGCTCGTTGATGGCCCTGCAGATCCAGGGCGACGATGCCGCCGCCCTGGAGGCCTTCGCGGAGCGGGCCGAGAAGGTGGTGCAGCGGGTCGACGGCGCCGCCGATGTGCAGATGCAGCGCGAGGGCGGCAAGCCCTACGCCGAGATCCGCCTGGATGAGCGTAAACTCGCCCGCTTCGGCATCACCGCCGAGCGGGTGATGGCCACCGTCGGCACCGCCCTGGGCGGCATGCCGGTGACCGTGTCGGTGGAGGGCACCCAGCGCTACGCGGTGCGCATCCGCTACGCCCGGGAACGACGGGACGACGCCGACGAACTTGCCCAGGTCCAGGTCCCGGTGGCCGCCGGCCACGGCGCGATCCCCCTCGCCCTGCTCACCGCCAGCCCGGTGGTCCACACCATCACCGTGGCCGGATCCGGCCCGGATCCGGTCGGCGACTGGCGCCGCACCCTGCCTCTGTCGGTGGCCCGGGGCGTCACGCCCCTGTCCGCGACCCGGGCGGAACTGGTGCTGCCCGCCGGCGACCCGCTCCCCGCCGGGGTCCACGACGCGGTCGAACGGGGACCCGGCCCCGGTGCGGTGCAGGTGGTGGCCAAGCGGCCGGATCCGACCGCGGTCACCTGGACCGTGGGCCCGATGGCGATCCGCAGCGAGGGCGGCAAGCGGGTGCAATACATCCTGCTCAACGCCGCCGGCCGGGGCGAGGTCGAGGTGGTGCGCGATGCGGACCGCCTGCTCCGCGACGCGATCGGCCGCGGTGAGATCACCGTGCCCGCCGGGACCACCTGGCGCTGGGTCGGCCGTTTCGAGCAGAAGATGCAGGCGGACCGCACCATGACCTGGGTCATCGGCCTGAGCATGGCGGTGATGCTGGTGCTGATCTGGATCGGCACCCGCTCCCTGGCGGTGACCAGCATCATCGTCCTGTGCAATGTGACGGTCACCACCGCCGGCGGCATGATCGCGGTGTGGCTGGCCGGGGCCGAGATGACCACCGCGGTGATCGTCGGCTTCCTGGTCCTGCTCGGGGTGATGTTCAACGACGGCATCCTGCTCGGCACCTATCTGCATGGCCTGTTCGGGACCCCGGCCACCAGCGTGGCGGAGATCCACCAGCGGGTCTTCGAAGCGGGCCTGCGCCGCCGCCGGGCGGCGGTGATGACCAATGCCACCACCCTGCTCGCCCTGATCCCGGTTCTGTGGAGCGAGGGGCGCGGCGCAGAGCTGATGCGGCCCATGGTCCTGCCGGTGATCGGCGGGATGATCGCCGACACGCTGAGCCTGTTCAGCGTGCCGGTGTTCTACGCCTGGTGGCAGGAGCGCCGGCTGCGCCGGGCCTGATACGCTCGCATCGATGTCCCCGGGTGCGACCTGCGGTCGCCATGTTCCCCGGGAACATCGAAGCTGGCTCTTTGTCCAGGGGGTGCCGTGCACCCCCCTCCCCCCCTAGCGCCGGATGCCGTGGCGCTTGAGCCGCGAGAGCAGGGTGGTCGGCTTCAGGCCGAGCAGTTCCGCGGCGCCATCAGGGCCGAAGATGCGGCCCTGGGAGCGCTCCAGGGCCGCCGCCAGCCGTCGCCGTTCCAGGGCCACCATCTCTGCTTCCGTGGGCACATCGCCGGCGGCGGCCGGCGGTGGCGCCGTCGGGGATGCCGGCCCGGCGGCAGGCAGGTCCAGGGCGAGCCGCCCGTTGCGGCCGGTGATCAGGGCCCGCTCCAGCACATTGCCGAGTTCGCGGATGTTGCCCGGCCAGTCGTGGGCTTCGAGCCGCTGGAGATCCGCCCGGGACAGGGCCGGGACCGGCCGGTCGAAGCGGGCCGCCAGGACCGCGAGCAGATGGTGGGCCAGGGCGGCGATGTCCTCGCGCCGCTCGCGCAGGGGCGGCACATGGATCGGCACCACATGCAGGCGGTAGTAGAGGTCGGCGCGGAACCGTCCGCCGGCGACCTCCGCCGTCAGGTCGCGGTTGGTGGCGGCGATGATCCGCACATCCACCTGGCGGGTGCGCTCCTCGCCGACCCGTTCGAAGGTGCCCTCCTGGAGCACCCGCAGCAGCTTGCCTTGCAGGGCGAGGGGGATCTCGCCGATCTCGTCGAGGAACAGGGTGCCGTCGTCGGCGGCGGCGAAGCGGCCCTGGCGGTCCGCGGTGGCGCCGGTGAACGACCCCTTCACGTGGCCGAAGAATTCCGACTCGAACAGCTCCGCCGGGATCGCCGCGCAGTTCACCCGGACCAGGGGGCCCCGGGCCCGGTCGCTGGTGCGGTGCACGGCCCGGGCCACCAGCTCCTTGCCGGTGCCGGATTCGCCGGTGATGAGCACCGCCGCGGGGGTCGGCGCCACCAGCGCGATGCGCTCGGTGACCGCCCGGATGGCGGGGCTGGTGCCGACAATGTCGGCGAAGGAGCCATGGGTCGAGAGTTCGGCGCGCAGCAGGTCGTTCTCCGCCGCCGCCACCCGGCGAAGCCGGTCCACCTCGGCGAAGGCCCGGGCGTTGGCGATGCTGATCGCGGCATGGTTGGCGAGCACGCCGGTGAGCTGGCACATGGGCAGGTCGAACGGCGTGCGGGTGAACACGCCGAGCACGCCGACCACCTCGCCGCGCACGGTCAACGGCTTGCCGGTGAAGCCGATGATGCCCTCGGCGGCAACCCATTCAGGTCGGGCGATCCACTCGGTGTCGTCGCGCACATCGGTGATGGTGATGTGCGTATTCGTGGTCGCGATGCGGCCGATCTTGCGCATCCCGAGCGGGAAGCGGCGGAAGTGCCCATCCAGGCGCGACCAGTCGTCGACACTGCGCTGCGGCCGTCCGGCGCTGGCGACCAGGTGCAGGCAGCGCGAGCGGTC
>CAMCAC010000143.1 GCA_945872305.1 Candidatus Kuenenia stuttgartensis | reverse complement strand
TCACCCCGGTCCCAGCTCCGGGCACGCCTGGCGGGCCCGGGTGGCGGTCACCGGCTCCGCGCCGTAGAGCACCACCAGGCGTTCGACCACGTTGACCAGTTCGCGCACGTTGCCGGGCCAGCGGTAGGCGAGGAGCAGCTCCCGGGCCTCGGGGTCGATCTTCGGCTTCACGCCCATCTCGCGGCCGAACAGGCCGAGGTAGTGGTCGAGGATCCCGGGGATGTCCTCGCGCCGGTCGCGCAGGGGCGGCAGCACCACCGGGACCACGTTGAGCCGGTAGTAGAGGTCCTCGCGGAAGCGGCCCTTGGCCACCTCGCCCTGGAGGTCGCGGTTGGTGGTGGCGATGATCCGCACGTCGACCTTGATCTCGCGGGCGCCGCCGACCCGCTCGAAGGTGCGCTCTTCGAGGATGCGCAGCAATTTGGCCTGGAGGTCCGGGCCGGTCTCGGTGATCTCGTCGAGGAGCAGGGTGCCGCCGTCCGCCAGCTCGAAGCGGCCGCGGTGCTCGGCGTCGGCGCCGGTGAAGGCGCCCTTCTCGTGGCCGAACAGCTCGCTGGTGAGCAGCGTTTCGGTGAGGGCGGCGCAGTTGACCTTCACGAACGGGCCCTCGGCCCGGGGCGACTGCTCGTGGAGCATGCGCGAGACCAGCTCCTTGCCGGTGCCGGACTCGCCGCGCACGAGCACCGTGGCCGACGACTTCGCGGCGCGGCCGACCAGCTCCAGCACCGGCGCCATCGCCGCGGAACCGGCGAGCAGGCGGCGCTCCTGGTGGCGGTCCCGGGCATCGGCCTTGAGCCGCTTGACCTCCTTCACCAGCCCCTGGCGCTCGTTCAGGCGCAGGAGCAGCGCTTCGACCTGCTCGATGCCGAACGGCTTCATCAGGTAGTCGTAGGCGCCCTGGCGCATGCTCTCGACCGCGGACTCCACCGAGGCGAACGCGGTCATCATCACCACCGGCATGTCCGGCCACTTCTCCTTGGCCTTGAGCAGCAGCTTCAGCCCGCCCATGCCCGGCATGCGGATGTCGGTGATCAGCAGGTCCGCGGGCTCCGCCTCCAGGGCGCGCAGGGCGTGCAGGCCGTCCTTGGCGGTACGCACCTGGATGCCGAGCTTGGGCAGCAGCTCCGAGAGCAGTTCGCGGTTGAGGACCTCATCATCGGCGACGACGCAGGTGGCGATGGGCATGGGGACGACCGTGCATGCCGGCACCGGCAGGGGAAGGGCGCCGCGGCCGGCGGCGGCTTGCCGGCCGCGGCGGCGGTTGGACCATCGGACGCCGGAGATCCCCATGCACCGTGTCGCCATTCCCACCCTGCTCACCGTGTGCACCGCCCTCGTCGCAGCCGAGCCGATGCCGGCACCGTCGGCCACCATCTCCGTCGTCCCCGAGTCGGTGCGTCTGACGTATCAGGTGCAGTTCGACGACCAGGGCCGCTACCGCAGGACCAGCGGAGAGCTGGCGGTGGAGCTTGGTCTCAAGCCCGGACAAGGAGTCCAGCTCCTGGCCTGCCGGGGCATCACCCTCACGGAGGCGGTGACCGATGCGGGCGAGGTGCTGCGCCCGCGCAATCGTGGCCAGGACCTGGGCCAGGAAACATTCAACGAGTGGGAGCGCACCAACGGCTCCTACGATGTCAGCATGAGCCTTTCCGCGCCGGCCCGGGCCCCGCAGGCGATCGCGCGGATCGTCGGAACCATCCGGCTCGCGGCGATCTCGGGCAATGGCGCCCAGGGCGAGCTGCGCCCCTTCAAGGACTGGGTCGGCAAGCCGCTTCTGCTCGAAGGCACGGACCAACCGATCACGGTCACCATCGGCGAAGGTCCATCGGTCCGGCTCGGCGGACCCCAGGAGGTCATCGAACGCATCGATGGCATCACCGCCCGGCGTGGTGACGGCCGTGACATCGTGGTCCGCGGCTGGGGGTCGGGCAACGACAACGACGAGTGGTACCGCAGCTACAACATCCAGATCCCCGATGACGGCAGCCTGGTCGTGCGCCTGCTGCCGCCGTCCACCGAGATCCTGGTGCCGTTCAGTCTCGGCCCGCTGCCCATGACCGCGGCCGCGCCGGCCGCCACCGCCCCGGTCCGTGTCCCGGTGCCAGCGCAGCCGGCCGAAGGCGTGAAGCCGAAGGTGGTCGTGCCGGAGCGGCCCGCTCAGGGCGCCGGCGGGTTCTGATCCGCCGGCGCCAGCAGCACCTGGATCCATCCCCCGTGGTCGCAGACCGCGACCCGGCCGTCCGCATCGACCGCCAGCGCCATCGCGGGGCCCTCGGTCGGCAGTTCCAGGATGGCCGGGCTGCCATCCGGGACCCAGACCCGCAGGCGGGCGTCGCTGCCCGCTGAGAACAGCCGCGACCCGTCGGAGAGAAAGGCGAGGTCGTCCACCGAGCCGGTGTGTCCGGACAGGACCAGCGGATCATCCCACGCGTCCAGGCGATGGATGCGGATCTCCTGGTCCTTGCCCGCTGAGGCGATGGACTGCCCGTCAGGCGCCACCGCCAGGGCCAGCCCCCCCGACTGGCGGTGGCCGCGGGCGGTGTCGATCCGGCCGGAGCCGGGATCGATGAGCAGGGCCTGGCGGTTGGTGAAGCCGGCGAAGCGGGCGGGTTGGCCGAGCCAGGCGCCCGCCGCCAGGATGGGGAGGCCATCCATGCCTGGCACCGGCTTCCCGTCGTCGGCGTGGATGATCCGCGCGCCCCCGGGCCCGATGATGGTGACCAGGGAACCATCCGGGGATGGGATGGCACGCATATGCAACGCCGGGCTGTAGGTGCTCGCACCGGCGAGGTGGAGCGTCGCCACGGTCCGCAGATCGCTGTCCAGGATGTGGAGATCGCCGCTGGAGCCGGCGGGCGTCGCCAACAGGCGTTCCTCGCCCGCCCAGACCAGCGTTGCCACGGGAGCGCAGGATGCCGAGGCGATGACCCGCCCATCCCGCAGATTGTGCAGGACGATGCCGCCGGCGGATCCGGCGATGGCCAGGCGATCCTTCCCCGGCTGCGCCGCCCAGGTCACGGGTTCCTCTGCGCCCGGCAGCAGGACGCCGTCGCCACCGTCGCCCGGGCGGACCACCAGGAGCCCCTGGGGATGGCCGGCCAGGAGCGGCGCCGAGCGACTGCGACGAAACCGGGAGTCACCAGGACCGTGGCGGATCCAAGGAACCGGCGCACCGTCCCACAGGGCCACCCCGGCATCGCCAGCGATCTCCAGCCGGCCATCCCGCCAGTGCAGTCGGGCCGGTCCGATGCCGGCGGCGAAGCGCACCAGGGCTGACCTGCGTTCCGGATCCCAGACCCGCAGGCTGCCGTCAGCGCCGCCGCTGACGAGCCGGCCGGCGACCTCCACCAGGGCGGTCACCGCACCGCGGTGCCCAGCGAGCAGCCCCGCCGGTTCGAGATCCGCCCCGGCGGCCAGGCGCACGGTGCCGTCATTGCACGCCACCGCGATCCGCCCGTCGGCGAGCCGGAGGAGGCCGGTGATCCACCCGCCGCCCATCGCGCGCTCCGCGATTCGTCCGCCGGACGGCGACCACCGGCGCAGGACGCCATCCCAGCTCCCGGTCAGCACCGTCCCGTCCGAGAGCGGCAGCGCCGCGTAGATGCCGGTGTCGTGGGCGAGCTCCGCGGTCACGGTGCCGTCCTCGGCGGAACAGATGCGCAGCCGGTAGAGGCGGTCCGGTTCCCGGGTCCGGGACCACGCCGCCACCCGCCGCTGGTCCGGGGTCCAGGCGATCCCGTGCACCGCCGTCCCGGTTGCCAGACGCCAGACCGGCCCCCGCTCCGGCGCCGCAGACCACACCGACACCGAGCCGTCGCCGTCGCTGCTCGCAGCAAGGCGGGTGCCGTCGGGCGAGAAGCGCAGCATGGACACCCGCCCGCCGACCGCACCGATCCGGAAGGCCCCGCTGGCTGTTGACCATCCATGCAGGGAGCCTTCCCCGTTGGCCCAGGCAGCCATCCCATCCGCCCGCATCGCCACCGCCGTCGGGGTTCGCGCGGAGTCCGCGGTGGCGAGCACGGCCACCGTGCGGCCTTCGTCGAGGCTCACCACCGCCAGGGCCGCATCCCCCGCCGCGGCCACCGCCAGTCCGACTTCCGGAGCCACCGCCAGGATCCCGAGCGCCTGCGCCGGTCGGTCCCGGGACCAGCGCCGGCCGCCATCCGGGCCCCAGGCCTGGAGCGGGCCCCTGTCCACGGTGGCGATGCAACCCTGCCCATCCGCGACCAGGGCGTCGCGAGCATCTCCTCCGGGTCGCCGTCCGCTATGGGCGGCACCAGGGTGAGCATCTCGTACAGGATCGCCCCGAGGGCGTAGACATCGACCGCGGGCCGGTCCGCCCCGGCGATGCCCATCGCCTGCTCCGGGGCCATGTAGGCCGGCGTCCCGGCCACCGCCTCGTCCACCGCGGGTCCCGCCGACGCCGCCGCCACCCCGTCGCCGTGGACCGCCGCCAAGCCCCAGTCCACCACCAGGGTCTCGCCGAAATCACCGACCATCACGTTCGCCGGCTTGAGATCCCGGTGGACCACGCCCCGGCTGTGGGCGAACGCCACCGCCTGGCAGGCCTGGAAGAAGGCGCGCAGCAGCACGCGGTCGCCCGCCGGCGGCCGGTCCTCGGCCAGGATCGCGGCCAGGGTCCGGCCGCGGATGAGCTTCATGGTGAACCACGGCGCCCCGTCGGCGGCGGTGCCGGCGGCGTGCACCGGCACGATGCCGGGATGCTCAAGCTGGGCGGCGATGCGCGCCTCCTGCAGGAAGCGGCCACGCTCCCCGGGATCGCTGCCGCGCAGGATCTTCACCGCCACCCGCCGGCCGAGGGCGGGATCCTCGGCGGCGACCACCAGGGCCATGCCGCCACCGCCGATGACCTCGCGCAGGGAGTGGCCGCCGAC
The DNA here is from genome assembly GCA_945872305.1 of Candidatus Kuenenia stuttgartensis. Lineage (GTDB taxonomy): Bacteria > Planctomycetota > UBA11346 > UBA11346 > UBA11346 > CAMCAC01. The sequence continues at coordinate 2,668 of CAMCAC010000143.1, read as the reverse complement.
CTCGCCGGCGACCGGGCCGGGCGCCGGTCGTGGACCGGCGCCGACCACCACCGTCTCGCCGTGGCGGGGATCGGGCGTCATGGCCCCATTCCAGCCGTCGGGGCGTGCGGCTCAAGGCCGCCCGCCCGGTCCTCAGACCGGATCGCCGAGGCCGCGCACCAGCCCATCCACCGCCACCGGCAGGCCGGTGGCGAAGCTGCGGTTGGCGGCGATCCCGGTCAGGATCGACCGGCAGCCGTCCACATGGTCGGCGGCCCGGCCGAGGGGATCCGCCTGGTCGCCGACGAAGATGTCGTCGAGCATGCGCTTGTCCCCGCCGCCGTGGCCGCCCTTGGCCTCCTCGACCTCGACCTTCATCGGCCTGCCCCAGTGCGGGCGGACCAGGATCCGGTGCGGCTCCGTCGGCAGGTGCTCGCTGGCGTCGCGGATGTCGGGCCGGTTGGCGTCGCCGTCCGCCCCGGAGACGTAGCTGTTCTCCTCGCAGTCGTATTCCAGCCGGCCCTTGGTGCCGTTGAATGCGATACGGTAGCCCTCCCACGGGCTGTAGGCGGTGAGATGGTAGGACATGGTCGCCTGCGAGGCGTAGCGGACCATCACCGCCATGTCGTCCTCGATGGAGATGTTGTTGCCGAACACCGACTGGTCGCGCAGGTAGCCGTCCTCGCCCTCGGCCTGGAGGTACATCCCGGCGAGCTGGGGATCCCGGTCGAGATGCAGGGCGAACGGATCCTTCGCGGCCACCGCATTTCCGGTCGCCCGCTCGTAGAAGGCGGCGACCCCGCGCCGCTCGGCGTTCTCCCGGCCGTAGAACCCGAGCCGGCCCATGCCGAACACCTGCACCGGCCGCGAGCCCAGCCACCAGTTCACCAGATCGAAATGGTGGGTCGACTTGTGCACCATCAGGCCGCCGGAGTTGCGCTTGTCGCGGTGCCAGCGGCGGAAGTAGTCGGCGCCGTGGCGGGTGTCGAGCAGCCATTCGAAGTGCACCGACAGGACCTCCCCGATGGCGCCCTGCATGAGCAGTTCCTTCACCTTGGAGTTGCGCGGCGCGTAGCGGTAGTTGAAGGTCACGCGCAGCCGGCGGCCGGTGCGGGCGATGGCGTCGAGGACCTCCTGGGCCTTCTCCGCGTCCACGGTCATCGGCTTCTCGCTGATCGCGTCGCAGCCCAGCTCCATGGCGCGGATGATGTAGCGGTGGTGGGTGCGGTCGACGCTGGTCACGATCACCACGTCGGCCTTGGTCTCGCGCACCAGGCGGTCGAAGCCGTCCGGCTTGGCGGTCGGCACCGGCGCCACGCCCCACTCCGCCAGCTTCCGGTTGTACCAGTCCATGCGCACCTGGTTCACATCGCAGAAGCCGACCAGCTCGGCGGTGTCGCGGTAGTCCTTGGCGATCGCGCTGATGAACATGCCGGACCGGCTTCCGGTTCCGACGACGAGATAACGGGTGCGGGACATGTGGCGATCTCCTGGATGGATGCTGACATGTCATCCGCCGACCGCCGCTGACCGGATCGCGCATGATTGACCGGATCGCTCATCCGTCACCATGTGCGGCCATGCTGCGCTACGCCGGCTGCGGGGAGCGCGACTACCGGCGGCGGCCGATCCCCGCCTATCCGCGTGGTCTGTGGGAGTTCGAACTCGTGCTCGATGGTGCCATCGCGCCGGTGTTCCCGGGCCGGGCGCGGCCGGCGTTCCGCCGCGCCCCCTGGCTGTGGGTGCTGCCCCCGGACCTGGCCCACGGCTGGACCGGTGACGGAGGCATCGCCCGGGTTGCGGTCCTCCATCTCGCCGAGGTGCCGCCGGTGTTCGCCGGACCGGTGGACGGCCGTATCCCGGCCGCAGTCGCGGCCCAGGTCGCGGGGCTGGTGGCCACGGTGGTCGCCGACCGCGCCCGTCCCACCACCCATGCGGCGGTGCGTGCGGCCCAGGCGGCCGCGACGATGCTGGCCGCCGCCGCCGCCCTGCTGCCAGAACGGCCGCTGCCCTCCACCCCCGCCGGCGCCGCGGGCCGGATCGATGCGGCCGAGGCATTCCTGCGCGCGCATCTCGACGAAGGCGCCGGGGTGGCCGATGCGGCCCGGGCGGTGGGCTTGTCGGAGCCCCATTTCCGCCGTCTGGTCCGCGCCGTGCGTGGCACCAGCGCCCGGGACCTGTTGGCGGCCCTGCGCCGGGAACGGGCGGCGCAGATCCTCGCCCAGGGCGGGGCCACCCTCGCCACGGCGGCGGCGGCCTGCGGCCTCGGCAGTGCGAGCAGCCTGTGCCGGCTGCGTCGCCGTCAGCCGCCCGCGCGATAGGTCGCCGGCCCGCGCCCGAAGCGGCGGACGAACGCCCGGGTGAACGAGAACCGGTTGGCAAAGCCGCAGGCGGCGGCGATCGCGTCGATGTCCTCGCTCCCGGTGGCGAGCATGCGTGCCGCCGCCGCCAGCCGCCGCTCTGCAAGGTGCCGGCGCGGGGTGGCGCCGAACTCCCGGCGGAAGCGGCGGGCGGCGTGGTCGCGGCCACAGCCGAGGGCGGCGGCGATCCGCGCTGCGGACCAGTCCGCCCCGGGATCCGCGTCGATGGCCGCGGCCAGGGCCTGCACCGGCGTCACCGCCCCGACCCGTTCCAGGACCAGCGCCGCGGCGGCGGGACCGAGCCCGTCCATGGCCCGGGCCAGGCCGGC
>CAMCAC010000142.1 GCA_945872305.1 Candidatus Kuenenia stuttgartensis | reverse complement strand
TCGATCCGCTCGCCCGGGGCGAACACCCCGGCGTCGATCATCCGGTGGTATTCGGCCACCGAGATCAGGTGGTGCGGTGCAGCGATCATGATGGGCAGCATGCCCGGCCGCGCCGCCCGGTGAAGTCTCAGCGGCGGGCTTCCACCGGCACCAGGGCGGTCAGGGCGGCGCGCAGATCGCCATCGACCCGCCGGCCGTCGCGCCACAGGTCGACCACCGCCAGGGTGCCGTCGCTGCCGCGCCTCGCCACCTGGTCCGGGCTGATGGTCCACCGGCCGAGGGTACGGTCCGTGGCCCACGGGATGCCGGTCCAGCACTGGTACACCAGCTCCGAGCAGACGATGGCATCGGTGGTCTGTACATCGAAGGCGAAATCGTAGGGCTTGCCCAGGTGGCGCAGGGCCCGGCGGACCACCTCGGCCCGCTCCCGGTCGTCACCGGCCGGGCGCAGCACGCACAGGTCGTCCACATCCAGGAACCGCTCCAGGGTGTTGAGTTGCACCCCGTCCCGGAGGGCCTCGGCCATGCCACGGCCCGCGGCCAGGGCATCGCGCTGGGCGGCGACCAGGGGATCGCCAGCCAGACCCAGCCCGGCGAGATCGTCGAGGGATCCCACCCACACCGCCGCGTGGCCGAAATGTCCGGGGATGAAGTGGTCGGTGAGCCGGAATGGGGTCTTCTCCAACACGATGTCCCCGGGCCGCAGCCGGGCGCGCACCGCCGCCGCCACCGTCGCGCTGCCCGCCATGCGTCCGGACCGCCACACCACGCTGCCGACGGCATTGCCGAATCCCTGGCTGGTGGTCGCGGTCGCCCGGTCGGTCAGGGCGCGCAGATCGCTCGCCACCAGGCCCAGGCTGCCGGGCACGGATTCGTCCGGGCCGATCAGCCAGAACCCCTCCAGGGTCTCCCGGGACGGGCTTGCCTGGATCCGGGACCGCAGCCACGCCGCCTCGGGCCCCGGCACCGCCGACCAGGCAGCGCTCGCGCTGCGCAGCAGGCGGGCCTGCGCCCGCAGGCCGATGCGGGTTCCCAGATCCAGGTAGTCCCGGGTCAGCGCATCGAGCTGGTCCCTGCCCACGCCCCACCCGGCGTCCCCGTGGTTGAGGGCATCGCGCAGGGCCCGGTCCCCGGCGAGCACCGATCCGCTCACCAGATAGCCGTCGAGCAGGGCGCAGGACGCGGCCAGGGACAGCCCGGCCCCGGTCAGCCGCAGGGTGGGATCCGCCTCGTCGTGATCGCGCCAGGCCCGATGGCGTTCCGAGATCCGCGCCAGTTCCCGCACCTGGTCCAGGCTGTCCGCGAAGCGTCGGTGCAGGTCCTCCAGGGCGGCGCCGTCCAGGGGCATCCCCGCCGGCCGCTCCGCCAGTCGCCGCCCCAGATCCGCCAGGGTCCGCTGGTCCCGGTCAAAGGCGTCGATGGTCGCGGCGGCGGCCCGGACCTCCGCCGACAGGGCCTCCCGGGCCTCGTCCGCCGGCGCCGCGAGGAGCATGTCGATGGGCATCGCCGCGGCCCGGCCCTGGCGCATCGCCGTGGCGGGGGCGCAGGCGGCCAGGACAACGGCCAGGAGGGGGATCAGGCGGCGCATGGGCACATGCTCCCGGGACCGGGACCTGGATGCAACCGCGACCACTCACAAACGAAACAACCCTCGCGGTGAGCGAGGGTTGCAGAGACTGGAGGCGCTGCCCGGAGTCGAACCGGGTTGGACGGATTTGCAATCCGCTGCGTAGCCGTTCCGCCACAGCGCCGTGGCATCCCGGGGGGACCCGGGAGCGGGTTCAGGCCTTGACGGCCTCGGCCTTCACGCGGCTCGGACGCACGACCAGGCCCGACTTGATGGCGCGGGTCGAGACGTAGACGTTCTTGACCTCGCCGTCGACGACGATCTTCATCTTGCGCAGGTTGGGCTTGACCATGCGCTTGGTGCGGCCCTTGATCTTGTTGCCCACACCGCCATCGCGGCGCGCACCCTTTTCAGAGCGGGTCCAGCCGGAGGAGGTCTTCTTGTCGAGGAAGTAGCAGACGCGGGGCATGATCAGGTTCCGTTGGGAGGGCGGGAGACTAGCGGACCGGCGGTGCGGTCAAGTCGGCGACCGCGGTTCCCGGCCCCGGCTCCGGTTCCAAGCCACGGCGTCGGCGTAGGCGATGCCCCGGCCACCGAACAGGTCGAGGGCGCTGCCCACGGTCAGGTCGACCCGGCCGGCGGACAACCGCTCGACCAGGGCGAAGTCCTCCATCGACCGGGCCCCGCCGGCGTAGACCGCGGGTACCGGCGACCAGTCCCCGAGCCGGGCGACCAGATCCCGGTCGATCCCCTGGCACAGGCCCTCCACATCCGCGGCGTGGATCAGGATCTCGGCGCAGCGTGCGCCGACCCGGGCCAGGAAGGACCCATCCAGGGCGTGGTCCGTGACGGTCTGCCAGCGGTTGATCGCCACAAACCAGCCGTCGCCCCGCCGCCGGCAGCTCAGGTCCACCACCAGCCGCTCCCGGCCCACGGCGGCGGCGAGGGCGTCGAGCCGGTCCTCGGCGAACCGGCCGTCCGGGAACAGCCACGAGGTCACGATCACCTGGCCGGCGCCCGCCTGGATCCAGCCGGGGGCGGTGGCGGCGGTGATCCCGCCGCCGATCTGCAGGCCGCCGGGCCACGCCGCCAGGGCGGCCCGGGCGGCGGCATCGTTGCCGGGGCCGAGCATGATCACGTGCGATCCGGTCAGCCCGTCGCGCCGGTACAACGCCGAGAAGTGCTCCGGCGGCTGGGCGGCGACGAAGTTGGTGCGCAGCCCGGCGCCATCGTCGCGCAGGCTGCCGCCGACGATCTGCTTCACCTGCCCGTCGTGGAGGTCGATGCAGGGGCGGAACAGGGTCATGGGCATCCCCCGGGCAGGAGCAGCATCGTGTCGCCGTAGGAATAGAAGCGGTAGCGATCGCGGATGGCGTGGGCGTAGAGCCCGTGCAGCCGCTCGGTCCCGGTCAGGCAGGCGACGAGCATGAGCAGGCTGGACTGGGGCAGGTGGAAGTTGGTGAGCAGGCCGTCCACCACCTGCATGGTCTGGGGCGGGTACAGGTAGAGCGCGGTCCAGCCCTGCCATGGGCCAAGGCCGCCGGGCTGGCGGGCGGCGGTCTCCAGGGTCCGCACGCTGGTGGTGCCCACGGCGATGACCCGGCCGCCCCGGGCCTTGCAGGCCCGGACCGCATCCACGGTCGCCGCCGGGCAGTCGCCCCGTTCGCTGTGGATCCGGTAGTCCTCGACCCGGGTCGTATCCACCGGCTTGAAGGTGCCGGGGCCGATGGCCAGCTCGACGAACGCGGTTTTCACGCCCCGGACCCGCAGCCGGTCGAGGAGGGCGGTGGTCAGATGCAGGCCGGCGGTCGGCGCCGCCACCGACCCGGGCCGGTCCGCGAACACCGTCTGGTAGCGGTCCCGGTCCGCGGGCCGGTCCGCCCGCTGGATGTACGGCGGCAACGGGATGTGGCCATGGCGGTCCGCGAGGTCCAGCACATGGACCCCGGCCGGGAAGGTGACCACCCGTGTGCCGTCCTCGTGCACGGATTCCACCGTCACCGGCACACCGTGCAGGTCGAGGACCATGCCCGGCCGGGCCTTGCCGCCGATGTACACCGACCAGCGCTCCCCCGCCGCCGGATCGAGGGGGGTGATGAGCAGGATCTCCCGCTCGCCGCCGGTCGGGGTGGAGGCGGAAAGCCGGGCCGGGATCACCCGGGTGCGGTTCATGACCAGCAGATCCCCGGGGCGGAGCAGGGCGTCGAGATCCCGCACCTGGCGGTGGGCGGGATCGCCGGCGAGGGGATCCGCCACCAGCAATCGGGCCGCGTCGCGCGGCTCGATGGGTTCCTGGGCGATGAGGTCCCGGGGCAGGTAATAGTCGAAGTCCGAGGTGTCCATCAGCGTGGGTTTCGATGGGCGGGCGGCGTGGTCCGCGCCCCACGGCGTGGGGCGCTCCGTGTGTGGGCCCGGGGCCGGTGGTCGTCGAAGGCGTTGCTGTCCATCAGCGCAGGGCCAGCAGGGCGGGGGCGAAGCCGGGGTCCGAGCGCAGGGCCCGGCGCAGGCAGGCGGAGGCGCCGTCCTCGTCGCCCCGGGCGCGGCGGGCGAGGCCGCGCAGCCAGTGGATCTCGGCGTGGTCCCGGGCGCCCAGGCGGTGGTCGTCGGCGGCCCGGTCGAGGTCCGCCTCGGCGCCGGCGGTGGGATCGCCGCTGCGCAGCGCCGGCAGGATCCGGCTGCGGGCGCGGGCGATGCGGGCGCGACCGTGGCCGGGCTCGATGGCGAGGGCGCGGTCGAGGGCATCCAGGGCCGGGCGCAGGCAGTCGCCTTTTTCCAGGACCGAGCGCAGGGATCGGCTGGCCTGGAGCCACAGTTCCGCGGCGGCGGCGAGAGCGTCGGCGTCGTCGGGCCAGCGGTCGCGCAGGGCCCCGGCGCAGGCGGCGGCCAGGCCCGGATCGCCGCCCTCCAACGCCTGCTCTCCGGCCTCGCGCCAACCGGCGATGTCCGCCGCCGCGGGCAACGGGGCCCGGGCTGGCGGCAGGGCCGGCGGCTTGGCGTGCATGAACCCGGGCTCCCCGAGGTCCGCCAGGCCGCACCACACCCGCAGCACCGCGTAGCGCGGAGTGCCCCACACCTCGGACATGGTGCGGATCCAGTCGGGGAGGGTCGCCTCGATGCGGGCGATGGCCTCTGCCAGCGGCCGGCCGGCGGCGTGCTCGGCCACGGTGGCGTCGCGGATCCAGCGCAGGGTGCGCTCGAACAGATCCAGCGCCCCGGCGTCGGCGGCGGGACCGTGGCCGGGGGCGACCGCCACCGGGGCGAAGTCGCGCACCTGGGCCAAGGCCGCGAACCAGTCCTCGTTCTCGAACCCTTCCCGCTGGTTCGGCTGGCCGAGGATCGGGAACGAGCCGGTCATCACCGTGTCGCCGGCGCACAGCACCCGGGACTCCCGCACCCAGACCAGGGTCGGATCCGCGGTCTCGGCGTCGTGGCCCCGGTGCAGTTCCAGGGTGACGCCGCCCAGGTCGATGGCGCCCAGCTCCTCGGCGGTGCGGTCGTGGGGCCGCGGATCGGGATCCAGGTCGAAGCCGCGGGAGCGCAGGAAGGCCTTTTGCCGGTCCTGACGGGTCGCGGTGGCGTGGACGGTGCGTTCGCCCTGGACGATCACTGCTCCGGCATCGGCGAAGAGCTGGTTCCCGTTGGTGTGGTCCCAATGGTAGTGGGTGTTCACCGCCCAGCGCACCGGTTGGCGGAAGCGGCCACGGATCGCGGTGAGCAGGCGGCCGGCGGCGGCGCGGTTGACCTGGGTGTCGATCACCGCGATCGCGTCACGGCCGACGATCACGGTGGAATTGACGATGGACCGCCACAGGTGCACCCCGGGGGCGAGCTCGCTGAACCCACCCGGGACCTGGGCCCGGAACGGGCTGGCGGCGGGGGCGGCGGGGCGGCTCATCCGGCGGCGGACTCGTTCAGGACATGGTCGGCGACGAGCAGCGGCGTGCCCGGTCGGCGGGCGAGCAGGGCGAGGGCATCGCTCGGCCGGCAGTCCACCGGGACCTCGCTGCCGTCTGCCCGGCGCAGCCGCAGTTCGGCGAAGAAGACGCCGTCGCGCAGGTCGAGGATGCGGACCTCGGACAGACGGGTGTCGGTGGCGTCGATCAGGGCCGCGCACAGGTCGTGGGTCAGCGGTCGGGCGAAATGGCTGCGTTTCAGGGCCCGGTCGATCGCCATCGCCTCCTGGGCGCCGATGCCGATCGGGAACCGCCGGTCGCCGACCAGTTCGCTGATGAACACCGACTGGTGCTCACTCTGCTCGTCCAGGACGAGATGGGTCATCCGACAGGGGATCAGCTTCATGGCTCGCGTTCGACCTCGACCCGGGCCAGGTGCGGGGTGATGTCCTCGGGGCGCAGATCGGCGATGCCCGGCCGGGCGGCGTTCACCGCGCCGGCGGCGGCGGCGTAGCGCAACTGGTCCTCGATCGGCCAGCCGGACAGGCGGGCGTGGGCCAGGGCTGCCAGATAGCAGTCGCCGCTGCCCACCGGATTGACCTCGGCCACCGCCGGCGGGCGGACGCGGAAACGGCCGTCGGGATGGAGCACACGCAGGGGCCGGGGCCCGTCGCTGACATGCAATTCCCGGCAGCCGAGCCAGCGTCGCGCTTCGAGCCCGGCGTATTCCTGCTGGTTGGGCTTGGCCAGGGCCGGCGGATGCGCGCCGGCAAGGGCTGCCTCCATGGCCGGGCCATAGGCATCGATCCAGCACGGCACGCCGCGGTGGGCACAGGCGTCGGCGATCTGCCGGTACAGGGCATGGGCCGAGGCATCCGGCACCGAGCCGCCACAGATGACGAGGTCCGCCCCATCGAGCAGACCCCGGACCCGGGCGAGCAACTGGCCGCACTCGCTCGGGGTCAGCGGAAAGCCGTCTTCGATCACCGCGGTGGGACCGTTCGCGCCCTGGACCTGGAAACCGATCCGGGTCCGGGCCCCGGTGGCGGTGAAGGCCGGTTCCACGCCGTCCGCCGCCACCAGATCCGCGAGCATCCGCCCGGTCTCGCCGCCGGCGAAACCGCAGGCCACCACCCGGTGCCCATGATTGGCGAGCACCCGGGACACGTTCAGGCCCTTGCCGCCGGGGATCGGGGTGAACCGCCCGACCCGGGCGACCCCGCCCGGCACCACCTCACCGTTGGCGAGGTGGTCGACCAGGGTGTTCGCGGTGACGGTGACGACCGTGCTCATCACCGATTCCAGATGTCCGCGTTGGGCTTCTGGTCGGTGAACAGGGGGGCGTCCTGGATCGCCCACAGCGCACTTGCGCGGCTGGGGTCCCAATCCGGCGGGCCGACGAGCATGTCGGCGCCATTCGTCGGCTGGCGCGCGAAGCCGACCGATACACGCCAGACCTCCCGCGGCAGGCGGACCCAGTCGGTATCGATGCGGCGGATCGTGGTCACCCGTCCGTCCCAGCCGACCGGCGCCGTGTGCAGCCCGCCACGACGGGCGCGGACGGCCTCAGCGACGGCGCTGGTGATCCGGGAGACGACCTCTCCGTCATCCGAGCGGTGGTCGCTGTAATGACCTGGGCCGTCGCCGCCCCCGTGCGGACGGAAGCGGAACGAGAGGGCGGCATCCGCCTCGGCAATCGTCTCAGCGGGGATCAGTGCGGTCGAGAACTGCTCGCCGAGACCCTGATACATCCGGCTGGTCCACAGTCCGGTCGGCAGGCCGGGAAGGGGTTGGTATGCAGCGAGCCGTTGCCAGGCGGCCTCACGTCGGCGGGGGTCGAGCGGCGTCCTTGAGGCGAGCACGATGTTGTTGCGGCTGCCCGTCCTGTTCTGTTCGAAAGTGGATGGGCCATCGAGCGGGGCGTAGAACACCGGGAAGACCCAGGCGTGGGGCAGGAGCGGGGTCCCATCGGACCGCCGGGCGTCGCGCATCGAGCGGAGGGCGCCGCCCAGCACCTTGTGCTGCTGCCCGATCATCGTTCCGATCCTGGCGCTGCCGTAGCTGCCGATCACATTTGCCATCACTATTCCCTCTTCGCCCACGAGTTCCGCGCACTGGGCGAAGAATTCGCGGGTCATCAGATGGGGC
>CAMCAC010000141.1 GCA_945872305.1 Candidatus Kuenenia stuttgartensis | reverse complement strand
GTGGCCTGGCGCTCGGTGAACGCCGCCGGGGCGCGGGAAAGCAACGCCTGGAAGGGCTTCACCCTGCGCTGGTACCAGGAGATGTTCGCCAACGAGGCGATCGCCGACGCCGCCATGCGCTCGCTCATCGTCGCCACGGTCAGCACGGTCATTGCCACCATCGCCGGCACCCTGCTCGCCATCGGTCTCGCCAAGGCCCCCTGGCCGCAGTGGCTGCGCAAGGGCAGCGATCTGGCCCTGACCGTGCCGGTGGTGACCCCGGACATCGTGATCGGCATCGCCCTGATCACCGGATTCGTCATCCTGCGCCAGTTCTCCCCGATGTTCGAGACCGGCATGACCACCATGGTCATCGCCCATGTGACCTTCGAGATCGCCTTCGTGACGCTGGTCGTCCGATCGCGCCTGGCCCTGATCGGCAAGGAGCAGTGGGAGGCCGCCCGGGATCTCTACTGCTCCACCGCCGGTCTGTGGTGGCGGGTCATCCTGCCCCAGCTCTGGCCGGGCATCCTGGCCGGCGCCGGCCTCGCGTTCATCCTCTCGGTGGACGACTTCATGGTCTCCTTCTTCGTCAGCGGCCCGGGTTCGACCACCCTGCCCATCCACATCTACGGCCAGATGCGGATGGGCCTGTCCCCGACCGTGCATGCGCTGTCCACGGCGGTGATCGCCGCCACCCTCGCCATCCTCCTCCTCATCGCGCTCGCCCCGCGGCGCGCCACCCTCCGGAGCACCCCATGACCCGCCATCTCCTCCTCGCCGCCCTGCTGGCCCCGGCCATCGCAGCGGATCCCGTCACCGTCTTCATGTACTCCGAGTACATCGACGAGAAGATCCCCGAGCAGTTCGAGAAGGCCACCGGCTTCCCCCTCAAGATCGAGGTCTACGAGGCCCAGGAGGACATGCTCGCCAAGCTCAAGACCGGCGGCTCGGACCAGTACGACGTGGTCGTCGCCACCGATGTGATGATCAAGCAGCTGGTCGGCCTGAAGCTGGTCGCCCCGCTCGACCATGCCCTGATCCCGAACATGAGGCATGTCAGCAAGGACCTGCTCAACCCGCCCTACGATCAGGGCAACGCCTACTCCCTGCCCTACTTCTGGGGCACCGCCGGCCTCATGTACGACACCGCCAAGGTCAGCGGCGAGCCGACCTGGGGCTGGATCTTCGATGCCAAGCTCCAACCGGGCCCGTTCCTGATGATGGACGAGAGCAAGACCATGCTCGGCAGCACCATGCTCGCCCTGGGCAAGTCGATGAATTCGCGCGATCCCAACGATCTGAATGCCGCCGCAGACGCCCTCGTCGCGGCCAAGAAGTCGCCCAAGAGCCTGGGCTTTGCCGGCGGTGTCGACGGCAAGAACAAGGTCGTGGCCGGCGAGGCCGCCATCGCCGTGGTCTACAACGGCGACGCCGCCCGCGGCATCGAGGAGGCCACCGCCGGTGACAAGAAGCTCACCCTCGCCTACGCCATCCCCAAGGAGGGCGGCAACATCTGGGTCGACTGCCTGCTGGTCACCGCCAAGGCCCCCAACCGCGCCGGTGCCCACGCCTTCATCAACTACATCAACCTGCCCGAGGTCGCCGCGCAGAACGCCAACGCGATGCGCTACGCCACGCCCAACGCCACCGCGCTGCCCTTGATCGACGAGAAGGACCGCACCAGCCCGGTGGTCTACCCCGGCGCGGAGATCAAAGCCCGTCTGCACTACCTCGAAGACGCGGGCAAGGCCACCAAGCTCCTCGACTCCACCTGGACCAAGGTGAAGGCGGACTGACCCGTCTGCCCGGGACGTCAGCGGACTGGTGTCGGCGTGCCGGGCGGAGTACAGTGAGGTAATGCCGGATGGGATGATCTATCTCGACCACGCCGCCACCTGTCCGCCGTTGCCGCGGGTCCAGGCGGCGGTGGCGGCCGCCATGGCGGCGGGGCTGGGCAATCCCGAAGCCCGCCACCATGGGGCCGGGCGGGCGGCGGCGGCCGTGGTGGCCACCGCCCGGGCAGCCCTGGCCGGCCTGGTCGGATGCCGTGATCAAGAACTGATCTTCACGAGCGGCGCCAGCGAAGCGATCAGCCAGGCGGTCTTCGGGGTGGCCGAACGGCTCCTCGCCGAGCGGCCGGTCCTGGTCGGCGGTGCTGCCGACCACGCTGCCACCTCCGCCGCCCTTGCCAGGGTTGCCGGTGCCGGCGGGGAGATCCGCACCCTGCCGGTGGACCGCCAGGGTCGCATCCCTCGTTCAGCCCTGGCTGCGATCGATGGCCGTACCGCCCTGGTCTGCCTGCTGCTCGTGAACAACGAGACCGGAGTGATCGCCGATCCGGCGCCGGTCGTCGATGCCTGCCGCCGGCATGGGGCCCTGCTCCTGCTCGATGCCAGCCAGGCGCCCCTGCGCATGGCTGTGGATCTGGGCGCGAGCGGAGCCGACCTCGCGGTGCTGTCGGCGCACAAGATGCACGGGCCCGGTGGGCTCGGCGCCCTCTGGGTCCGGCGCGGACTCGGCCTGCCGCCGCTCATCGCCGGTGGCGGCCAGGAAGGCGGCCGCCGGGGCGGAACGCCGCCGGTCCATGCTCTGGCGGGTTGGGCCGATGCCTGTGCATGGCTGCGGACGGAGGGATCCTCCGTCCGGGCCCGCCTCCAGGACCTGGGCGACCGCCTTGAGGCACGGCTGCGCCAGGAGCTGCCGGGGCTCGTGATCCAGGGCGCCGATGCGCCACGGGCGCCAGGGATCACCATGGTCACCGTGCCTGGGCTCGGCCGACGCTGGCTGCCGGGCCTGCGCCGGGTCGCGGCGAGTGCCGGGTCCGCCTGCGGTTCCGGCACCGGGGAGCCGAGCCGGGTGCTCACCGCCCTGGGGATCCCCGCCGGCGAAGCGCTTTCCAGCCTGCGCCTGTCCCTCGGTGCCGGCAACGATGCGGATTCCGTGGACGCCGCCGCCGACGACATCATCGCCGCAGCCAAGGCCGTACCATGACGCTGCGCTTCGCCCTCCAGGCCGGCGTGGTGCTGGTGGCTGCACTGCTCATCGCCCTGGCAGTGCGCCTGACCGTCATCGTCCATGTCCAGGAGGTCGAACGGCGTCAGGCAGCGGTGGCCGTGGAGCGGGCCCATGGGGAGATCCTCGCCCAGGCCGAACGGATCCGATCCCTGGCCCGTGACTGGTCCCTGTGGGACGATGCCTACGCCCATGCCCTCGGCGAGCGACCGGAATTCGCCGTGGAACTCGACCAGGTGGTGCTCGATGAGAACGATCTCGCGTTCATCGCCATCACCGGCCTGGATGGGCGCCCACGATCGTGGGCGGCCCGCATCGCCGGTGTCCCGGCCACCTTTGCCGCACTGCTGGAACCGGGGCTCGGTCCATGGGCACCGCTCATCGCCCTTCCGGAGCTCGACAGCCAGTCAACGCTGCTGACGGACACCGAACATGGACTGGTCCTGGCGGCCGCCTTCCCGGCCCGCACAGGGCAGGGCGGAGGTCCCGCAGCAGGTGCCGTCCTGATGGGGGTGCACATCGACAAGAATCTCCTCGCAATGATCGGTGCCCGGAGCGGCGGCTTGGCCTTCATCGATGGACGGACCGCGACCGGATTGGAGGTACAGGGCCTGGATGGAGGGCGCATCCGGGCATCCATGCCCATCGCCATCCCTGGGCGCAGTTCCGTCCTGCACCTGGACAGCAGCCGCGACCTCATTGCAGGCACCCTCATCGCCCTCGCCTGGGCCGTGCTGGCCACCATCGTCATCGGCATCATCGCGGCACTCCTTCTCTCTCGGCTGCGTGACCATGGCGGTCATCGGGTGGCAGGTCTGGCGGCGCTTGCCGGCGCCCTCCTCGCCGGTGCCATGACGGTTGCCGCATGGCGGGCGGATGACCCGTCGGATGGGCATCATCTTGGACAGGTGGCCGGTTTGGGCGCCCTGCTCACCGCGATCACCGGTCTCGCCGGATGGGTGGGCCTCATGCTCGCCCGGGAACGGTCTCGCCAGCGCACCGCTGCAGAGACGGCCGTCGCCGAAGAACGGGCACGCATCCAGGCGGCCCTCTTCGCCCACCTCCCGCTGCTTGCCTGGCACACCGATGGGAATGGCTGCTACACGGCGGTGAACCGCGCATTCGCCCGCGCCATGGGATACGATGACCCGGCGGACCTCATCGGCAGGCGGAGCGATGACCTCGGGGAGGCGCCCGGCACCACCGGGTTGCACGCGGGGGATGTCCGGGTCAGGGCGAGCGATGAGCCCCTCCATCTCCGCCAACACGTGGTGACTGCCGACGGTGAACGGTGGTACGAGACCGTCCGCGTCCCCCATCGCGGGAAGGATGGGGACGCCGGCATCCTGGGCTTTGCCCTTGACGTGAGCCGGCAACAGGCTGACGAGGACGAACGCCGGATCGCCGCTGAGCGGACCGCCCTTGCCGCGAAAGCCGCCGCCGTCGGGACCTGGGAGTACCTGCCCAAGGAGGACAGGCTCGCCTGGGATGACCAGATGGCGTCACTGCATGGATGCCCCCAGGGAACCGGAGCGACCTTGGCCGGGTGGTTGGCATGCATGCCGGAAGAGGACCGGGAGCGCGTGGCTGCGACATTTTCCGCATTCCTCTCCCAAGCCGTCCCGTTCGAGGTTGAGGCGCGGGTATGCCGCGCCGAGGACGGCGCCATCCGCCGGATACGAACCGCCGCCGTAGCCCTGCGCGACGAGGATGGCACCGCCCGCCGGGCCGTCGGCGCCTGCTGGGACGTCACCAACGAACGGGAACATGCAGAATCACTGGCCACTGCCATGCGGGCCGCCCAGGCCGCCGACCAGGCCAAGAGTGCATTCCTGGCCACGATGAGCCATGAAATCCGCACGCCGCTGAACGGCATCCTCGGGACCACCGCGTTGATCCTGGACAGCCGGCTGACCCCGGATCAACGCGACATGGCCCTCATGACCCGGGCATCCGCCGAGTCGCTGCTCGCCCTCATCAACGATATCCTCGATCTCTCTCGGATCGACGCCGGTCGCATCGACTTGGAGCGGATCGCCTTCGACCTGCAGGAGGTGGTCGATGCTTCCATCGCCACCCTGGCGGCCAGGGCCCAGGAAAAGGGTCTCCGGCTGGTCGTCCACCTGGGGACCGGGTCCAGGTTCCGCCGCATCGGGGACCCGACAAGGCTCCGCCAGATCCTGCTCAATCTGCTGGGAAATGCCATCAAGTTCACCGATCGCGGCCGCGTCTGGGTACACCTCAGGTCCGACGATCCGCACGGCGTATCCGTGACCGTTGGCGATACCGGCATCGGGATACCCTCGGACCGGATACCGCATCTGTTCCAGCCCTTCAGCCAGGCCGACACCTCCATGGCGCGCCGCTTCGGAGGCAGCGGCCTGGGACTCGCCATCGTCCGTCGGCTTGCCGAAGCCATGGGCGGAACCGTAGAGGTGGCCTCGACTCCAGGCATGGGAAGCCAGTTCACCGTCCGCCTTCCCATTCCTGCCGACGTCGGACCGGGGTCCGTCGGGACGGCCATCAAGGCGCGCGTCCTGGTGATCGAGCCGGATCCGGAGGCACGGATCGGCTTGGCCAGCCAGATCGCGGCCGCCGGCGGCATGCCGGTCGACTCCGGGCCAGCGGACCTGGTCCTCCTCAGTGCCGCTGCGGAGATGTGGACGGGCCCTGAACGGGTGATCCGGATGCTTCCAATGGGCCACCCGGCCATTGGTGAGGGAAGCATCGCTGTGCCCATATCAGGCGCACGACTTCGCGACCTCCTGGCGGGCACCCAAACCCCTGGTCCGACCAGGGAAGACGAGATCGCCCCCAGCCCGGCTGGACGCCGGATCCTCGTCGCCGAGGACCACCCCGTGAACCAACGGGTGGTCCGGGCGATGCTGGAACGGCTGGGGCATCAGGTCCGCATAGCCGCGGACGGTGAGGCGGTCCTGATCGCCCTGAGGGAAGCCCCGGCGGACCTCGTCCTGATGGACTGCCAGATGCCGGGCATGGATGGCTTCACAGCCACCCGACGCATCCGCGCCGGTGACGTACCGGACCCATCGATTCCCATCATCGCCCTCACGGCCAACGCCATGACCGGCGACCGTGAAGCCTGCCTGGATGCCGGCATGGACGACTACGTGGCCAAGCCGGTGACCGTCGCCGCCCTCGCACGCATCATCGCCCAGTGGAACCGGCGGAGCTGACCAGCACGATCGCCACCACCGGGCAGATCACCCGGGGGTCACCAACGAGGGGGATCGAGGAACAGTGGACGGTTCGTCCGGGCGCAGAGGCGCAGAGTGAGGCTCGTCTGCGCGCAGAGGCGCAGATTTCCGCAGAGGCCGCAGAGATCGAACCTCTGCGGCCTCCGCGAGGCTCCGCGTCTCTGCGCAAAGCCCGCCGGCGGCGTCATGCTGGAGTCCAGAAACAAAAGCACCGCCCGGTCGTGAGACCGGGCGGTGCGAAGAAGATCCAGGCGTCGACCTACTTTCCCCCAGAGGAGTATCATCGGCCCTGGCAGGCTTAACGGCCGTGTTCGGAATGGGAACGGGTGTGGCCCTGCCGGTATGGGCACCTGGAATGGTGCATTGCAAAGAACGTGAGTCCTTGGCAACGCAAGAAGCATGGAACAGACAGACATGACACGACAAGCCGATGCCCCGATTAGTAGTGGTCAGCTAAGCGCCTTTAGATATACGCGCGTACACCTCCACCCTATCAACCTCGTAGTCTTCGAGGGGGGTCATAGGGACAAATCATCTTCGGGTGGGCTTCACGCTTAGATGCTTTCAGCGTTTATCCCGTCCGCCGGTGGCTACCCGGCAATGGACCTGGCGGTCCAACCGGTACACCAGAGCGGCGTCCAACATAATCCTCTCGTACTAATGTCAGGTCCCGTCAATTGTCCAACGCCCACAGCGGATAGAGACCAACCTGTCTCACGACGGTTTAAACCCAGCTCGCGTACCTCTTTAAATGGCGAACAGCCATACCCTTGGGACCTTCTCCAGCCCCAGGATGAGATGAGCCGACATCGAGGTGCCAAACTTCGCCGTCGATAGGGACTCTTGGGCGAAATCAGCCTGTTATCCCCGGAGTACCTTTTATCTGTTGAGCGATGGCCCTTCCATATGGAACCACCGGATCACTAGAGCCTCGTTTCCGATATGCTCGACGTATCTGTCTCGCATTCAAGCCGGCTTGTGCTCTTGCACTCAACGTACGATTGCCAACCGTACTGAGCCGACCTTTGCGCTCCTCCGTTACTCTTTGGGAGGAAGCCGCCCCAGCCAAACTGCCCGCCTGACCGTGTTCCAGCACCTGCACGGTGCCGGTTAGAATTCCCATAATCCAAGAGTGGTATTTCACCGATGGCTCCCTCGTAGCCGGAACCACGAGATCAAAGCCTCCCACCTATCCTACGCATGGATCACAGAAACACAGGATCAAGCTACAGTTAAGGTTCACGGGGTCTTTTCGTCCTGCTGCGGGAAATGGGTATCTTCGCCCATATTGCAATTTCACCGAGTCTCTGGTTGAGACAGTGCCCAACTCGTTATGCCTTTCATGCAGGTCGGAACTTACCCGACAAGGAATTTCGCTACCTTAGGACCGTCATAGTTACGGCCGCCGTTTACTGGGGCTT
>CAMCAC010000140.1 GCA_945872305.1 Candidatus Kuenenia stuttgartensis | reverse complement strand
TGGTCGGGATGGATGCCCGCATCGGTGCCGGTGTCGCGATCGGTCCGTGCGCGGTGATCGGCGATGGCGTGGTCATCGGGGACGGCTCGGTCATCTACCCCAACGCCACCATCGGCGCCGGGGCGGTGATCGGCGCCGGCTGCACGCTCTATCCCCAGAGCAGCGTGCGCGAACGCTGCCGGCTTGGCGATCGGGTCGTCGTACACAACGGCGCGGTGATCGGCAGCGACGGTTTCGGGTACACCACCGTCGACGGGGTGCACCAGAAGATCCCCCAGGTCGGCATCGTCGTGGTCGAGGACGATGTGGAGATCGGCGCCAACGCGACCATCGACCGGGCCCGCTTCGGCCGCACCCGCATCGGCCGCGGAACCAAGATCGACAACCTCGTGCAGATCGCCCACAATGTGGAGATCGGCGAACACTGCATCATCGTCAGCCAGGTCGGCATCGCCGGCTCGACCCGGCTCGGCAACCATGTGACCCTGGCCGGCCAGGCCGGCATCACCGGTCACATCGTGATCGGCGACAAGGCCGTGGTCACCGCCCAGAGCGGCGTGTCCAAGGCGGTCGCGCCCGGAGCCATCGTCCGCGGCAGCCCGGCCCAGGAGATCAAGGTCAACCAGGCCCAGGAGGTCGCCGCCCGCCGCCTGCCCGCGGCCCTGGCGGTGATCAAGGATCTCCAGGCCCGGGTCGCCGAGCTCGAACGCCGGCTGGGGGGGAATCCGTCGTGAGCCAGCAGCGCACCATCGCCACCCAGGCCACCCTGACCGGCATCGGCCTGCATTCCGGCGCCCCGTGCACCGTCGTCTTCCGCCCCGCCCCGCCGGACACCGGGCGGGTGTTCGTGCGCACCGACCTGGCGGGCCGCCCGGCCATCGCCAGCCATCCCGACCGCCTGTGCCAGCGCCAGCGGCGCACCGCCATGGTCGCCACCATCGGCGGCCAGGAGGTCGAGGTCCATACGGTGGAACACTGTCTGGCCGCCTGCCAGGGCCTGGGCATCGACAACCTGGTGATCGAAATGGACGCGGTGGAGATGCCGGGCATGGACGGCTCGGCCCGGGACTTCGTCGAGGCATTCCTCGCCGCCGGCCTGGTGGACCAGCCGGTGGCCCGGCGGTCGTTCACCGTGACCGAGCCGGTGGCGGTGGGCGACGGACGGACCTCGATCGTCGCCCTGCCCTATGCCAACGGCCTGAAGATCACCTACACCCTTGATGACCACGGCGGCGCCCTCGGCGGTCCCCAGGTGGTCGAGGTCGAACTGGGCGCGGAGTCCTTCCGCAGCCAGATCGCCGCCGCCCGCACCTTCTGCATGGCCAAGGAGGTCGAGATGCTGCGGGCCGCGGGCCTGGGCAAGGGTGCGACCACGGACAACACCTGCGTCTACGACGGCACCACCGTCATCGGCACCGTGCTGCGCTTCCGTGACGAGGCCGCGCGCCACAAGGTCCTCGACCTGATCGGCGACCTGGCCCATTCCGCCCGTGCGCTCAACGCCCACATCGTCGCCGTGCGTTCCGGCCACCGGGAAAACATGCTCCTGGTCCAGGAGCTGAACCGGCGCATCGAGAAGGCCGAGCGGCCGGCGGTGGTCTTCGACATCCAACGCATCCTGGAACTGCTGCCCCACCGCTATCCGTTCCTCCTCGTCGACCGCATCGTCGAGTACGATCCCGGCCAGCGGATCGTCGGCCTCAAGAACGTGACCGTCTCGGAACCCTGGTGCCAGGGCCACTTCCCGGGCATGCCGGTGATGCCCGGCGTCCTGCTCATCGAGGCCATGGCCCAGGTCGGCGGCGTGCTCCTGCTGCATGAACTCGGCGCCGGCGGCAAGGTCCCGTTCCTGATGTCCGTCGACAAGGTGAAGTTCCGCCGCCCGGTCCGCCCCGGCGACCAGTTGCGCATCACCATCAACGTGCTGCGCCTGCGCAGCGCCATGAGCGCCTGCCACGCCACGGTCACCGTCGACGGCCAGCCGGTGGCCGAGGCGGAGATCCGCTCGGTGATGATGGAGCGACCCGCCTGACCCCCTGGCTGGCCCTGGTCCCGGCCCGCAACGAAGCTCCGCGCATCGCATCGGTGGTCGCCGGGCTCCGTCGTCGAGCCGTGCCGGTGCTCGTGATCGACGACGGTTCCTCCGATGACACCGGCGCCACCGCCCGGGCCGCAGGGGCGACGGTGCTGCGCACCATCGGACTGGGCAAAGGCGGCGCGATCCTGGCCGGCTGCCACGCCGCCATCGCCGCCGGTGCTGCCCGGGTGATCCTCCTCGACGGTGACGGCCAGCATGACCCCGACGAGATCTGGCGCCTGGCCGCCGCCGCCCACGCCGGCGCGGATCTGGTCATCGGCGCCCGCTCCCGGGACCGGGGTTGCCAGCCGTTCCATCGCCGGAGCGCGAACCGCCTGGGCAGCCTGATCGTCACCCTCGCCGCCGGCCGGCGGACCTGGGACAGCCAGAGCGGCTACCGCTGCGCCGATCCACGACGGATCCTCGCCCTCGGCCTGCGTTCCCGCCGCTACGACCTGGAGACGGAATGGTGCGTGCGCGCCGGCCGCCAGGGCTGGCGGCTGCGCGAGGTCCCGGTGCGGACCATCTACGGCGACAAGCCGAGCGGCATGCATCCCCTCACCGACACCGGCCGGTTCCTGCGCGCGATCCTGCGCGGCTGGGCCCGGGGCGGGTAGGCGTCACCCGCTGGTGGGTATCGGCGGACGCACCGCCCGCATCACCACGGTTCCGGCGATGTGGTCATGCCAGGCGCGCTTGCGCCGGTCCCAGGCGACCCACAGGAACCCGAGTCCCAGGGGCAACGCCGACACCAGGTAGCCGAGATAGCGGCCGGTGGAGCGCCACACCCCGGGCGGCCGCATGGTCTTGGCGTCGAGGACCTTGGCATTCAGGACCATCTTGCCGGGGGTCGATCCCACCGTCGTCCACAAGGCGATGACCACCACGGCACCGATCAGGCTGGCGATCAGTTGCCAGATCACTTCGCCATGCTCGACCCCGTTCATCAGGGCCATGGCCGGGATGGCCAAGGGGACCATGACCACCGTGATGAGGATGTTGTCGATGATCGAGGCGAGGACCCGGGCCCAGAATCCAAGGGGTTTCCATCCCGTCTCGGATTCCGGGTCGCTGTGGTGCAGACCATGCTCGGGGGGCGCGTAGGGGTCGTTGCGGTCCATGACAGGTGCTAAACCCGCGCCCAGCACCCGCAAGGATCCGGCACTGGCGTGCGTCGCACCCTTGCGGCAGGCGTCTGCTGCGGGCAGCATGCGCCCCCGTGAGCGGGATCCCGGCCCTTGATACGACCCTGGCGGTCGTCACCGCCGAGCATTCGGCCTTCCGCTTCCGCCTGGCCGGACCGGTGGCCCGGCTGCTCGCGTGGCTGATCGACATGACGGCGCTCTTCACCGTCCTGATCGTCGCCGGATTGGTCCTGTACCTGATCTCCGGGGCCTTCGCCTTCGGGATCATCCTCATCCTGTGGTTCGCCGGTTCCTGGCTGGCCGGCGCCGTGTTCGAGTGGCGGTGGGGCGGGCGCACCCCGGGGAAGCGGGCCCTCGGCATCCGGGTGGTGGCCGACGATGGGCTGCCGGCGGATTTCGGTGCCTGTCTGCTGCGCAATCTGCTGCGCTATGCGGACGCCCTGCCCAGCGCCCTGACCGCGGTCGCCACCATGGTCGCCTCCCGCCGTTTCCAGCGTCTCGGGGATCTCGCCGCGGGCACCCTGGTGATCTATGAGGATGAGCGGGCGGCGGCGCGCCCCCCGGGCAAGCCCGCCGGCGAGGTGGAACGCACCCTCGCCGCCGCCCTGCCGGCGGAAGTCGTCCGCCTGGTCGATGGCGCCGGAGTGCGGGCGGTCGCCGCCTGGGCCGCCCAACGCGAACGGTTCCATCCGGCCCGGCGGGTGGAGATGGCAAAACCCCTGGCCCGCATCCTGGCCCGGCGGCTCGGTCTTGAGCCGCCGGACGATCCCGATCGATTCCTGCATGCGGTGCATCTCCGCCTGTCGGAGTCCGATGTGGGCGCCGGAGCGGGGCAGGCCACATCGCGGGCGGCGGTCTACCTGGAACGCCGCCGTGCCGCCTGGCGCATGTTCGAGACCTGGTGCGACGACGGCCGCATGCCGCGGGAGGTTCCACCATCGCCAGATCCCGCACCGGCGCGATTTGCGGCCCACCTGCGGGCGGTCGGCGCCGACCTCGCCCTGGCCGAGGCCTATCAGCTGCCCGAGCCGACCGTGGACCACCTGCACCGGCTGGTCGCCCGGGGCACCCTGCGCTTCCATCGCCGCCTGCGTGACCATTGGGCCCGGATCCGCCGTGCCGTACTCGTCGATGCCCCCGCGCGCCTGTACGGGGATCCCTGCCTGCGCATCGCCGCTGCCTGCTTCTTCCTGCCGTTCCTGGGTTGCGCGCTGTGGGGTTTCGCCGACCCGGCCGCCGCCACCGCGTGGCTCGGCGAGGACATGGCCGAGCACATGCGCGACATGTACCGGGATCCGGTCACCGACCGCACGGCGGACGACGCGGCGGTGATGACCGGGTTCTACATCAACAACAATGTCGGCATCGCCCTGGCCTGCTTCGCCTCGGGGATCTTCGCCGGGGTCGGCAGTCTGGTCTGGCTGCTCGCCAACGGGGTGTTCCTCGGCGTCGTGTTCGGTTTCATGCTCGCCGCCGGGGCGCCGGTGTCGGACCACTTCGCCGAGTTCGTCTCGGCGCACGGGCCCTTTGAACTTGGGGGGATCGCCTGCGCCGGGGCGGCGGGGCTGCGCCTCGGGCTCGGGCTGGTCGCCACCGGGGGGCTCAGCATGGGGGCATCCCTGCGCCGGGCTGCGGACCAGGCGGTACCCATCCTCGCGGTGGCCGCCGGATCCGTGGCCCTGGCGGCACCGATCGAGGCCTTCATCTCGCCATCGGGACTGCCCCTGGCCGCCAAGCGGGCGGTGATGGTCCTCTCGATGGTCGTCATCGTGCTCTATGTGGTGGTGCTCGGCCGGCGGGCCCGGGCGATGCAGATCATCGAAGGGCGGGCATGAACCTCGACGCCGCCACCGTGGTCCTGCGCCAGCGCACGCCGGTCGAGATCGTCGATCTGGCCCTGCTGGTCTGCCGCCGCCACTGGCTGGCGATCCCGTTCCTGGCCGTGGCCGGGGCGCTGCCCTGGGCCCTGCTCGACGCGTGGCTGGTCTCGGGCAGCGCCCCGTCCGTGGACGAGGACGCCGCCTGGGCCCGCTGGTTCCCCTACATGCTCCTGGTCGCAGCCCAGGTGCCCGTGGCAACCGCCCCCCTCACCGCCTTTCTCGGCCAAGCCCTGTTCGACCACCGGCCGGATGCGGGACGGGCCCTGCTCACCGCCTGGAAGCGGACGCCGGTGCTCCTGGTGGCGGGCGTCCTGCGCGGCCTGTTCGCCCTGGTCCCGCCGGTGCTCCTGGCCTGGCCGTCGCATCTGGTCGAGGCCCTGGTCCTGGAGGGCCAGGGCTTCACCGCGGCGTGGCGCCGGGCCGGGGCGTTGCGCGGCGCCGACACCGGGGCCGGCCCCGTGCTCATGCTCCTCGGGATCCCGGTGCTCGCCGGGGCGGTGGTGCTGGTGGTCGGCACCCTGGAGGCGGTCCTCGGCCTGCTGATCCATGCGGATCCGTGGCAGGTCGAGCAATGGACCTCGGCGGCGGACCCGGGGGCCTCGCCGGCGGTGCAGGTGGCGGTATGGGCAGCGGTGGCCTATCTGGGCGTGGTCCGCTTCTTCGCCTACATCGATCTGCGCACCCGGGCCGAAGGATGGGCCATCGACCTCGACCTGCGGCGGACCGCTGCCCGGCTCGACACGGGGTCCGCATGAGCCGGATCCTCCTCCTCCTGGTCGTGCTGGCCGGTCTGGGCGCCGCCGAGCCGGCGGTCGAGGCATCGGCGGATCCCGCCCGGGACCTCCTGCGCGGGCACGCCCCGCCGTGGTATGATGGCAAGCGCGACGACTGGCGACGGATCGAGGTGCCCAAGCCTCCGGAAGCCCTGGCACCGCCGGCATCCGGCGGCGGGGGCGGCGGCGCCTTCGATGTCTCGGTACTGGCATGGGTCCTGGTCGTCGCCTTGGCGGTGGCGGTGGCCTTGGTGGCGTTCCGCCTGCTCAGCGAACGGAAAGCGGCCGAAGCGGAGGAGCGGGATGGCGCGGCCCGACCTGCCACGCCGGCGGCGCGCATCGGCCACCTGCCGTTCGCCCACGACGACCGGGATCCGGACGAGGCCCTGCGCGAGGCCATGGCCGCCGGGGACTGGGCCCGGGCGGCGGTGTGGATCTATGTCCGCACCCTGCTCGCCCTCGACCGGGCCCAGGTGCTGCGCCTGGAGCGCGGAGCGACCAACCGCGTCCATGTGGCCGCAGTGCGCCGCTGGGCCGCCGACGCCCACGGGCGCGACGCCGCGGTGCCGGCGGTGGAAGCCATCGTCGCGACATTCGAGGCGGTGTATTTCGGCCGCCAGGCCATCGACCGGGTCCGGGTCGATCACCTCGACCGCGAAGGTCGCCGGGCGGTGGCCCTGGCCCGGGGCGTGGAGGTCGCGCCATGATGCGGCTGCTTGCGGCCCTCGCGCTGCTGATCCTGGTGGGCTGCAACGACCTCGACACCGCCTATGGAACCAAGGACGGCGAAAGCGTGAACGGGCTGCGGGTGTTCGACGGCCTGATCGCCGCCCGGGCGGAAATCCGGCGCAGCGCCGCCCTGAGCCCGCGCCTGGAATCGGGCTGCGACCTGATCATCCACGCCGCCCAGGATGGCTGGCTGCCCGACTCCGAGACCATGGACTGGATCGAGACATGGCTGGAAGACGACCGCCGGCAGGTGGTCCTGGTCCTGCGTGATGGTGATCTTGCTGAATGGCTGTGTCGCCGCTGGGCGGCAGAAGCCCGGGCCGAGGCTGCCAACGGCGCGGACCCGGCCAAGCTCAAGGATCTTGCCGACCGGCTGGAGGCGCGCGCCGTGCGGGAGGCGGACAGCCCCGCGGCGTCCGCCACCACCGCGTGGTTCGAGCGGGTGCGTGGCCAGGATGAGCAGCCGGTGCGGATCCTCGGCCTCGGCGATCCGCCCGTCCCGGCGGTGATGGCTGCCCGCGGGGGTCTGGCTGCCGAGGACAGCGAACCCCTGGCCACCCTCATCCTGGCCAATGGTCGCCGCCAGGACTGGGCGATCGCCATCCCGATGGGATCCGGACGGCTGGTGGTGGTTGCCCACGCCTTGCCGCTCCTCGACGGAGCCATGCCGGATCCGGCGGCCCGCCGGCTCGCCGGCGGACTGGTGGACGAGATCATCGGCTGGCACGGGGACGATGGCAAACCCACCGCCGCCTGGGTCCGCCGCCTGCGGGTGCGCGGTGACGATCCTGACCAGGTGAACCCCATGGCCATGCTCTTCACCAAGGCCCCCTTCGCGGTGGTCACCTGGCATCTCATCAGTCTGGCGGTGATCGCCCTGCTCGCCCTCGCCGCCCACCTCGGTCGGCGACAGACGCCCCGGCGTGAGCGCCGGGCGTCATTCGCCCGCCACATCGAAGCCCTGGCGCGCCAGCTCGCCGAGGGCCGCCACGCGGTCGGCGCCGCCGGGGCCATCGCCCGGGCCCGGGGC
>CAMCAC010000139.1 GCA_945872305.1 Candidatus Kuenenia stuttgartensis | reverse complement strand
CCCGGGTTCAACGCGTTCTGGGAGTCGCACCCCCACGAGCCGGCGTTTGTGAAGAACCTGGAGAGCGTGCAGGGCGACGAGCGGGACGCGATGCTCATCTCGGTGGGCTACGGCCGCGACGCGGATGGCCGCCTCGCCCTCCAGTTCGGTCCGTTGAGCGCCGACGGCGGCGAGCGCCGGCTCAATGTGCTGATCACCCGCGCCCGTCGCCGTCAGCGCGTCTTCACCGGCCTGCGCCCCGAGGATCTCGCCGGCGCCAGCGCCCCGGGCGTGCAGATGCTGCGGGAATTCCTTGCCGCCTGCCGGGACGGCGTGCCCGCCACCGCCTGGAAACCGGCTCCGGAACGCGGACTGGTCCGCCGGCTCGCCGCCGCCGCCGGCCGGCCCCTGGCGGATGTGCCGGGCCTGGGCTGGGCGGTGGACGGTCTCGGCCTGTTCGATCCCGCCCGCCTCGGCGCCGACGCCCAACTGCGGGATCGGGAGCGCCTGGCCCCGGAAGTGCTCGAAGGTCTCGGCTGGCGGCTCCTCCGCCTGCATCCGGTCGCCTGGTGGCGCCGGCCGGAGCGGGAGGCGGAGCGGCTCGCCGGGGCGTTGGCGAAGGGGTAGCCACTACGCGGACTGGGGTTCTGGGCTTGGTCCCTTGCCCATTGATTCGGGTGGACCCAGGGATGTCGGTTGATCAGGCCGGTTGGAAACCGGCGGTCCCGGGTGACGGCTCTTGGGACCGCCGGTTTCCAACCGGCAGAATGGTGCTCCCGCGGTCACAAGTTGAAGTAGCGCGCTTCCGGATGGTGCAGGATGATGGCGCTGGTGCTCTGCTCCGGGTCGAGCTGGAACTCATCGCTCAGGTGCACGCCGATGTCGCGCCAGCCGAGGATGCGTTCGAGCTGGGCCTGGTCCTCGATCCGCGGGCAGGCGGGGTAGCCGAACGAGTACCGGCTGCCCTGGTAGCCCTGGGTGAACAGGCCATCGATGGTCAGGGCGTCGGCGCCGCTGATGTCGAGCTGCTGACGGATGCGCTTGTGCCAGTATTCAGCCAGCGCCTCGGCGCATTCCACGGACAGGCCGTAGAAGTAGAGGTATTCCTGGTAGTCGTCGGCCTTGAACAGCCGCTGGCAGTGCTGGCTGGCGATGGCGCCCATGGTCACGACATGGAACGGCACCACGTCCCGGGCCCCGGCGGCCCAGGCGGCGGCGGGGAACCAGGATTGCTCATCGCCGACCGGATCCGCGCCCTTGGGGCGGAAGAAGTCGGACAGGCAGAGGTGCTTGGAAGTCTCGCCCATCTGGCGCGGGAAGTTGAAGCGGGCGATCTCGGCCCCGGTGTCGGGGTCGAGCACCACGGTGTCGTTGCGCTCGCCGTAGCACGGCCAGTAGCCGTAGGCGACCCGGGGTTCGAGCATGCGGTCGGCGAGGGCCTTTTCTGTCCAGCGCTTGAGCACCGGGACCGCCTTCTCGTCGACCATCGCCTGCCACTGCTCCTTGGTCAGTTCCTGGCCCTGGCGGAAGCCCCACTGCCCACGGAACAGGGCGTTCTTGTTGATGTGCGCGACCAGGGTCGGCAGGTCCAACTCCTCGGGGCCCACCAGCCGGCGGCCCCAGAACGGGGGCTTGGGGATGCGCTTCGCCGGGCCGATGTCCGAGGGGACATAGGCGGTGCCGATGCGCAGCTTCTCTTCGAGGATCTCATGGGCGGTCTTCACCGTCGCCACCCGGGCCGTCTTGCTGGTCAGCTTGCGCTGCTCCGGCGGGCAGTGGCCGCAGATCTCTTCCATCAGTTGGAGGCCGTCGAAGGCGTCGGAGGCGTACCACACCTGATGGGGGAGTGGGGCCGGACCGGCGGACGGGGTTTCGGCGGGCTGCTGGTAGATGGTCCGCAGATCGTTCTCGACGAAGGCGCGATTGAGCGCGGCGCCGCCCAGGATGACCTGGCGGTGGATGCCGCGGGCGGCCATGTACTCCAGGTTCTCCTTCATCACCACCGTGGATTTCACCAGCAGGCCGGACATGCCGATGGCGTCGGGCCGGTGCTTCTCGCAGGCGGCGAGGATGTCGTCGATGGGCTGCTTGATGCCCAGGTTGACGACCTTGTAGCCGTTGTTCGACAGGATGATGTCGACGAGGTTCTTGCCGATGTCGTGGACATCGCCCTTCACCGTCGCCAGGACCATGCAGCCCTTGTGGCGGCCTTCGACCCGGTCCATCTTCGGTTCCAGGTGGCGGACCGCGGCCTTCATGGTCTCGGCGGACTGGAGCACGAACGGGAGCTGCATCTTGCCGCTGCCGAACAGTTCGCCCACGGTCTTCATGCCGTCGAGCAGGTGGTCGTTGATGATTGAGAGGGGGGCGATGCCCTCACTGATCGCCTGTTCCAGGTCCGCCTCGATGCCGATCTTCTTGCCGTCGATGATGCGCTTCTTCAGGCGCTCGGTGGTGGACAGCCCGGCGAAGGGATCCGCCGCCGCCACCGCGGCGCCGGCGGCGTTGGTGAAGTGGTCCACGAACACGAACAGCGGATCGTGCTCCACCGAGCCGTCGGCGGCGAAGCGCCGACGGTCATAGATCAGATCCCGGGCCATCTCGATCTCGCGCGGCGGGATGCGGTTCATCGGGAGGATCTTCGACGCGTTCATGATCGACGCGGTCAGCCCGCGCTGGATCGCCTCGTCGAGGTAGACCGAGTTGAGCACCTGGCGGGCATACGGCTTCACGCCGAACGAGATGTTCGACAGGCCGAGGACGAAGCCCGCGTCGGGCAGACGCTTCTTCACCTCGGCGATGCCCTCCAGGGTCCACAGGCCGAGCTTGCGGGTGTCCTCGTCGCCCTGGGTGATCGGGAAGGTGAGCAGGTCGAACAGGATGCCGTCGCCGGGCAGGCCGTGGACCTCGGTGATCCGCCGGTACATGCGCTCGGCGATCGCGATCTTGCGCTCCACCGACTTGGCCATGCCAGCCTCGCGGTCCTCGTCGATGGTCAGGGCGACCAGGGCGGCGCCGTAGCGTTTGGCCAGCCGGCAGACCGCGTCGAACTTCTCTTCGCCGTCCTCCAGGTTCACCGAGTTGATGATCGCCCGGCCGCCGAGGTGCTGGAGGGCGATCTCCATCACATCGATCTGGGTCGAGTCGACCATGATCGGGATCTGCACCGCCTTGGCGAAGCGGCCCATGACCTCGCGCATGTCCCGGCGCTCGTCGCGGCCGGTCCAGGCCACGGAGACATCGAGCACATGGGCGCCTTCGGCGACCTGCTCCTGGGCCATGTGGACCATGCCGTCCCAGTCGTCCTTGAAGAGCAGTTCGCGGAACGCCTTCGAGCCGGTGGCGTTGGTCCGCTCGCCGACGATGAGCACGCCGGCGTCCTGGGTGATCGGCGTGGCGGTGTACAGGCTGGAGAGCTGGGACGGGAGCCGGTCGCGGCGGGCGTGGCCGGGGGCCTTGCCGTGCAGGCGCTCGGCCACGGCGCGGATGTGCGCCGGCGTGGTGCCGCAGCAGCCGCCGATCATGTTCACCCCGTAGTCCTTC
Organism: Candidatus Kuenenia stuttgartensis; assembly: GCA_945872305.1. Classification (GTDB taxonomy): domain Bacteria; phylum Planctomycetota; class UBA11346; order UBA11346; family UBA11346; genus CAMCAC01. Next base: position 4,120 of record CAMCAC010000139.1, on the reverse strand, counting down.
ACAAACTTCTCGTGCCAGCGGACCAGTTCGGAGGGCGTCAGGTCGTAGACCGCCTTGCCGCCGACATTGCGTGGGATGCCGGCGTTGGGCAGGCAGCTCACCCAGCGGGTCGCATGTTCCGCCAGGTAGCGGATATGCTGGTCCATCAGGTCGGGACCGGTGGCGCAGTTGAGGCCGATGGCGTCGATGGGCAGGGCTTCGAGGGCCGCCAGCGCACCCGCGATGTCGGTGCCGGCGAGCATGGTGCCCTGGGTCTCGATGGTGACCTGGGCCTGGATCGGGACCTCGCGGCCGAGATCCGCCATGGCGTCGCGGGCGCCGAGCACGGCGGCCTTCACCTGCAGGATGTCCTGGGCGGTCTCGATCAGGATCACATCGGCGCCACCGCGGATCAGGCCCCGGGCCCCGACCCGGTAGCTTTCGAGCAGTTCGCGGAAGGTGATCGCACCCAGGGACGGCATCTTGGTGCCAGAGCCCATGGAGCCGGCGACGAAGCGCGGACGGTCGGGGGTGCTGAAATCATCGCAGGCGGCCCGGGCGACCCGGGCGGCCTCCTGGGCGAACCACTCGGCCTCGGCGCCCAGGCCGGAGTCCTCCAGCACATGGGGCATGGCGTTGAACGAGTGGGTCTCGATCACATCGGCGCCGGCTTCGAGATACTGGCGGTGGATGGCCGGGGTGATGTCCGGGCGGGTGCGATGGATGATCTCGACGCAGCCGTCCGCCTGGCCGGTGCCCAGGTCGCCGGGGTTGAGATCCATCGACAGCAGCACCGACCCGAACCCGCCGTCATAGATCAGCACCCGGTCGCGCAGGGCGCCCAGGTACGGAAACGCGGCGGCCCGCTCGGCGCGGGGGTAGCGGCGGTGGTCCCAGTTCAGCCCCAGGGGGATGCGCGGTACGCCGCCGTGGTGCGGGCAGGCGGCCGAGCAGAGGTGTCCGGGTTGGCCGTGGTCGGTCATGCGTGGGTCCAGGCGAGGAGCGGTTGGAAGCCGGGCGGGCGGTGTTCCGCGGGCAGGAGCAGGGATTCGGCGCCGGCACCGAGCCAGCCGCGCAGGTGTTCCGGGACGAAGCCGCGATGGCGGTGGCCGAAGCCCTCGGCCTCGGCGTGGTCGTGGGCGGCCAGGGTCAGCACGCAGATGGTGCCGCCGGGGCGGACCACCCGGCGGGCCTCGCGGATGGCCTGTTCCGGGCGCTCGCAGTATTGCAGGCAGTGGAAGAGCAGGGCGGTGTCGCGGTCGCCGTCGGGCAGGGGCAGCCGCTCGGCGCCACCCGCGAGCCAGCGGGCGGACAGGCCGAGTTCCCGGGTCCGGGCCTCGCCGGCGGCGCGCATGGCATCGGCGGGTTCCACGCAGACGAGATCCGAGCAGCGCGGCGCGATGAGCGGCAAGAGGGCGCCGTCGCCGGCGCCCACATCGACGCAGCGGCCGAACCGGGCCAGGGCGAAGGCGGCGTGGGCCAGGGCCTCCCAGGTGCGGCCGGGGGCGTATTCCCGGTGCAGGCTGCCGGCGACCCGGTCGATCCACGAACGGCCCCGGCGGGTGCGGGCCTGGTCCAGGCGGCCCCGGTCGGCGGTCACCGCGGGGTCATCCCGGGTGGCGGTCCTGGCCTCGGTCCAAAGCCGGGCGGCGAGGGGGGCGAGATCCCCGCGCAGGCGGTAGCGGCGGCTCGGCCCCTCGGGGATGTCGAGGAGAAATCCGCCGGACTTGAGTTTGGCGAGGTGGCCCGAGATGGAGGATTGGCCGAGTTCGGTGACGTCCTGCAATTCGGCCACGGTGAGCGGTTCGTCGCTCAACAGATGGAGCAACCGCAATCTGGTATCGTCGGCGAGAAGCCGGAGCAGGTGGGCGGCGTGCATGTCCATCGCTCTATCGCGATGGAATGATGGATCAAGTCAGGGGTTTCTGCTCAACCGTTCAGGCCACGGCCCAGGCCCGGGCGAGGCCGGCGCAGATGGCGGCCGCAAGTTCCGGTGGTGGCTGGTGATCCACAGGAACTTCCGCAAGCAGGGCGAGGGGGCGGACCCAGCCACTCGACCCATGACTCAGGATCTCCTGGGCCAAGGGCGGGACCTCGGTCCAAAAGCGGCCTTCGGCGACCGCCCGGCGACCGGCCCGTCGCGCATTCACCACCCGGCTGGAGCGCACCGCCTCCGCCAAGGTCATGTCGGCGGCGATCTCCTCGCTGGGCCGGCTGCCGGAAGTCGCCCACCACGCCTGGTGGGCGGCCTGGAGGATGAGGAGCGCCTGGTCCTCGGGCGGCAGTGCCCCCGGATGGCGGAGGAGCAGAGCGGCGAGGATGGCGTCCTCCGCCTGGGGGGACCGGCTGCCGGAGCCGACCGCACGACAAGCGATGGTGGCGACTGCGGAAGCGACCGGAGCGAGCCGGCCCGCATCGGTCAATAACGCTGCCACCAACCGGTGGGCATCCGATGCCTGGGGCATGTGGGGCAGGTCCGCCAGGGCGGCGGCGGTGAAGGGGCCCTCGTCGGCGCTGGTCGGCAGATCCCGGGTCGCCGCCCGGAGCTGGTCCCGGGTCGCGTAACTGCCCAGGGGGGCCGTGGTCTGGAGCAGCCCCGACAGATAGCGGGTGCGCAACAACGGCCGCTCGTCCGGAGTGGCGGACGGCCACAACCGGGCGAGACCGGCGGCCAAGGCGAGTCCGTGTCCGAGGTGGGCGGGCTGCTCGCCGCAGCGACGGGCGAGGCTGGTCCAGCAGCCGTCCCCGGTGGCGGGCACCGGTTCCTGGTTGGCGGGATGGGGGCGCAGGGGTCCGGAATCCGCGGGAAGGACCAGGGCGGCGGCCAAGGTCGCGTCGGCCAGGGCGCTGGGCCCGTGGTCGGCCAGGCGGAGTGCCGTGACCAGGGCCAGGGCCCGGGTGTGCGAGGCCTGCCCGGTCAGGATCGCACTGATGGCGTGGCGGGCGGCGAGGTGGTTCATGGGGCCGGCGATCCGGTGCGCTCGTGGATCACGTACATGATGGTGCAGCCTTCAGCCTTCTTGTGCCGTTCGAAGACGGTGGGGAAGCGGGTCGGGATGTCGATGCGGTAGCCCGCCGGAGCCTGCACATTCCGCCAGCATCCGGGCAGCAGGGTCAGGTTGGAGAGGACCTGGCAGGCGTAGTTGTGGGTGTCGCTGGCGAACACGAACCGGCAGCCCGGGGCGGCGACCCGGGTGAGCTGGCGCAGGCAGGCCAGATTCACCAGCCGGCGCCGGCGATGGCCGTGCTTGGGCCAGGGGTCCGGGAAGAGGATGTAGATGCGTTCAAACGCCCCGGTGGGCAGCCGGGGCAGGAAGGTCTCGGCCGGGCCGGCGAAGATGCGCGCATTGGTGACCCCCGACTTCAGGCACTTGTGGGCGATCTTGGTCACCCGGATGTGCTCGAACTCGTTGGCGATGAAATCGTGGTCCGGGTGGGCGCCGGCCATCTGGGAGACGAACTCCCCGTGCCCAGCGCCGATCTCCAGACGCAGGGGAGCCCTGCGGCCGAACAGGGCCTCGGGATCCACCGGCGCCGAGCCCGGTTCCCCGACGAGAGTGGCCTGGGCATCGGTCCGCTTGGCGTAGCGCCGCATGCCCGGGCTGACCATCAGGCCACCTTGTCCGCGAAGACCATCCGACCGTTCGCAGTCGGATGCAGGCGCTGGACCACGCAGCGGATCTCCCGGCCCACCGCCTCGGCGGCGCCGTTGACGATGACCATGGATCCATCGTCGAGGAAGCCCACGCCCTGGTTGCGGCCGTCGCCGACCCGGACGATGGCGAGATCGAGGGTGTCCCCGGGCCGGACCACCGGCGACAGGGCCACCGCCAGGGCGGGCAGGTGCAGGGGGCGCAGCCCCTCGGCCCGGCAGCGGTCCGCGGCGGCGGGATCGGCGGTGACCACCCGGGCGTTGCTTAGGCGGGCCAGGCGCAGGGCCGCGTCGGTGGGATCCGAGTGGCCGGGCAGTTCCGTGTCGTCGATCTCGACCCGGGGCACGCCCAGGCCGCGCAGGTCCGCCACCAGGGCGAGCGCCCGGCGCCCGCGCACCGCCACCGCGGGATCGGCATCCGCGGCCCGGCGCTCCCACAGGGACAGGGCAGTGCGGTGGATGGCCACCGCGCCGACCAGGAGCCCTCCC
>CAMCAC010000138.1 GCA_945872305.1 Candidatus Kuenenia stuttgartensis | reverse complement strand
GGTCCGCTTCGCCTCGGCCAGGACCTCCGCATCCGGCGGGCAGCCGGCCAGGTCCGCCTGGTCGATGGGGGTGACGTGGCGCCATTCCTCGCCGCGGATCAGGTCGGTCATGGAAGCTCCTTCGCGGGCAGCATGGGAAGCGGGACGGGCGGCGGCGCCAGCATGGACGACGGGTCCATGCCGACCCATTTGGTGCATGGTATGGTGCAGCGACAGGCCGGTTGCCGACCGGCAATTTTCATCTGCGCCGACCTTCCTTCCGGGCATCATCTGGGGCGATCAGGGCCGCCGCCACCGCCGCGCCGAACCGGCGGGCGCCGTCCGGGGTCGGATGGGTGTGGTCGGCGGCGAGGGTGGGTTCGAGCCAGTCGCCCTGGGCCGGGTCCCGGCCGGGCTCCCGCAGGGCGTCGCGGGCGTCGATCCAGCGGATGGGCGGGGCGACCAGGGCCGCGAGGCGGCGGTTGAAGTCGCGGTTGGCCTGGGGCGGGCCGTAGCCGGCAGCGGTGGCCCCGCGGGGATGCCGGCGCGGCGGGGTGGCGAGCACCGCCACCGGCCAGCCGGCGGCGACAACGGTCTGCGCCAAGGCGAGCACCGCGTCCTCGTCATAGGCGTTGGTCCCCGCCAGGATGATGGCCAGGCGGGCCCCGGTGGCCGGCGCGGGCAGGGCCCAGGTCGCGGAGCGGATGCGGTCGAGCATCTGGGCCGGGGTGGCGCCACCCTGGGCGAGAATCATGAGGTCGACGGCGCTCCACCGCGGATCCCCGCGCAGACCCTCGGCGACGGCTTCGGGCAGGTGGCGCTGGGCGGTCAGGCTGTCGCCGATGGCGACCAGATGCAGCGGCTCACCGGCGGCAAGGAGCGCGGCCGCCAGGAGGAGCAGGACCGTTCGCACGGGCCCGTGCTTGGCCGGAAGCCGCGCCGGGGCAACCGGCGGCCCTGGCCGGCGGCGGCGGGCGTGCATGGTGCTCCGCGATGCGCGATGATCCCTGCCCCTGCGGTGGCGGCGCCTATGCCGCCTGCTGCGGCCCCTACCACGCCGGCGGCGAGGCCCCGACCGCCGAGGCCCTGATGCGCTCCCGCTACAGCGCCTTTGCCCGGGCCGATGCCTCGTATCTGATCCGCACCAGCCATCCGCACCTGCGGGCGCGGACCTCGGTGCGCGACCTGCAGCCATCCTTTGCCGCCGGCTGGTGCGGGCTGGAGATCCTGGCGGTCGTGGACGGCGGCCCCGGCGACCGCACCGGCGAGGTCCACTTCCGCGCCCGGCACCGGACCGGGATGCTTGAGGAGCGTTCGCGCTTCGTCCGCGCCACGGACGGAGCGTGGCTCTACCGGGACGGGCTCGGCACCGTCAGCGGATGACCGGCTGCGGCCCCTCGACGCGGATCGCGGACAGGTCGGGACGGGCGGCCTCGCCCTGGAAATCGTCGATCACCAGGCCGGGCACCTCATGGGCCTCCAGGGCGTGGCTGTAGACCGACGGCATCCCGTCGGCCCAGGTCACCCGGCAGCGGCGGAAGGTGATGTCCTTCGCCCGGTCGAGGAAGAACGCCGGCAGATCGTGGCGGAACAGGCTGCCCCAGGGCGTCTCCTCCTCGATGCCGCGGCTGCCGGCGACCAGGAACCCGGGCCGGTTCGGGCGCGGATCCATGAAGCCGCAGGGATGCTTGGTGTGCTTGCGCATGTGCACATGCACGTTCTCGAAGAGGATGTCGGACGGGTGGTGCTCGCCGTCCGCGCCCTGGATGTACACCCCCTGCTCGGTGGTGATGGCGATGTTGCGGAAGACGATGTTGCGCAGCCGGGCGACCTTGCTGTCGTCACCGTAGTGACCGGGCACGTAGGGCACCTGGCTGATCCAGATGGCCTCGCCCTCGTGCCACCACACCCGGTGGCTGTGGATGGTGTCCACGGCGATGTCGGTGATCAGGATGTCCTCGATCACCGCCGCGTCCCGGCAATCGATGGCGATGCCGCGGTGGCTGCGCCGGATGGTCGAGTTGCTGAACACGATGCGGCGGAAATCCACGAATGACTCGCAACCCAGGCGGAAGGCGCAGCAGTGCGACTCCAGGGTGCAGTTGGTGATGACGATGTCCTCGCACGGGCCGTACTTGGCGGCGATCTCGCGCCGGCCCTTGATGCTCAGGGCGTCGTCGCCGGCCTCGATGTGGCAGTTGCTGATCCGCACCGAGCGCGAGCAGTCCACATCGATGCCGTCGGAGTTCACCAGGCCGAGATCGTTGAGGATGGTGATGCCATCGATCAGCACCCGGTCGCAGCCCGCCGGGCGGACCGCCCAGGACGGCGTGTTGATGATGCGGATCCCGCGCAGGACCACGTCCTGGCAGCCGAGGAAGACCACCGACTGGGCGCGCGGATTGCGCGCCTTGGTGTGGCTCTCCAGGCGCTCGGTCACATAGGCCGGCGAGTTCGCATCGAGGGTGCCGCTGCCATCGATGGTCACCTCCTGGGCGTCGAGGGCGAAGATCCAGAAGCGGCAGAAGTCGGATTTGCGGAACAGTTCCAGATGGCTGTAGTTCACATACTCGCCGATGTCGGCCGAGGCGAGGAGCACGGAGCCCGGCTCCAGGTGCAGGCGGACCCGGCTCTTGAGCACGATCGAACCGCACATGAAGCGCTTGCCCGCCGGCACCAGCACGGTGCCGCCCCCGGCGGCGTGGGCCGCGTCCACCGCTTTCTGGATCGCGGCGGCGGAGTTGACGGCGGTGTCGGCGACGGCGCCGAAGGCGGTGATGTCGTAGGTGCTCATGGGGTCACTCGGCGATGCGGTGGCTGGCGTGGGGCCGGGAACCGTGGGCGGTGGCACGATCACCGTCAACTGGCGGCTGCGGCGCATCCCGTCCGCGCATCGTTCCGCCATCAGGCCGGCATGGCGGCTCCGCGGGGCGGTTCACTCCGGCACCGGCCCGGTTGCGACCAGTTCGAAGACCTTGCTGGTGAAATCGCCCTGGGCGAACCACAGGTCGAGGCCCGCGGCCATCAAGGCGTCGCCACCCGACACCGTCGGACCACCGTCGAGCCGGTAGTCGAGCGCCGGATCGAGGCCGCGCAGACGCAGGCGCGGCAGCGGCGGATTGGGCTCGACCGCGCCGCGGAACGCGAACACCACCGCCCGGCGGCGGTCCGGGGCGACCACCATCCAGGCGGTGAGGTTGCCGGCGAACGGGCTGGCCAGGCGGTACAGGTCGCCGCTGGCGATGAGGGCGCGGGTGCGCTTGACGAAGGCGATCTGCCGGCGCATCTCCTCGAGATCGGCGTCGGGGCAGGCGGCGAGGTCCAGTTCGTAGCCGAAGTTGCCGGAGGCGGCCACATCGCCGCGGAAGCGCAGCGGGGTGGTGCGGTGGACCTGGTGGTTGGGCACCGCCGAGACATGCGCGCCCATGGTCGACAGCGGATAGACGATGCTGGTGCCGTACTGGATCTTCAGCCGGCTGTAGCCGTCCGAGTTGTCGCTGGTCCAGTATTGCGGCTGGTAGTGCAGCATGCCGGGATCGAAGCGGCCGCCGCCGCCGGCGCAGCCTTCGAACAGGATGTCGGGAAACTCGCTGGTCAGCCGCTCCATCAGGGCGTAGACGCCGATGATGTGGCGGTGCGCGGTCTCGCGCTGGCGGCCGGCCGGCAGCGCCGCCGAGCCGATCTCGGTGAGGGTCCGGTTCATGTCCCACTTGACATACGCGATCGGGGCGCTGCGCAGCACCGCCGCCACCGCGTCGCCGATATGCGCGACCACCTCGGGGCGCGAGAAATCCAGCACCAGCTGCTGGCGGGCCTGGGTGCGGACGCGGCCAGGAACATGCAGGCACCAGTCGGGATGCTGGCGGTACAGGTCGCTGTCGGGCGAGATCATCTCTGGCTCGAACCACAGGCCGAAGCGCATGCCGCGCGCCGTGATCCGGCGCGCCAGATCGTCGAGCCCGGCCGGCAGCTTGGCGCGGTCCACCACCCAGTCGCCGAGCGAGCTGCGGTCGTCGTTGCGGCGGCCGAACCAGCCGTCGTCGAGCACGAACAGCTCGACACCGATGGCGGCGGCGCGCGCGGCGATGCCGTCCAGGCGGTCGGCGGTGAAGTCGAAGTAGGTCGCCTCCCAGTTGTTGATCAGGATCGGTCGCTCGGCGTCGCGCCAGCGGCCGCGCACCAGGCGGGTGCGGTACAGGCGGTGGTAGGCGCGCGACATGCCGCCGAGCCCTTCGCCCGACCACACCAGCACCGCCTCGGGCGCCTGGAAGGACGCGCCCGGTTCCAGCAGCCATGCGAATTCGTGCGGGTTGATGCCCAGGCCGACCCGCGCTGAACCGAAGGCCGTGACCTCGACCTCGGCGGCGAAATTGCCGGAGTAGACCAGGCTGAAGCCCATCGCCTCGCCGTGGTCCTCGTCGCAGCCGGGCGACAGCAGGGCGATGAACGGGTTGTGGTGGTGGCCGCTGGCGCCGCGCCGGCTCTCCACGCCCTGGCTGCCGGGCCGCAGCCGGGTGCGGTACAGGCTGCGCTCGCTCGCCCAGGCGCCGCTCAGGTGCAGCAGCTCGTAGTCGGATCCCGCCAGGTCGAACACCGCGCTGTGGGCGCGTTCGAGGCTCACCGCCGCTGCGCCGCGGTTGACGATGCGGGCCGAGCGGGTGATCGCCGGATGGTCGCGGAAGGCGGTGTAGGCCAGCTCGATCTCGATCCCGCTGACGGCATCGCGCACGGTGATGAGCAGGGTGTCGGCCTCGGCGTCCGATTCGGTGTAGGTGGCGGGCAGCCCCTCCAGCCGCGGCTTGCCGGCCACGATGCGGTGGCCGGCGTAGACCGGCTCCAGCAGCTGATGTCCGTCGTCCTGGCGCACCGTCACCGCCGGGAAGCGGAAGTCGCCATGGCCGTACACCGGATATTCCAGGGCGATCGACTCGGGGCAGTGGGTGCCGTCGGCGCTCACCGCGGTGTACGGCCTGCGGTCGTCCGGCCGGATCAGGGCCAGGCCCTGGGCGCGCAGCGGTGCGCCCCAGTGGAGATGTTGGAGCAGGCCCGAGGGATGGATGGCCAGCGCGTAGGTCGCGCCACCCGAGTTCAGGAAGAAGGTGCGGGAGGCGATGTCGAAGACGATAGGCATCTCTCGATGCTGCCCCGGCCCAGCCGGGGCCAAGTCCCGGCCGCCCGCCACCAGGGCGCCTGGTCATCCGGCCACGAGGTGGATGGAGAGGGCCCCGGTCGCATCGGGGCCGATCGCGGCCGTCGGGCGACCGTCCACCATCAGCCGGTGCCGCGTGCCGGCATCGATGCGGATGTCGAGCACGGCCCCGCGCCAGTGGATGCCGCGCAGATGCATCGGGCCGGCATCGGGCGGCAGACAGGGGTTGATGTGCAGGCCGTCGGGGCGCGGGTCGAGGCCGGCGAGGACGCGGATCGCCAGCCGCCACAGGGCGGTGGCGCCCCAGGTGGTTCGCGGCTGGCTCTGCCAGGCGTGGACAGGATGGCCCTGGGCGGTGCCGACCTGGGGGCCGATGCACCAGGAGTGCCAGTCCTCGGGCGCGCCGACGGTGATCTCCTGCACGCCGCCGTCGGGCAGGCCGGTCTGCGGATGGTAGCACTCGGTGTAATGACCGTCACGCAGGGCGCGCTGGGCGAATCGGGCGACGGTGGCCCAGGCCAGTTCCGGCTCACCGGTGCGCGCGGCGGCCTCGGCGACGAAGCCCTCGACGTGGGGCCAGACCAGGCCGCTGTGGCGGCCGATGCCCAGGCCGTCGTAACGCGGATAGCCGGGCGTCACGCAGGGCAGCCCCGCGGGCGTGGTGGCCAGCCGACCCAGGCTGCGCTCGGGCATCAGCCCGAACAGGGCGGCGAGGCCGTGGCCCAGGCCCTCCTGTCGGTCGTCGGCGCCCCACGGATCGACCATGTAGCGGAAGCGGCCCTGCTCGGGCAGCCACAGGTGCGTGAGGATGCCGGCGCGCAGCTGGGCGGCGAGGGCCGCGTGGTGGGCATCCGGCGTGCGGCCGAGCCAGCGGTCCATCTCGCCGAGGATGGTCAGGGCGTGGTAGTACAGGCAGTTCGTCGACAGGCTGTGCATCGGCATGCCCATGCCGACCGGGTGCCGGTCGCGCGGGTGGTGGTGCAGCCAGTCGAGGATGCAGGACTTGCCGCCGGCGTCGGCGTAGCGGTCGGCGTAGCCGGCCACCCCGTCCTGGAAGCAGGCCGGGCCGCGGAACAGGCCGAGGTCGGCGCTGAATTCCTCGCGCTCCATGCGCGCCAGCCAGGCGGCGGAGACCTCGCGGGCAAAGGCGAGGAAGGTGCGATCGCCGGTCCACAGGGCGTGGTCCCAGGCGCCGATCACCCACACCACCGCATCCCAGTACTGGCCGCGCAGGCGGTAGCCGTCGCCGTCGCGCAGCACCTCGCCCTTCAGCGTGTTGCGCGCCGTCTCCGGATCGACTGCGTTGAGCATGTTCCACGAGTTGATCGCCGCGTCGCGGGTCCACGCCTCGTAGGTCAGGCCGGCCATCAGCGCCGGGGTGCCGGGGTCGAGCAGGCCGACGCCGGTGGGGACGATGTTGCCCACCACATCGCCGAGGGCGGCGCGCAGGGCCCGGTCGAGGGTCAGGTCCGAGGTCGTGATGACGGGGAGCATGATCCGATGCTGGGTCCCGGACGGTCGGACCGCCTCCGGCAGAAACCATCCGTCACGGCATTCCTGATCAGGCCGCCGCCGCCGGCCCCTGGCCCCCGGCGGCGGGCCGGCGAGGATGGCGCCCATGGCATCCCCTCCGGTCGTGCGGATCGGCCTGCCGGTCATCAGCGATGGCCACCAATGGCGGGTCCTGGCGGCGGCGGTGGTCGAGCCCCTGGCGGGGGATGGGCTGCGGATCCTGCTCGTCGAGGATGGCGCCGTGACGGTGCTCGACGGCGGGAACCGTCGTCTGGATCCGCCGGTGCTGGTCGTGCTGCCGGCAGCCCACCGCGCGCGCATCCGCATCGCCCGCGGGGCGTTCTGCTACCGGCTCGATCTCGATGGAGGGCCCGGTCTGGCGCGCATGCTCGGGTCCGACCTGCGGCTCTGGCAGGGCGGTGCCGCAGCGCCCTGGCGGACCGAACTCATCGCCATCGCCCAGCGCTGGTGGCGCTCCCTGGTCGACCGCCAGCGGGTCGCCGTGCATCTGACCGATCTCCTGCTGCGCGCCCAATCCGCCATCCTCGCTCCGGACCCGGCGGCGCAGAGCCTGGAATCGCGCTTCCAGGCCCTGGTGCGCGACCACCTGGGGAGCGAGGAGCGGGCGCCGGAACTCGCCCGCCGGCTGGGGGTGAGCCGGATCACCCTCGACCGGGCCCTGGTGCGCAGCACCGGCCGCACCGCCGCCGCGTGGATCCGGGCTGAGCGCCTGCGCGCTGCGGCGGAGATGCTGCGGCACGGAGGCCGGCCGTTCGCCAACGTGGGCCCCTCCTGCGGCTTCGCCGATCCCGACAGCTTCGCCCGGGCTTTCCGCCGGCAGTACGGCTGCACGCCCCGGCAGTGGGTGGTGCAGCACGCGCGGCACGGCTGAGAACGCCTCAGGGCGCGGTGAACCAGTCGAAGCGCCGGCCCGGTCCGGCATGCCGGCGCAGATGCCCGTGCGTCTGCAGCCAGGCGAGATCCCGGGCGGCGGTGAGCGGGGCGCA
>CAMCAC010000137.1 GCA_945872305.1 Candidatus Kuenenia stuttgartensis | reverse complement strand
TTCACCCTCGACCTGCGCGGGTAGCCGGACAGCCGGCCGGCGGTCCGGCCGGCGGCAGGTCAGGTGTCGATGCGGGCGACGCGGACCACCTGGTTGCGGCCATAGGGCCAGCGGGTGGCGCGGAACGCGAACAGGGATTCCGCCGGGCGGTCCTGGCGGCCGGCGGCGGGCTTGAGCGCCGGCGCCTTGGCCTGGGTGAAGGCCAGGTCCTCGCCGTTGTCGAGCCAACGCACCCGCTTCACCGGCGGCAGCGCCCCGAGGACGGCCTTGGGGCCGGCGCCGTCGCCGCTGTGGAGATGCACATTCTCGTGGATCTCCAGGTGATGGGCGAAGTAATAGAACACCTTGCCCTTGCGCAGCACGAAGTCCTGGCCGTGGCATTGCAGGGCGGTGGGCTCCGCGTCGTGCAGGGCCTCGTCGTTGATGGCGGTCCAGCGGCCGACGATGTCGAGCAGCGCGGCGTCGTAGGCCGGGATCGCGCCACCCGGGGTCGGGCCGACATTGAGCAGGTAGTTGCCGCCGACCTTCCGGCACAGGGCGAGCTTCTCGATCATCGCGCCCGGGGCCTGCTGGCTGAAGTCTTCGGTCGAAATGCCCCAGTGGCTGTGGATCGTGTCGCACATCTCGATGGCGGTGTACTTCGTCTTGCCACGCCGGTCCGGGCGGGTCGGCCGGCCCTGCTCGAAGGTGCGGATGTCCACTTCGGGGTGGCACTCCGCGCCCAGGGCGCCGGTGGAGCTGTTGTTGACGATGATCGCCTCGGGCTGGCGGCGGCGGATGAGTTTGTAGAGCGCGTCCTCCTTCCAGTCGCGACCCTTGCGCGCCCAGTTGCCGTCGAACCACAGGCCGTCGACCTTCCCGTAGCGGGTGCACAGGATGTCGACCGAGCGGTTCAGGTAGTCCAGGTAGGCGTTCCACCGGCCCGGCGCGTCGAAATCCTTGTGCCACCAATCGAGGGTCGTGTGGTAGAAGAACTTGCCCATGCCCTCCGCCTCGCAGGCGGCGCTGAACTCGGCAACGAGATCGCGGCCGGCGGGGCTGTGGGGCGCGTCGAAGGTGTTGAGCCCGCGGGTGTCGTAGAGCGAGAAGCCCTCGTGGTGGCGGGTGGTCAGCACGACATAGCGGCAGCCGGCGCGCTTGGCCTGGCGGACCAGGGCGGTGGCGTCGAAATCCGCGGCGGTGAAGCCCTTGAACAGCGGCAGGTAGTCCTTGCCCTTCATCCGGTGGTGGGTCCACACCCACTCGCCACGCTGGAGCTGGGAATACAGGCCCCAGTGGACGAACATGCCGAAACCCAGGCGCTCGAAGGCGCGGATGCGCGGGGCGGGGACCGGCTCGGCACCCGGATCGCGCTGCTCGACGACGGCGGCCATGTCAGCCCTTCCCCTTCTTGGCGACCTTGGCCTTGCCGCGGCCGGTGCCATCGGCGAGACCGAAGTCGAAGTAGCGGGCGGCGTTGCCGTAGCAGATGTCGGCGACCATCGGCCCGACCAGGGACAGGTCGTCGGGGATCAGGCCGCGCCGCATCTCGTCGCCGAGCCGCTGGCAGAGGATGCGCCGGAAGTACTCATGCCGGCTGTAGGACAGGAACGAGCGGGAGTCGGTGAGCATGCCGACGAAGCGCGAGAGCAGGCCGAGGCAGCTCAGGGCGTCGATCTGCTTCTCCATGCCGTCCTTCTGGTCGAGGAACCACCAGGCGGAGCCGAACTGCAGCTTCCCGGGGGTGCTGCCGTCCTGGAAGTTGCCGATCATCGTCGCCAGCACCTCGTTGTCGCGCGGATTGAGGTTGTAGAGGATGGTCTTTGCGAGCTGGTCGGTGCTGTCGAGGCGGTCGAGCAGCCGGGCCAGGGGTGCCGCGTAGTCGACCGCGGCGATGGAGTCGAAGCCCTTGTCGACGCCGAGGGTGTTCCACATGCGGGTGTTGTTGTTCCGCATGGCGCCGATGTGGTACTGCTGGACCCAGCCCTTGGCGTGGTCCTGGATCGCGAACTCGAAGAGCATGGCGCTCTTGAACTGGTCGCGCTCGACCTGGTCGAGGGTCTTGCCGGAGCGGACCTTGGCGAAGATCGCCTGGAGACCCTTCTCGGTGTAGGGCGTGGCGTAGACCGTATCGAGGCCGTGGTCGCTCAGGCGGCAGCCGTGGTCGTGGAAGAACTGGTGGCGGACCGCGAGGGCCTTCCGGTAGTCGTCGAGATCCTTGATCTTCACCTTGCTCACCGCGGCGAGGCGGTCGGTCCAGGCGTTGAACGCCACCGGATCGTCCACCGCCATGCCCTTGTCCGGGCGCCAGGTGGGGCGCACCTGGCAGGCGGTGAAGCCTTCCGCCGTGACGGCCGCGTGATGCTCCAGGCTGTCCACCGGGTCGTCGGTGGTGCAGACGACCTTCACGTCCCAGGCGGCCATGATGCCGCGGCAGGACATGTCCTTGTCCGCCAGACGCTCGCCGGTGCGCTCCCAGACCTCGCCGGCGGTGGCCGGGGAGAGCAGCAGGTCGTCGATGCCGAAGGGCTTCTTCAGCTCCAGGTGGGTCCAGTGGTAGAGCGGGTTGCGCAGGGTCTTGGGCACGGTGGCCGCCCAGGCGTCGAACTTGTCCCGGTCGGTGGCGGTGCCGGTGCAGAACGACTCGTCCACCCCGTTGGTGCGCATCGCCCGCCACTTATAATGGTCGCCGGCGAGCCAGATCTGGCTGATGTTCTCCCAGCGCCGGTCCTGGGCGATCTCCGCCGGATCGAGGTGGCAGTGGTAGTCGACGATCGGCTGCGGCTTGGCGTACTCGTGGTACAGCGCCTCGGCCTGCGCGTTCTCGAGAAGGAAGTGCTTGTGGATGAAGGCGGACTTCTTGCCCATGGCGTCGCTCCGGGCCGCGCAGCCTGGGGCCCGCCCGGCGCCGGCAAGCCGGCGGGGTTCCGGATCACCCGACGATGCGCTGCACGGTCCACACCAGGGCCACCGCGCTGATGGCGAGGCTGCCGGGGATGGCGACCGCCGCCCGGTACCAGGGACGGGACCACCACCACGCCAGGAGGAGCCCGGCGCCGACGACCACCGCGAGTTGGCCGAGCTCGACGCCCAGGTTGAATCCGAGCAGCACCGGGACCAACCGCTCCTGGGACCAGTCGAGCTCGCCCATCACCCCGGCGAAGCCGAGACCGTGGACCAGTCCGAACAGGAAGACCACCAGGATCCGCCAGCGGCCCGGTTCCGGGCGCCACGCGTTCTCGATGCCGACCACGGCGATCGACGCGGCGATCAGGACCTCGACCGGCTGCGCCGGCAGGACCAGGACCCCGGAGGCGGCGAGGGCGAGGGTCAGGGTGTGGGCGGCGGTGAAGGCGGTGACCTGGAGCAGCAGCGGACTCCAGCGGCGGACCGCCAGGAACAGGCCGAGGACGAACAGGACATGGTCGAGGCCGTGCGGGACGATGTGGAGGAAGCCCTGTCCGACCATGTGCCCGGCGGTGGCCAGGGCGCCGGGCTCCGGCGCCGCCGGTGCGGTGGCCGCCAGGGCCGGGGCCTCCATCGGCAGGAAACCTTCGCACAGGACCTGGAGCCGGTCCCGGCCGGGCACCCCGAGAACCAGCAGATCGAGGGTCGCGATGACCGGCTGCCCCTCCCACAGCCGGCAGGTCAGGCGCAGGTCGCCGGAGCCTCCCTTCCAGGCGGCCACCAGGACGATGCGGCCGTCCGCGTCGGGCAATCGTTCCACCCCGTCCGGAGCACGCCCATCGAGGGACAGACCCCGGACGATGGCCTCCTGGGCGCCGGGCAGGGCCGCCGGATCCCAGGCGCCACCGGGCATGAATGCCACCGTGGCGCCACCGGGCAGCGCCGGGGCCACCGGGATCCACCGGCCCGGAGCCAGGGATTGGGCCTGGGACGGTTCCAGGCGGAGGATCACCGCCACGCCCTCGCCGCCCACGGCCACCTCGCCGGGGATGATCCACAGCACATGGGCGGCGAGGGGCGAGGCCGCCAGCCACGCCAGACAGGCGATCCACCAGCGCATCATCCCGGCCGATGCAGGACCAGCACGGTCTGGTCGTCGGTGGCGGGGGCGCCGCGCCAGACGATGGCGGCGGACATGGCCGCTTCGGCGATGGCCCCGGCATCGTCGCCGGCGCCGGCCGCCGCGGCCATCAGCCGGTCGACGCCCAACTCCTCGCCATCGGCGCGCAGGGCCTCGCTGAGGCCGTCCGAGGCGAGGATCAGGGCATCGCCGGGAGCCAGACGCAGGCGCACGGTCGGTGGATCCATCTGCTCGGCGGGGAAATACCCAACCGGCAACGACGGCATGTCGATGGCCGCGCAGCCGCCAGCCTGGCGGTGGACGATGACCGGGTGCCCGGCGTTGGCGATCTCGACCTCGTGCCGGTCGATGTGGAGCACCCCGTAGCAGAGGGTGAACGCCTCCATCCGGTCGAACGCGGCGCGGAACTGGTCGGCCAAGCCGAGGATCACCTGCCGGGGCGGCACGACCTCGTACCATGGCGGGCCCTGCAGCGGCCGTTTGAGCAGGCTCGACGCGCTCATCAACGGCGACATCAGGCGGTGGACCTGGACCGCGAGGAGGGCGGCGGGGATGCCGTGGCCGACCACATCCAACAGGTAGAAGGCCGCATGGCGTTCGTCGAGGCGGATGAGGTTGAGGGCATCGCCGCCGACCCGGCCGCAGGGGGCGAAGCGCCACGCCGCCTCGATGCCCAGGCCGGGCGGGGTCTGGGTCGGGAGCAGGCCGCGCTGCAGCTTCTCCGCCGCCGCCAGATCCCGATCCAGCTGGCGCCCCGCGGCGGCGATGCGCTCCTGCATGGCGCCGATGCGTTCGGCGACCCGCAGGCGGACCCCCAGCTCCGCCGGAGCCACCGGTTTGACCAGGAAGTCGTCGACCCCGGCCTCCATGGCCTCGGCGGCGGCTTCGCGGCCGGTGCCGGTGAGCATGATCACATAGGTGTAGCGGTCGCGGTCGCCGGCGCGGATGCGGGCCAGGAGCCCGAGGCCATCGAGATCCGGCATATGCCAGTCGGTGACCACCACCGCGAAGGGATCCGCCTCGTGCAGGGCCAGGGCCTCGGCCCCGTCCCGGGCGATGATCGGGTCATGTCCGTGGGCCCGGACCAGCGCCGCCACCGTGTGCCTGGTCACCGGATCGTCGTCGGCGACCAGGACGCGCATCAGGGCCCCCGGGCCACCGTGCCGCGCAGGCGGTGCAGGGCCGCCACCGGGTCGGGGCTGCGCATCAGGGATTCGCCCACCAGCACCGCGTCGATGCCGGCATCTTCCAGCGTGCAGCAGTGGTCCCGGGTCTCGATGCCGGACTCGCCGACCACCGTGCGCTTCCCGTCCACCAGGCCGTGGGCGAGGTCGAGGGTGGTGCGCAGATCCACGGCGAAGGTGCGCAGATTGCGGTTGTTCACCCCGACCAGCGGGCAGTCCAGGCGCACCGCCCGGGCCGCCTCGTCGGCGTCGTGGACCTCGACCAGCACATCCAGGCCGATCTCGTTGGCAAAGCCCTGGAGATCGCGCAGCTCCCCGTCGCCCAGGCAGGCGGCGATGAGCAGCACCGCGTCGGCGCCGGCCAGGCGGGCCTCGGCGATCTGCCGCTCGTCGACGATGAAATCCTTGCGGATGCACGGGATCGCGACCTGGGCCCGGACCGCCTTCAGGTGGTCGAGGTGGCCCTGGAACCAGCGCTCGTCGGTAAGCACGCTCAGGCAGGACGCGCCGCCCAGGACATAGTGGAAGGCCATCAGGACCGGATCGTAGTCGGCCCGGATCACGCCCTTCGACGGCGAGGCCTTCTTGCACTCGGCGATGACCCGCACGGGCTGGCCCGCAGGCCGGCGTAGGGCGGCGGCGAAGCCCCGGCACGGCGGCAGGTCGCGGAGCACCGCCCGGTCCACCGGCGGGGTGCGCGGCAGCTCTGCCGCGCGTTTGTGGGCCACGATCTCATCGAGGATGCCGGACATCGTGCGGCACGGTGCCGCCCCGGCCGGGCCGGGCAAATGGCTTTCCGGGCCGGGCCCGGCCCCAGGATCCCCACGATGGCGCCATACTGGTGGCTCGCGCGGCTGACCTTGATGAAGCTCATGGCGTACCGCATGCGCTATGTGACCGGCATCGCCACCTACGCGGTGTTCGTGGCCGGCCAGTATTTCATCTGGAAGGCGATCTATGCCGACCTGCCGCCCGAGGCCGGCGGCCTGATCGGCGGTCTGACCCTGTCCGCCTTCACCACCTACCTGGCGGTCGGCTACATGGCCCGGGCCGCCTATTTCACCAACACCGACAGCGAAATCAGCGCCCGGATCACCAGTGGCGACGTGGCCCTGGACCTGCTCAAGCCGCTCTCGTTCCACGGGCAGTGGCTCAGCCAGGCCGCCGGCGAGACGGCCTTCCGCCTGGTCTTCTTCACCGCTCCCATGGCCCTGGTCATCGTCCCCCTCTTCGGGGTCCAGGCCCCGGTCGGCGACGGCTGGTGGCAGTTCCCGCTCCTGTTCCTGGGCGCGTTCTGGATCAACGCCGAGCTGAACCTGCTGGCCGGGACCATGGCGGTGTGGCTGGAATCGACCCAGGGGCTGCTCTCCTTGAAGCGCAACCTGCTCATGCTCCTCTCCGGCCTGCTCGTACCGCTCCATTTCCTGCCTGGCTGGCTGCACGACGCCCTGGCCTGGCTGCCGTTCGCGGCGATCTCGTTCTACCCGACCCTGGCCTGGGTCGGGCGGCTCGACGGCGGCCTGCACCCCACCTTCACCCACGCCCTGCTCCTGGCCCTGTGCTGGGGGGTGATCCTGCGCAGCGCCAATGGCCTGGTCTGGGCCAGCGCCCGCCGCCGGCTGGAACTGCAGGGAGGCTGACCATGGACGACGACCGCAGCCAGCTCGCCAACGCCCTCCGCCAGCATCTGCTCCTCGAACGGGGCTTCGGCGTCGAGGCCTATCCCCGGGGCGGCGTGGTGCCGGCCCCCGCCCCCCTCCCGTCCGCCCCGCGCCCCGCGCCGGCGGCCCCCGCCGCCGCCCCCGCGGCCCCGCCCATCGATCCCACCATGCCCGAATCCCTCGACCGCATCGCCGCCGAGATCGCCGCCTGCCGCGCCTGCGGCCTGTGCGCCGGCCGCACCAACACCGTCCCCGGCGAGGGCGCCGCCCAGGCCGAGCTCGTCTTCATCGGCGAAGGCCCCGGCGCCGACGAGGACGCCCAGGGCCGCCCGTTCGTCGGCCGCAGCGGCGAGCTCCTGACCAAGATGATCGAAGCCATGGGCTTCGCCCGGAACCAGGTGTTCATCGCCAACGTGGTGAAATGCCGGCCCCCGGGCAACCGGGCCCCGGAGCCGGCGGAGATGGCCGCCTGCATCGGCTACCTGCACCGCCAGCTCGCCCTGATCAAGCCCAAGGTGATCTGCACCCTGGGCAACACCCCGTTGCGGGCGATGACCGGCGATCCCAAGAAGGGCATCACCAGCGTGCGCGGTCAGATTCTCGACTGGAACGGCATCCCCCTGGTGCCCACCTTCCACCCCGCCTACCTGCTGCGCAATCCACCCGCCAAGAAGCCGTGCTGGGAGGATCTCAAGGTGGTGCTGAAGGTGCTGGAGCGGACCGCGGGTCGGCCCTAACCCCAACGGTGTTTGGCGACTCACCATACGGATTTCGAGGTTTACAGGAGTCCGGGAGATCACGGAGGGCCGCGGAGCATTTCTAAAGGATCTCCGTGGCCCTCCGTGATCTCCCGCCCT
>CAMCAC010000136.1 GCA_945872305.1 Candidatus Kuenenia stuttgartensis | reverse complement strand
CTGGGTGCCGGGGCCGACCTGAAGACGACGAAGGTGATCCACCTCGATGTCGGGCTCGCCAGCTCGGCGTTGCGCCTCGACCTCGCCGCCCTGGAGCGGGCCGATGATCTGGCCCTCGTGAACGAGGGTGCCATCGCCGAGCAGGCCGTCGGCCAACTCCTGCGCCTGATCGGCCACGGGAACGAGGAGCCGGCGCTGTGGTACTGGTCCCGCGAGGCGCGGTCATCGTCCGCCGAGGTGGACTACCTCGCGGCGCCGACCAGCCATGTGCTGCCGATCGAGGTGAAGGCAGGCACCGGCGGCGCCATGCGCAGCCTGCACGTCTTCATGGCCGAGCGGAAGCTGGCGTGGGCTGCGCGTTTCAACAGCGCGGCCCCGATGGTCCAGGTCATCGACACCAAAGCAGCGACGGGTGAGCCCGTGCGTTACAGCCTGCTCTCGCTGCCGGCCTACGCGGTGGAGTGCCTGCCGCGCCTGGCGCGGGAGATGGACGCCGAGACCGGAGTGACATGACCATGGCCGACGACGCCCAGATCCGAGAGAAGCTGGCCAAGATCAAATCGCTGTTTGCCGGTGCCACGACGCCGGGTGAGCGCGTCGCCGCCCAGGCAGCCATCGACCGGCTCCAGCAACGCATCGACGGCGTGCCGCAGGCCGGTCCCGTGGCCGATCCGCCCATCGAGTTCCGTTTCTCGCTGACCAATCCCTGGTCGCTGCGTCTGTTCCTGGCGCTTGCCCGATCGAAGGGCTACCGGCCCTATCGTCATCCGCGCATGCGCCGGACCTCGGTCTGCCTGATGATCGGCAAGATCGCGGTGAACACGGATCTGTGGCCCGAGTACCTGGAGATGAACAAGGTCCTCACCGAGTATCTCGGCGAACTGGCCGACCATATCATCGCCGACTGCATCAACCCCGACCGCTCGGATGCCGAGGTGGTGGCGGGACTGCCGGCCCCGACCGGCGGCGGCGAGATGGAAGGGTGAGCAAACGCATGTCCCACCTGACTGGCGCAGCCGCATGACGCAGGAACCCGCCCACACGCTGGCCCTGACCCCGCAGGGGCACCTGACGCTGATCCCATCGGACACCGCAGACCTGCCGTTCGCCATCGCCAGCCGGCTGGTGATGGGCGCTGCCTTGGGTAACGGTTCGGGCGCCTTGCTACTGACCCTGGGCGCCGAGGAGGTCGGCACGCCCTTGCCGCCGGTGTCGGCGTGGTGGCGGGATCTGGCGGTGCGCTACCTGACCGCCCTCTGCACCATGCCCACGCCCGATGCCGGGGGTGGTGCGCCGGGTCGGGTGCCGGCGCCGGATGCGGGCGAACTCCAGACCCTGGTCTGGTCGGCACCTCCGATGGCCGGAGCCGAATACCTGTCCGTCGAGGTGTTGGAACGCCTGTGGTCGGACCTCGACCAGGCCCTGCACGACGATCTGCGGCAGAGCGGCGAGGGACTCGATGCCTACATGAAGACGCGCAACCCGGCCTGGAACCTGGTCGGGCGCGTCCATCTCCATCTGGCCGAGAACCGCAAGGACGAGCAGTTCCCTTTCGCCTTCCTGGCCACCTACAGCACGCGCCTGTCGGCACAGGGGAAGGCCAAGCACCGGCCGTTGGGAGAGGCCCTCCGCGAGTACGCGGCCGCTGCCGACAAGGAACGCCTGCTCGCCCTGCTGGCGCCGTTGCAAAGGGCGGCCGAGCACTGCGTCTGGCTCAAGGGACTGATCGACCGCCGTGAGATATTCCAGCCCCTGCGCTGGAGCGCGAACGAGGCGCTGGTGCTGCTGAACGATGTCCCCCGCCTGGAGCAGGCCGGGGTGGTCGTGCGCATGCCGGCGACCTGGCGGGCGAACCGTCCGGCGCGGCCGACGGTCAGCGCCACGGTGGGCGGGAAGTCGCCGTCGCGGCTCGGCCAGGATGCGCTGCTCGATTTCTCGGTGTCGGTGGCCCTGGACGGCGAACCGCTCACCGCCGCCGAGGTGAAGTCCCTGCTCGCCAGCAGCCAGGGGCTGGTCTGGCTGCGCGGACGCTGGGTCGAGGTCGATCAGGCCCGGCTGGAGCAGACCCTCGCCCGCTTCCGCGAGGTCGAGCACCTGGCCCAGGCCGAGGGTCTGGGCTTCCACGAGGCCATGCGCCTGCTCGCCGGGGCCGGCGGAGCGACCGGCGAGGCCGATGCCGCCATCGTGCCCGACTGGGCGCAGGTGACCGCCGGACCGTGGCTGGCCGAGACCCTGGCCGGATTGCGCAGCCCGCAGGGTCTGGCGGCGGTGGACCCGGGACCGGACCTGCACGCAACCCTGCGACCGTACCAAGCAGTGGGCGTGCGCTGGCTCCACCTGCTCACTCGCTTGCGTCTGGGCGCCTGCCTGGCCGATGACATGGGCCTGGGCAAGACGATCCAGGTGCTCGCCCTGCTGCTGGTCAGGAAGCGGGCCGAGGGGACGGCGCCGAGCCTGCTGGTGGCGCCGGCATCCTTGCTGGCGAACTGGGCACAGGAGGCAGCCCGCTTCGCGCCCAGTCTCACCATCCTGGTGGCGCACGGGTCCGAGATCCCGGCGACCGACCTGGAGCGCCTGCCCGGCGAGCGCATCGCCGCCTGCGATCTGATCATCACCAGCTACGGCGCCCTGCACCGCCTGCCGTGGATCGCGGCCACCACCTGGCGGCTGGCGATCCTGGATGAGGCGCAGGCGATCAAGAATCCCGGCACCCGGCAGACCAAGGCGGCGAAGGCTCTGAAGGCCGCCTCGCGCCTGGCTCTGACGGGTACGCCGGTGGAGAACCGCCTGGGCGATCT
The DNA here is from genome assembly GCA_945872305.1 of Candidatus Kuenenia stuttgartensis. Lineage (GTDB taxonomy): Bacteria > Planctomycetota > UBA11346 > UBA11346 > UBA11346 > CAMCAC01. The sequence goes on along the minus strand of CAMCAC010000136.1, from coordinate 5,066 downwards.
CTGGTCGATTGTCGACTATGTGAATCCCGGCCTGCTGGGCGCCGCCAAGCCCTTCACCGCCTACGCCAAGCGCCTGGCCGGCAGCCCCGGCGGCTATGCTCCGCTGCGCCGCCTGGTGCAGCCCTACATCCTGCGCCGGCTCAAGACCGACAAGACGGTGATCAGCGATCTGCCGGACAAGACCGAGGTGAACGCCTGGTGCGGACTGTCGAAGGCCCAGGCCGCTCTCTACCAGCAGGGCGTCAAGGAACTGAAGGCCGCGCTGGACGAGGGTGTCGAGGGCGTCGCCCGCAAGGGTCTGGTCCTCGCCTTCCTCACCCGCTTCAAGCAGATCTGCAACCATCCCTCACAGTGGCTGGCGGACGGCGGCTGGGCCGAGGCCGACAGCGGCAAGCTTGGCCGCCTGCGCGAACTGGCCGAGGTCATCGCCGCCAAGCAGGAGAAGCTGCTGGTCTTCAGCCAGTTCGCTGAGACCACGGGTCCGCTGGCGGCCTTCCTGGGCGGCATCTTCGGCCGCTCGGGCTGCGTGTTGACCGGGGCCACGGCGGTGAAGGTGCGCAAAGAGCTGGTGAAACGCTTCCAGGAGGACGAGACGGTGCCCTTCTTCGTCCTCTCGTTGAAGGCCGGCGGCTCGGGCCTGAACCTGACCGCGGCCTCCCATGTCGTCCACTTCGACCGCTGGTGGAACCCGGCGGTCGAGAACCAGGCCACCGACCGCGCCTTCCGCATCGGCCAGAAGCGCAATGTCATGGTGCACAAGTTCGTCTGCCGAGGCACCGTCGAGGAGAAGATCGACGCCATGATCACCGACAAGAAGCGCTTGGCCGCCGACCTGCTCGACAGCGATGGCGGCGAGGTGAAGCTCACCGAACTCAGCGATGCCGAACTGCTGCGCATGGTCAGCCTGGATATGAACACCGCCATCACAGAAGGATGATGCCATGTACATGCAATGGGCGCCCTATGTCCCCGTCGCTGAGCGCCGCAAGAAGGCCGCGGCCGAGATGGCCAAGCTGGCCAAGAAGGGCCAGACGATCTCGCCGGTGCGCATTGAAGGCCGGGCCATCACGACCACGGTCTGGGGCAAGGCATGGTGCGCCAACATGGAGCACTACAGCGATTTCTCCAACCGCCTGCCACGCGGCCGGACCTATGTCCGCAACGGCTCAGTGGTCGATCTGCAGATCAGCCCCGGGAAGGTCGAGGCCCGGGTCAGCGGGTCGTCGATCTACCGCACCACCATCACGGTGAAGCCGCTGGCTGCCGCCACCTGGCAGAAGCTCTGCACCGACTGCGCCGGCGGCATCGACTCGCTGGTGGAACTGCTGCAAGGCCGCTTCGCCAAAGGCGTGATGGAACGCCTCTGCCGCCAGGGCGACGGCCTGTTCCCAGTGCCCAAGGACATCCATTTCGACTGCTCCTGCCCGGATGGCGCGTACATGTGCAAGCATGTCGCCGCCGTTCTTTACGGCATCGGCGCCCGCTTCGACCACCAGCCGGAACTGCTCTTCACCCTGCGCCAGGTCGATGCCGCCGACCTGCTGGCCAAGGCGGGCAGCGGCGTGGCCACCGCCACCGCGGCCAGCGAGCGCACCCTGGCGGGCGAGGATGTCGGCGCCCTCTTCGGGCTGGAGATGGACGAGGCGGCACCAGCGCAAGCCGTGGCCCCTGCGCCAACGAAGCACACAACGGCGCGACCCGCACGCACCACCGCGAAACCGATACGCTCCCGTGATCCGGCCGTCCGCCTGCTGGCCGCTCTGCGCAAGGCCGGTTCGCTCGACAATGCCGCCGCCCGGGCGGCCACCGGCCTCGACGCCGAGGCCGTGCGGCCGCTGCTCAAGCGTCTGGTGACAGAGGGGCATGCCGTGGTCGAAGGTCAGAAGCGTGGCACCCGCTATGTGGCCTGCGCAGGACGGTGATCTGCGCGACGAGTTCGGCCGGCGTCCGCTGATGGCGGAGTTGCTGCACCGCGGATACCTGCCCCAGACCCTGCGTGGCCAGCACGACCACTGGTTCGCCTTCCTTGATGCCCAGGGCGACCTGAGCGAGGCCGAGCGCCAGGTGCTCGCGAGGCACAGTGACTGGCTGCGCTTCGTCGAGGCCACCAGCCTGACTCGCAGCTGGAAGATGGTCGTCCTGCGCGTGCTGCTCGACAGCGATGCGCTGCTGGGTGGCGCCCGACTGAACGACCATGCGACCAAGGCCCGTGCCTACCTGCTGGGTCACCCTGTCCTGCGCGCCGATCTGCAGCCAAGCTCGGAAATGTCCGACCAACGCGGCATTCCAGCCAATCACCATCGACCCGCTGCAGAGCGAGGATGTCCGCATCGTCGCCGAGTTCGTCCGCGTGGTCGATTGAACGCAATCCTGCAGACCTGTCTGCAGGATCCGTTCACCACCGGTCGAACAAGAACTCCGTCCACGCCACCGCAGTGAATCCCGCCTGCCGGGCGGGCTCTTCACGGCCGGGGTCGCAGAGGACCAGGGGACGATGCGTGGGCAGCGCGGCCGCCGCCTGGGCCAGGCCGCGCAGGTCGCTCGGCCCATACGCGCCGGTCTTCACCTCGACGACCCAGCGGCCGCGGGCTCCGTCGATCACGGCGTCGGCCTCCCAGGGCTCCTCGCGCCAGTAGGTGACCGCCAGGCCGCGCTTCACGGCGTGGGCCAGACAGGCGTTCTCGACCCAACGGCCCCAGCGGGTGGGGTCGCTCGCCGGATCGGGTGGCTGGAGGTCGCCGGCACCGACGAGCAGGGCGTTGTCGAGGACAACCAGTTTCGGCGGAGCACGGCGGCGGCGCAGCGTGCTGCCGGCGTACTTGGGCAGCGGCGCCACCAGGCAGGCCTCGCGCAGGAGGTCGAGGTAGTGGGCGATGGTCTCCAGGGCGCCGCGGTCGGTCAGGGATCCGCTGATCTTGTCGAGGGACCAGATCTCGGCCGGGTGGCCGCAGGCCAGGGCGACGACCTGGCGCAGCAGGGCCGGTTTGCGCACCGCCTCCAGGGCCATCAGGTCGCGGCCGATGGCGGGCTCGACGATGGCGTCGCGCAGGTAGGCCCTCCAGCGCTCCGGCTCGGGCCAATAGGCGACCGCACCGGGATAGCCGCCATGGCTGACGATGCGCTGGGCCGCCTCGCTCGCCGGCACGCCGAGTTGAGCGACGAGGTCGGCGGCACTCCACTGCGCCACGCCGAGGCGCTCGAAGCGGCCGGCCATGCTTTCGCGGCTGCCGCTGCCCAGGTGCAGCGCCGAGGAGCCGGTGGCGACGACGTGCAGGGGCAGGCGCGCGCGATGGAGTTCATCCATGCAGGCCTTGAGCCAGGTGCTCCAGCCGGGCTGGGTCTGGATCTCGTCAAGGAACAGCGCCGCCGGCCCCTGTCGGGCGAGGTCGCAGGCCTGCACCCAGATGCGCTCGCGCCAGCCTGGCAGCTGGCTTGCTGGGGCATCGGCGGCCACGTACAGCCCGCGCCCCAGCCACGCCTTGGCGAGATCGAGCAGCAGGGTCGTCTTGCCGACCTGCCGGGGGCCGACGAGCAGCTGGAGACGGGCCGGGGCCGCTTCCGCCAGCCGACGCTCCAGGGTGGTCCGGGCGGCTTGGATAGAGCCGGGCAGAAGGTCGTTCGGCATGGTTTGATATTTATTCGACTACGACCAAATGGCAATCGCGGCTTACGGTGTGCCGCTCGCCGTGCCCGGGTATGGGCGGCGCCTGTTCCAGCGGTCGGCTTTCAGGTGACTCGAAGGCCGGCCGCGCTGACCGGCCGGCAGGACGTAGTCACGCTTCCGTTACCACACCGGACCACTGGTAACGCGGTCTTTACGAGCATGGCGACTGGCCCCGGCCTTCACCACCGCACGCCCAGAGCCTCCACGTGCCGCACATAGGTCGCTGGGTCCTTGACCGCGACGCCGTGGCGGATGGGCTTGGGGTAATCGGCAATGTTCCCAGTGACCAGCACGGCGCCGGTGCGGTGGGCGAGGGCCAGGAAGACCAGGTCGTCGGGATCGGGGCCGGCTGAAGGCCACTCCGGCAGGTCCTGATCGACGAGATGTGCACCAGCAATCAGCGCGTTCAGCCACAGCGGTGGGAACTTCCACTTCTTGAAGCGAGCTCGATTCACCACCTCGACGTACTCGGCGGCGATGGCCGGGCAGATGACGGGGACGATCGCCCCGGCCAAGGCCGCATCGACGATCCGAGCCGGATGGCCAGCCGGCTGGATGCCAGCGGAGACGACGATGTTGGTGTCGAGGACGACCAGGACGCTCATGCGCGAGCCGGGCGCCGAGCCTTGCAGCGAGCGCGTCGCTCCCGACGGACGGCAGCGATCTCAGACTCGATCTCCGCATCGGTGGTCTGGTCGAGCCCAGTCGCGACAGCGCGGCTCTGCCACGAGCGCAGGTCGGCCCTCGCCATGGCGCGGCTCAACTCGATCTCCTGCTCGGCAAGCCGGGATGGGTCCGCCGGCACCACGAAGAACAGGGCGCCTGGCCGCCCGGTGACCAGTGTCGGCCCCGTCGCACCCTTGGCGATGGCCTTGGATCCACGCTGCTGGAGATCACGGATGGGGATGGTGAGCATGCTGGTCAGTGTAGACAATATGATGACAGGACAATGGCCGCAGGTCAGATCCTTGCGGGAGTGCCGACATGGACGACCTACGCAGTGATGGCCATCACCTGGTCAGTCCATGCCCCGCTCGCAGTAAATGAAAAGCCGCCCGTGCCCTGCGCGGGCACGGGCGGCGCCTCTTCCTGCAGTCGGCCTTCAGATGCTCCCGGAGGCGAGCGGCACTGACCTTGCCGGACTTGATCCGCCGGACCTGTCGGTCGGTGATCCCCAGGCGGCGGGCGACGACCATGTCGGACTCCTCCCGGATGGCTGCCAGCCAGGCCTCGACCTCCCGGGTCGCGTCGGCCGGGGAGACGACAACGGAGGTGCGGGAGAGCTGATCTCGTGCTAACTCCGTGTTAAAAATGAATCTGAGCGGGTTCGCGTCGATTCTCGATTCCTCCAGTACTACCGCTACGACCACATCCTGGGGAAGAAGCCCCGGCGCTGACCGTC
>CAMCAC010000135.1 GCA_945872305.1 Candidatus Kuenenia stuttgartensis | reverse complement strand
CAAGTCGGGTCTCTTGGCCACCGCATACTACGACATCGACACGAGTCGGAGCTGGCTGCCGGACAGCGGGTATCTTGGGCCCTTCGGCGGCGTGCCGGTCAGGACCGGTCCGTGGCCGACCACGGCCAGCCCAGCGGGCATCAATGCTGACGGCAGCACGCAATTTTCCAGCTTTCTCGGTGGAACTTCTGCCTCTGGACTGAATTACTTCTCCATCCGCTGGACCGGCTTCATCAAGGCGGCGACCACGGGAGCCTACACCTTCAAGTCCTTCACGGACGACGGAGGCAGGCTGTGGGTCAATGATGTGTGCCTGGCGGATCAATGGACCAACCAGGGTGGCGGCAGTGCGAATGCGGGTGGCGTGCAGAACACCATCCAGCTTGAGGCCGACGCCTGGGTGCCCATCGTTTTCGAAATGTTCGAGTTGGATGGCGGGCAGAAGGCGATCCTGAAATGGGTCCGTCCTGACGGCGTCGAAGAGGTCATTCCCGCCTCGGCCATGTGTCCGCCGGCCGGTACCGGTGGCGGCGCCATCCCCCGCAACCAGTGGACGGCGATCCAGGCCAAGGTGACCCCGAAGGGCGGACCGCAGGCGCAGAAGATCGGCCTGATGGTCCGGCCGATGGCCGCCCGAGCGGTCGGCACACCGGCGAGCGAAATCACGATCGTCCGTGACGCGGCCGATGCCACCGCCGTGGCATCCCAGGTCTTGCCTGCGGTTGGGCAGGTGGACAACGCCGGCCTGTCCATCAATGACGGAAGTACGGTGTACCGCTGGGTTCAAACGACCATTTCCAGCGAGGCCTGCATCCAGATGCAGCCGACGGGCTCATCGGGCGGCGAACTCCGCAACATGGGCAATGGCTCGGTGGCGACCAAGGGTGCGGCGATCACCTACTCCTTGACGTTTCCCGATGTCGTGACGTATCCCAAGACATTCCGCCTCTGGTTGCGGATGCTCCAACCTGACTCCCCCAGCGGTCCGCGGGATAGTGTGCACGTCGCATTCAATGGCGCGCTGTTGTCAGGGGGAGCCGGATTTGGGTTCAGCAAGTTCGATGACACGAACTGGACCTGGGTGAGCACCGTGAACAACGCATCGGTCACCTTCTCGGTTCCGGCGGCGGGAACGTATCCGCTCACGGTGTATATGCGTGAGGCCGGGGTGGCGGTCAGCCGTATCCTGGTGACAACCGATACGACCGGAAGCTCATCGTCGCCAAACGGCCTGGCAACAGCCAAGCAATCCTATACCCAGGCCTCCTCGCCATATGTCCTTGGAGTCTCCCCCGGCGGCCCGTCCGGACTTGCCTACTTGGCGGACGGCACGGACCCTTACCTCGCGCTGGCCTATTCTCCTGCCCGCGGTGTTTTCGCCGAATACCGAGGCGCCAAAGCCACTTCCCAGCGCCAGACACCGACCGTGTGGTTTGCCGGGAATGCGGATGATTTCGCATCGCCGGCCAATGTGCTCACCAACAGCCAAGGGGAGATGGGGCTCGCCCCCGGTGGTGCCCGTCGCTTTGGCATGTTGAACGCTGCCCTGGTTACGACCGGGAGTCCAACGTACACCATCAGCGATTCAGGGAGCCCGAGCACCAACTCGAGCCCCCCGCCGGCCGACACCAGCACGAACATCACCTTCAGTGAAGGAGACTTCACCAATTGGCGCAGCGGCGCATCGACGGTCACCATCTCCCACTTCCCTAAGCGGAAGGCCACCGGCTCCCGGTCCGACACCTGGAAGTTCACCCTCTGCCAGGGGCAGTCCGGGCTGCCCACCACCATGGTCTCGACCGCCGATTTCCGGGTGAATGGATCGGTCAACAGCGATGTGGGCAAGCAGATCACGATCTTCGCGACCGGCATGCCTGCGGCGGCGACTCTGGGAACTGGCAACCCGGCCCTGTCCTATCCCAGCAGCGGAACGGCCGAGGATTTCTCCTTCACATGGTCCTCTCAGGCAGACACCGGGGACCTGCCCTGGGCGAACACCGGCGGATTTGCCAGCGGTACCAGCAACGGCACCATGGTGGTCGGCGGGGAGACGCTGAACTACGCCATGGTCAGGACGGTCACCGCCGGCCAGGGAGTGAGCGATAGCTACACGGTCACCCACCCGAGCGGTAAGACCATCTGGTGGTACGATGAATCGAACAAGCCGTACAAAACCTTGGCATCGGGCACCAAACTGTCATGGGCCGACTTCCAGGCCAAGTTCACGGCCACCCCTTACAACGGTGTGGCGATCAAGGTGCCCAATATGAATCTTGGCGTCACGCTGTCCCTGACGGTCCCTTTTGAGAGCGGCAGCCCCACCAACCCGACGGTCGGCGCGCCACAGGCCTGGCCGAATGGCCAGGGCAACTTCTCCTTCGGCATCGACCGCAGCATCCCGGTCACCTTTGATCAGCAGAGCCTGGTCGGTAACGCCATGGCCTGGCTGACCACCGGTCGCCCGGCGGTGCTGCCGTGGAATGCCCTGTGGACCTCCATCACCAATCCTCCGACCACGAACGGGTTCCCGCCGATTCTGTGGACGGGTCACTGGTCAGGGGTCTGGGATGCCGGCAACTACCCACGCCGCACGGGCATCGCCGGGGAGACCGTGACGGATGCCGCGGTGAGCGGCGTCGGTGCGCCGCGGTGGGCCGGGGACCAGCCGTCGTCCTGGCCCCCGGGGGGGGGAGTGCCGTCACAGGTCTGGCTGCGCATCGAGCGCAATGCGTCGACCGAGCAGGTGACCCTGAAATACGCGTTCACCGCCACGCCGCCGACGGTCAGCGATTGGCAGACGCTCAGGGCCGGGGATGGAACGTCGCCGGTGGCGTGGGATCTGGATGACTGGTCCGGGCTCACCGATCTCTTGATGGGTCCGGTCCTCCAGTCCGGTGACCGCGGCGTGGCCGCCAGCGGAAATTTCAGCGATGTCTCCGTGGAGTTCGCTTCCGCCCAGGCTGCACCCGAGGTCGCCGTCGTGGCGGCCCCGGCGGATCGGCTGGATTACCTGGACTGGGAGTCCGGCACGTCGACCAGCATACCCGATCGCACCCGCTATCTCGCAGGCCAGTATCAGGTATTCTTCGGTCCTTACGAGATCACGGAAGACTTCTTCTCGTACGTCACCGCCACCGGCAGCCGCCTGGCCGATGAAGGCTGGTTCTATCAGCACCGTGAATTCTGGTCCCAGTCGCGGTGGTGGAACGACGGCAGCGAAAAGGACCCGGGCAAGGTCCTGCCGACCAATCTCGACCTGACGAACCGCGAGCTCCTGGCCCGGTCCACGGTCCTGAACCTGGATCTGGGCGCCGTGTGGACCTACCTGCGCGAGCGCACCATTTCTGATGCGATCCAGGACGCCATTCCCGATGCAGGCGACACATTCCTGCCCAGCGGACTGGATTCGGATCTGGGCAACACCCTGGCCAGCCGCTTCAACGGCCTCGTCTACTCCGCCAGGACGAACCGGTACCCCTGGAATCCCAACACCAACGGCGCCAACCCCTGGAATCCCGCCCTGCCCAATGCGACCAGCGGAGGTGTCAGCAATGAGGATCTGCTGGCCATGGATCCGCCCGACCGGGCGGCGGCTTTCGCCGCCACCGCCTTCAAGGCGGCCATGACGGGGGCGAACCAGCAGGCGCTCCACCTGGGTGGGCCGACCAGCACCATCACCAAGGCTCTGCAGGCCTATACCCTGGCTCAGGCGCCGGCCTTCCCGTCCACCCAGTTCCACCACGGCGTCCGCCTGCTCAACGGGTCTGATACCTCGTGGGCCTTCGATGGGGTATCCGCCCCGGCGTTCGGTACCGGCAAGACGGCGGTGGTCACTCCGAACCTGCTGTATGTGCAGGGAAATCTGAATACGGTCAAGAAGACCGTGCAGCGCTACGCGAGCCCGTCGGCCGAGCATGTCCCCTTCGCGGTCATGGCCGATCAGCTCAATGTGCTGTCCGCAGGGTGGAGCGACGCGGCTGCGGCAGTGCCCGGCATGACGGCGGATGCCAGCGGATTGACGTCCATGTGCCTCGACTTGATCCCGCGCAGCGCGATCGCACGGGGTCTGAATGCCGCCAATCCGCTCCCGACGGCCACCGCCACGGAACTCGTCGCGGCAGTCGTGACCCACAACCAACCGACGACCCGGGAGTCGGTGATCAACGGAGAGCAGGCCTCCATCATCAACACGATTCTGCACTTGGAGAATTGGAGCGGTGTCTCTTTCACCTATCGCGGCAGCCTCGTCGTCCTCGACAGCCGTCGGTACACGGCCTCTTACCAGTTGGCGGATTCGAAGACCGCTGGTCCGTCACCGTTCGGCTACATGGGATCGGCCTGGCGGACGAAGTACGGTTACACCCTGGCCCAGGGCTGGGATGGTGTGCTCAAGGGCTCCTACAGCCCGCCCAACCGCACCTTCATCTTCAATCCGGATCTGCTGACCCCCCAGGGCACCCCGCCGTTCGCGCCGTTCGGCACCAGTGCCCAGGGTGTCGGCGGCTGGGTGCGGATCCTGCAGTAGCCTGGACAGGCGACGCCCCCGGGTCCGTGGGACCCGGGGGCGTCAGGTGTCGGCCGCAACGTGGGGTGTTCAGCCCCGGCTGTATCGCCGGCGTTCGTTCTCGCTCAGGTACACCTTGCGGATGCGGATGCTCTTCGGGGTGACTTCGACGAGCTCGTCGGCGCGGATGTATTCGAGGGCCTCTTCCAGGGAGAAGCGGCGGGGCGGGGTGATGCGCACCGCTTCGTCGGCACCCGCGGAGCGGATGTTGGTCAGCTTCTTCTCCTTGGCGAGGTTGACGACCATGTCGCCTTCCTTGCTGTTCTCACCGACCACCAGGCCCTCGTAGAGGGGCTGGCCGGGCTCGACGAAGAAGGTGCCGCGGTCCTGGAGGCCGAAGAGGGCGAAGGGGACGACCTCGCCGCCGTTGCCGCTGACGATGGCGCCGTTGATGCGCTGCGAGATGTCGCCGCGCCACGGGCCGTAGCCGTGGAACAGGGTGTTGAGCACCGCTTCGCCCTGGCTCAGGGAGAGGAGCAGGTTGCGCAGGCCGAGCAGGCCGCGGCTGGGGATGGTGAACTCGAGGTGCTGGTAGGCGCCCCGGGCGTCCATCACGGTGAGCTCGGCGCGGCGGCCGAGCATCAGGGCCATGATCTTGCTGGCGTGGACCTCGGGGACCTCGACCACGGCGAGTTCGATGGGTTCGAGCTTCTCGCCGTCCTCGCCCTCTTTGAGGATGACCCGCGGCGGTCCGATCTGGAGCTCGGCCTGTTCGCGGCGGAGCTGTTCGATGAGCACGGACAGGTGGAGGACGCCGCGGCCGGCGACCTCGAACACGTCGGGCTGGTCGGTGTCGGCGAAGCGCATGGCGACGTTGCGCTGGGCTTCGCGTTCGAGGCGGGCGCGCAGGTCTCGGCTCTGGAGGGGCTTGCCCTCCTGGCCGACGAGCGGGCCGGTGTTGACGCCGAAGGTCATCTTGATCGTCGGCTCGTCGATCGGGATCGGCGGCAGGGCGTCGGGATGGTCGGGATCGCACAGGGTGTCGCTGATGCCGACCTGCTCGAGGCCGGTCACCACGACGATGTCGCCGGCCCTGGCCTCCTTGACCTCCTCGCGGCCGAGGCCGGCGAAGCGGTGGAGCTGGAGCACCCGCGCCTTGTGCGGGATGCCGGTCGGGCCGGAGACCACGGCGACCGGCTGGCCGGCCTTGATGGTGCCGGCGAAGATGCGGCCGATGGCCATGCGGCCGACGAAGTCGTTGTGGTCGAGGTTGGCGCACTGGAGCTGGAGGGGCGCGTCGGCCTTGATGACCGGGCCGGGGATCTCGGCGCGGATGATCTCGAACAGGGCGCGCAGGTTGCGCTCGGGGTCGCTCTCCGGGGCGGCGAGCAGCTCGGTGGCCCGGGGCAGGTCCGGGTGCATGAAGCCGATGCGGCCGGAGCCGTAGACGATCGGGAAGTCGAGCTGCCAGTCGTCGGCGCCGAGTTCGACCATGAGATCGAACACCTTGTCGGCGATCTCCTTGGGGGCGCAGCCGGGCTTGTCGATCTTGTTGACGACGAGGACGACCTTGAGGCCGTTCTGGAGCGCCTTGCGCAGCACGAAGCGGGTCTGCGGCAGGGGGCCTTCGAAGGCGTCCACCAGGAGCAGCACGCCGTCGGCCATGCGCAGCACGCGCTCGACCTCGCCGCCGAAGTCGGCGTGGCCGGGGGTGTCGACGATGTTCACCCGCAGGTCGCCGTACTGCACGGCGCAGTTCTTGGCGAGGATGGTGATGCCGCGCTCGCGCTCCTGGTCATTGGAGTCCATGACGCAGTCGGCGACGACCTGCTTGGCATGGAAGGCGCCGCCCTGCTTGAGCAGACCATCGACGAGCGTGGTCTTGCCGTGGTCGACGTGGGCGATGATCGCGATGTTGCGGACATCGGCGCGACGGGTGGCGTCGCCGGGGGGCTGGGCGGACATGGGCGTTCCTGCGGGGTCGGGGGTTGTGCGGGCCGCCGGGGGCCGGGGAAGCGGCGAGTTGCCGTGGTCATGCACGGCTTGTCCCGGTCCGGCCCCGGGAAGGATCCGGCCATGCCGCGTTCCCGCGCCGTCCTGGCCCTGTTCGCAGTGGCCGTGCTCGCCGCCGGCGAACCGGTGACGCCCACCGCCCCCGAGCCCCTGGCCGCCGAGGGCCAGGGGGAGCGCCTGGCCCGGCGGATCGGGATCAACGGGCTGGTTCCGGACGAGGACGGGGTGCTCCGCTGGGGCGGGGCGGGCGGGCTGCGGGTGATCGATACCGCCGGGGCCGCCCCCGATGCGGTGGTCGAGACGGTGGCCGGCCGGCTGGTGGTGCCCCGTCGGCTGCTCACCCGGCCGGGGCTGGCGGCCACGGTCGCCGGATGTGCGGTCCTCGCCCGGGATGCCGGGCTCGCGGCGGAGGATCTCCAGGTGGCCGAAGGCTTCCTGCTCGGACCCGGCCTGCGCCGGGCGGATGCGATCGTCCTGCCCGAGGGGGTCCTGCGTCCGGCCACCGCCAGCGTTGGGATCGCCGCCCGCTGGACCGGGACCGGCGCTGAGCTGGTCCAGGTCGAGCGGCCCGAGGGCACGGTCCACCGGTTGACCCTGCCCGGCCGGCGGGCGTTGGCGCTGCCCATGCGCGGCGCCGAGGGCATGCAGCTCGTCATCGAGCTGGCCGCCGACGGCGAGCCGGTGCCGCTGCGCGCCAGGCTTGTCCAGGCCGGCACGACCCTGGCCGCCTGGGATGGTCGGGTGCTGGTCCACGACGAGGTGCGCTGGCGGGCGCAGTTCGGCGCCCTGCCGCCGCATCTGGCGATCACGGACGAGGCGGGTCGGCTGGACCGCCTGGTCACCCGCCACGGGGCGTGGTCCCCGGACATGGAGGGGGATGCCGGCATCGCCGCCCTGGCCCAGGCCCTGCCCGATGCGGCCCATGCGGCCCTGTTCGCCCAGATCGTGCTGGTCCGCGCGCCGGAGGGCGGTCGGGATCCGCTCCAGGTCCTGGCGGCTCCGGTGGCCGGCCGGCTGCCGGTCGGGCCCGCCGAAGCCGCGGAGCTGCTCCAGGCCGTCGCCCGCCGCCAGGGCCGGTCGCCCCTCGTCCTGACCGCCGGGCGCATCCCCCTGTGCGTCTGGTCCGAGCTTGCGGGCGATGGGCGCTGGCATGTGCACGGCCTGGGTCTGGGGACCCGGGCCGTGGCGGACGACACCGATCCCGCCCTGGCGGTGGCGGCGTTGCTGCGCCAGGTGGAGCCCCTCGCCCTGCCGGATCCGGACGCGTTCCCGGTGCGTTTCCGGCTGGAGACCGGCCCGGTGGCCGGGATCGCCGGCTGGGCCGCCCTGGCCGACCCCGAGCGCGCGCGCCTGGCGCGCG
>CAMCAC010000134.1 GCA_945872305.1 Candidatus Kuenenia stuttgartensis | reverse complement strand
TCCCGGGATCCTGGGACCGCCGGTTTCCAACCGGCCCGACCGGGTTTGGGGTCGGGGACGGTCGTCGTCCCGGCGCCCCCGGGGGCTTGCAGGTCCGGGCGGAGCCAGCGGATGGTGCCGGCGGTTTCTTCCCGGGACCGTTGGGCGTTGAGGGCGACGAGCCGGGCGAGGAGTTCGGATTCCGGCAGGTCCACGGGCCAAGTGTCGGTCTCGATCTCACTGGCCACCGTCCACGCCAGTCTGCCGGCGTCATGGCGCCTCTACCTGCCGGAAGCCTTGTGCACGGATGCTGCCAAGCGGAGCAAGGCCCGGATTCCCGACGCGATCGTCTTCCGGAGGAAGTGGGAGATCGCCTTGGACGAGGTGGATCGCCTGCGCGAACGAGGCGTTCCGGCGGCGCCGATTCTGGCCGATGCTGGCTATGGCGTGGTGACCGAGTTCCGTGAGGCCCTCGTGCAGCGTTCCCTGACCTACGCCGTTGGCATCCCTGGCGAGGTGACGGTCTGGTCCGCCGGCCACATGCCTGAGCCGCCCAAGCCTTGGAGCGGTCGAGGACGACCCCCGACTGCCTTACAACCGTCCCCCGGCCATCGTCCCATCCCTGTCGCCAATCTGGCCAAGGAGCTACCGGCATCTGCCTGGAAAACCGTCACTTGGAGGCAAGGCAGCGCCAAACCTATGCGCTCGCGCTTTGCCTCCCTCCGCGTGTATGCGGCCCACCGTCAACAAGGTGCGGTTCTACGCCCCGAAGAATGGTTGGTCATCGAGTGGCCAGCCAGTGAGGATGGCCCGACCAAATAGCATCTCAGCAACCTGCCAGCCACCTCGTCTCTGAACAACATCGTCTCGACCATCCACATGCGTTGGCGGATAGAACGGGACGACCAGGAACTCAAAGACGAAATCGGCATCGATCACTTCGAAGGGCGAAGTTGGCGAGGATTCCACCACGATGCCGCTCTGTGCATCGCCGCCTACGGATTCATCGCCGCCGAACGCGCGCGGCTTTTCCCCCTGAATGCGTCACTTTCATCCCCGCGCCGTCAGGCCGACCACCGAAGCCGCGCGGTTCGCCGCGTTGACGCCTACAGGCGGTCACCGTTCTCCATCCGGACCATCAGGCACCTCATCGTTCAGGTTCTGATGGGCCAGTCCGACAGACGCGGATGGAGCCATTTGCTTATATGACACAGTAGTACTAGGGCAGCCGCGGGTACTTGGTGAAGTCCGGCTTGCGCTTCTCCAGGTAGGCGCGGTGGCCTTCGCTGCCCTCCTGGGTCATGTAGAACAGCAGGGTGGCGTTGCCGGCGAGTTCCTGGAGCCCGGCCTGGCCGTCGCAGTCGGCATTGAAGGCGGACTTCAGGCAGCGCATGGCCAGGGGTGAGTGCTGGAGCATCTCGTCGCACAGGGACAGGGTCTTGGCTTCGAGCTCGGCGAGGGGGACCACGTCGTTGATCAGGCCCATGTCGAGGGCCTGCTTGGCGTCGTACTGGCGGCAGGTGAACCAGAATTCCCGGGCCTTCTTCTGGCCGATGCAGCGGCTCAGGTAGCTCGCGCCAAAGCCGCCGTCGAACGAGCCGACCTTGGGGCCGGTCTGGCCGAAGCGGGCGTTGTCGGCGGCGATGGTCAGGTCGCAGACGAGATGGAGCACCTGGCCGCCGCCGATCGCCCAGCCGGCGACCATGGCCACCACGGGCTTGGGGCAGGAGCGGATCTCGCGCTGGAGATCGAGCACGTTTAGCCGGGGGATCGCGTCGCCGTCCTTGCCGCCCACATAGCCGCCGTGGCCGCGCACCCGCTGGTCGCCGCCGGAGCAGAACGCCTTGTCCCCGGCGCCGGTGAGGATGATCACCCCGACATCGAGCTGGTCCCGGGCGTGCTGCAATGCGTCGCGCAGCTCCTGCACCGTCTTGGGCGTGAAGGCGTTGTGCACCTTGGGCCGGTTGATGGTGAGCTTGGCCACCACGCCGTCCGCACGGCGCTGGTGGTGGTAGAGGATGTCCTCGTAGCCGCGGTCGATCAGGGTCCAGGTCATGGCGCGGCGGATGATGTCTTCTTCGGCACCTGCGCCAGCAGCCACGCGGTCCACAGGACCTGGAGCGCGCAGAGCGGCAGGACGATCTGCTGACCACCGCTGCCGAAGGCGTAGGCGTGGAGGCCGGCACCGAGCAGGAAATTCACCCCGTACCAGCTCATCACCACCGAGAGGAAGCCGAGCACCGACCAGGCGGCGATGCCGGTGGGTCCGACCACGCCGGCGTAGCGCAGGTGGAGGGGGATCAGGTAGACGAGGATCGCCACCAGGGCGAAGACCTCCTTCGGATCCCAGCCCCAGAAGCGGCCCCAGCTCTCCGCGGCCCAGGCGCCGCCGAGCAGGGTGCCGGCGATGAGCAGGACCAGCCCGACCTGGATGCAGCGGTAGCAGATCTGCGCCTCGGCGGCGGCCACCGGCCGGCGCTGCCGCCAGGCGCGGACCAGGACGATGTTGCCGATCACCCAGGCGAGCAGGAACGCCGCGTAGCTGGCGACGATGATCTTCACATGGGTCCACAGCCAGAAGCGGTTGCGCAGGACCGGCATGAGCGGCCCCAGGGCGCGGCCCTGCTCGGGCGGGATCGCGTCGCCGATCAGGGCACACAGGGTCGCGCCGGTGGCGCCGGCGACCAGATAGAGGGGCGATCCCTTCCAGCCAAAGACCAGGCCGAGCAGGGCGCAGACGAAGCCGACGAAGACCAGGGTCTCGTAGAGGTTGGTCACCGCGCCCATGCCGCCGATCACCGTCCGGGCCGCGAGGCCGAGGGCGGCGGCGACGGCGGCGGCGAGGAGCAGCCACCACGCCCAGCGGCGGGCGGCGGGGCCGGCTCCGGCGCGCAGGGCGAAGGCCGCCGCCACCAGGGCGCCGGCGGCGATCACCCACGACCAGGTGAACGGACGCCACTGATAATAAGCCATCTCCACCGCGATGAGGTCGGCGGTGGCTTGCCGGTCGTCCCAGATGCCGAGCTGGTGCTGGACCTCGGCCCGGCCGGCGGCGGCGGCGTACAGCGTCTCGGCCCACACCGCGGTGGCGGCGTCGGCGCCCTGGCCAGTGCGCAGGCTGTCGAGCCAGGCGGTGGCCGGGGCCAGGCGCGGGGCGCCGGGCCAGCCCGTGAGACCGGCGCCGGAGCGGACCTCCGCCGGGGTCAGCCACAGGTCGAGGATGCGCCGGCGGTCGCCCCGGGCCGCCTGGACCTCGCCGGCCCAGGGGGCGGCGGCGGTGGCGCTGGCGACCAGCCAGTCCGCGCTCGCCGGGCCGTCCACCAGGGGCAGGAGATGCAGCCCGCCGCCGGCGAGGATCTCTTCGGCCAGGGCCCAGCGGTCGCCGAGTTCGAGCACCGCCGCCTCGGCGGGGCTCATGGGGTCGAGCACGCCGCTGTCCCGTTCCCGGGCCCGCCGCTGGTCGAGGGCGACGAAGCGCGGCCGGTAGGAGGCGGCCTCGTCCACGCTCAGCCAGCGGTGGTCGTCATCGAGCCCGAGCAGTTCCCGGGCCGGGGCGAAGGCCACCGGCAGGAGGTGGACGCCGCGCCAGCGGCCGCCGTCGGCGAGCATCGACGCCACGACCGCCGCCGGGCGCAGGTCCATGCCCGCATCCTTGGGCAGGCCCTCGCGGCCGGTGATGCCGAGGATGATTTCCCGCGCGGCCACCGCCAGGGGCTTCACCCGGCCCTGGTGCAGGACCGGCGCACCGTCGATGGCCTTGGGCAGGTCAGGAATGGCCGCGGCGTCGCCGGCGGCGAGGCCGACGGTGCAGAGCAGGGCGAGCAGGAGTCGGATCATGGGGAGGCGGCTCCGCTGCGCGGGCGGCGCAGCCAGTACATGAGGAGGATGCCGAAGACCAGCACGGTGGAGCCCAGGTATTTCAGGACCAGACCGGGATCGGTGGCGGCGGTGAAGGCCATGCCGTCGACGCCGGTGGGGCGGCCCTGGTCGTCGAGGACCGGAACCGGGCTGGTCTGGAACAGCCACACGCCGTCGTGCGTCAGGGGCTCGTTCATGATGATGGTGTGGGTGGTCGGGGCACCCGCCTTGGGCAGGATGGTGACCCGGCTGGTGTAGGACGCGGGCCGGCCGGTGCCGGGATCCTTGCCCTGGAGGTAGTCTTCAAGCCGGACCGCGAAGCCGAACCGTTCGCGCAGGTCGACCTTCGCCCGCTGGATGTTGACCAGCACCGGCTCGCCGCCGGGGATGTCGACCCGGGCGAAGGCGTCCCGGGGGACCCAGGCCCGGCCGGTGCGGCCGCCGGCGGTGGCCTCCAGTTCGAACCAGCGGGTGGCGCTGTCGAGCCGTTCCGGCTTCATGGGGATCGGCACCGGCACCGGCGCCGCGGTGGGCACCCACCACAGCCGGGCCTTGAGCTGCATCGGCGCGTCCGCCGGGGTCAGGGCCAGGGAGCCCTCGCCCGGGGCGATCCGCTCCACGCCCTGGGTGCCCCGGGCGTGGGAGCGCCAGCGGGCGGTGAGCACCCCGTCCGGTCCTGCGAGGAGGTGCAGATCCTGGCCCTGCTGGCCGGGGGTTGCGCGGTCCTGAAGCGGATGCCGCCACAGGATCTCGGGCATGCCGGGCGCCGCGGTGAGATGCTGGCGGGCCATCACGGCGCCATCCTGCCCGGGTCCGCCGGCGACGGTGGCGGAGCGGAAGGTCAGCACCGGGTTCTCGGGACCGTCGGGCCGGTCCACCAGCCCACCGCCATCGGCGCTCATCCCGGCACGGCGGTACAGGGCGGTGAGCTCGATGCGCCGGCCGCCCAGATCCACGGTGAATGGCAGACGGTCCGCGGCGAGCGGCACGGTGGCGGTGGCGCCGTTCCAGGCGATGGCGAGCACGCCGTCGCTGGCGGACACCGGCGCGCGGTCGGCGAACGCGGCGACCAGGGACGGATCCTGGACCCGGCTGGTGGACACATGCAGCGGGCCGAGGCCGAAGCCGTCCGCGGCCACGGGATCGATCCAGCGGTCGTCCTGGGGCTGGAAGCCGCCGGCGCCGGGCAGCATCGCCTCCAGCCGGAAGCGGATGCGCGGCACGCCCTCGGCGGCGGCCTCCCAGCCGAGCTCGGGGGCGCCGTTGACGCACACCCCGGTCAGACGCAGGCGGAGCCCGGAAGGACCATCGTCGGCCAGCACCAGCGGCCGGGCCAGGCGGTGGATGCCCATCGGCTCCAGGGGCGCCAGGGGGGCCGCCAGGTAGCGCGGAAACGACGGCATCCCCGCATACGCGAGGGTGTCGACCACCGGCGGCGTCGCCGGCCGGCGGCCATTCCAGGTGAAGCGGATCTCGTCCTGGCGCAGGAAGATCTCGCTCGCCTCTTTTCCTGGTTCGGTGCGCAGCATGCCGTCGAGCCGGTCGTGGCCCGAAGTCCAGAACCCGGCGATGAGCATGAGCAGCCCGGCATGGACGGTGACGAAGCCGGCGTGCCGGCGCTTCCACGGCCAGCGGACCAGGGCGGCGCCGAGCACATTCACCGCCAGGAGCAGGAACAGGGCATCGAACCACGGCGCCTGGTAGATGTGGATCGCCACCGCCTCGCGGCCGTAGTGCTTCTCGTACCAGGTGGCGACCGTGATGACCACGGTCAGGGTGGCGAGCAGGCTGGCGGCCAGGTACAGCGAGCTGAACCAGCCGAACAGGCGCAGCCACCAGGGTCCGCCGCCGGTGCGGTCCAGGGAGCTGCGGAAGCGGTCGGCGTCGGCGGTCATGGGCGGCGGATGGTCCGGTGCAGCGCCGGGGATCCAGCCCGGTCCCGCCGGCCCTGGCCCATGGCCACGCCGACGGTGGCGCGTCGATGCATGCGGCGGCACCGGCTCGGGGAAAACCGGATGTGTGTATCCGGGAAGGATGCCTGCCGCGGCTAGTCCCCGGTGCCCTCTTCCCACAGCCGTCGGCACAGGGCGCGGATGCCGGCCGGGCCGCGGAATCCCCATTCGCCGCCGGCGCGCACGGTCCGCCGGAATGCCGAAGGGGGCCGTCCATAGGCGGCGCGGAAGGCCTTGCTGAAATGGAACGCGTCGCTGAACCCGGTGGCGGCGGCGATGGTCCCGAGGTCTTCGCCGCGGTCCGCCAGGCGGGCGGCCGCATGCTCCAGGCGGACCAGCCGCTCGGCTTCGGCAGGGGGGCAGCCGATCTCGCGCATGCACAGGCGATGGAGCTGGGACGGTGAACGGCCGACCGCCGCGGCAAGGTCGTCGACGGTGATACGGCGCATCCCGTCCTGCCAGCCGCGCAGCAGGGCGGACACCAGGTCTTCGATCACCGGGTGGAGATGGTGCCGCTGCGCATGTCCCCCGGCCTCGGCCCCGAGCAGCGCGGCGCCCAGGATCTGGATCACCGCTCCCCCGGCGAGGGCCTCCCAGCCGGCGCCCCGGTGTTCGAGCAGCCAAGCGAGGTGGTGCATGAGCGGCGGGATCACCTCGGTCGGGCCCAGGCGGCGGACGGCCGGCCATGCCGCAGGGTCGGGCAGCCAGTCCGGCAATCGGCCCGGCTGGCAATGGACGAACAGGTTGCGCGATTCGCCGCCGTCGGTGAAACGCATGGTGAACGTCTGGCCCGGCCGGCCGATGAGCAGGCAGGGGGCGTTGGCGGCATGGACGATGCCGTCCAACTCCCAACTGAGCCCGCCACCGGTGATCAGGATCAGGTCGACATCGCGCAGGATCCGCGGCCCGACCACGGCACCGGGGGCATGGCGGTCGAATCCCCAATGTCCGAAAGCCATGGCCACGATGCAAGATTTGTACATGCCGCTACAGGGTGGCGCCATTGAAAACCCTGCGCCCCATCGGCAGGATCCGCCAGCATGCCACATGACGACACGCTCGACATCGCTGCGTTGATCCCCGCCGCCGGCCGCCTGGAATGGGAGGTCTGCTCCCGTTCCGAGCCGGGGCCCGGAGAGATCTCGGTCCGCACCCTCGCCTCGCTGCTCAGTCCGGGCACCGAACTGGCGTTCTGGTCCGGCACCCACGCTGCCCTGGCGGATCCGGCGGTGCCATGGGCCAAGTACCCCTTCCGGCCCGGCTATGCGGCCATCGGCGAGGTGGTCGCCATCGGTTCCGGGGTGTCCGGACGCCGGATCGGCGAGCGGGTGATGTTCCGTGGCCGCCACGCCGGGTGGGCCTGCCATCCCGCCGCCGCGTTCCTGACCCTGCCCGAGGGTCTGGATCCGGTCCATGCCCTGTTCTCCCGGCTGGCCCAGATCGCGGCCACCGCGGTGGCGCGGGCCCGGCGGATCCCGCGCCGCTGTCTGGTCCTGGGGGCGGGTCCGATCGGCCTGTTCGCCGCCCAGCAGGTGCGCAACCACGGAGCCGCCCGGGTCGTGGTCCGCGACCGCTCGCTGCCCCGGCTGGAACGGGCCCGGGCCTGCGGTCTGGCCGCGATCCCGGCCGATGCCGCCCACGACGGCGAGGTACGGACCGCCCTCGGCGGGGATCCGGAGCTGGTCATCGAGGCGACCGGGGTCTCGGCCCTGGCGGTCGACGCCCTGCGCGCCGTCGCCCCCGGTGGCGAGGTCGTCCTGCTCGGCTCGCCCCGCGGTGCGGTCGAGATCGAGCTCTACCAGCTCATCCACCTGAAGAACGTCGCGCTGACCGGGGCCCACGAATCCGCCATCCCGGATGGACCGCCCCGACAGCAGGCGATCGCCGACGCCCTCGACGACCTGGCCCGCGGGCGGCTCCAGGCGGGTCCGCTGCTCACCCACCGGCTGCCGCCGGCGCGGCTGGCGGAGGCCTACACCGGCTGCGCCACCGACAAGGATGCCTGGTTCGGTGTCGTCCTCGACTGGAGCCGGCGATGAGCGCGCCGATCCGCGTCGCGGTCGTCGGCCTGGGCGTGATGGGCCGCGAGCATGCGGCGCT
>CAMCAC010000133.1 GCA_945872305.1 Candidatus Kuenenia stuttgartensis | reverse complement strand
TGGGGCGGACCGTCGAGGACCGCCTCTATCAGGAGCCGATCGTGCGGTCTCGTCGGCTCGGGTCGTTGGCCCTGTTGGTGGATGGCTCGGCCTCGACGGCGGGATCGAGGCCCGCTGGCGGCACGATCCTGGAGGAACTCCTCAGCATGGCCCGCCTCCTGCGTCAGGCCTGGCCAGGGCCGGTAGAGGCCCGGGGGTTCCGGTCGTGGGGCCGCCATGCGGTGGAGCTCGTGGATCTCGATGATCCCGATGCCATCCTCGCGGGCGATGGATCGACCCGCCTGGGGGCGGCCATCCGTCACATCTCCGGCGACCTTCTGAGACGACCCGGTCCGCATCGGTTGATCATCCTGACCGATGGCCGGCCCCACGACATCGATGTCCACGATCCCCGCTACCTGGTGGAGGATGCCCGCCATGCCCTGGCCACCATCCGGCGCCGGGGCGTGGTTGCGGAAGGCATGGTCCTGGGGGCTCAGGACCGCGCCCTTGCCCGGTCACTGGATCACCTGTTCCGCCGGGGTTGCTGGTCATCCCTGCGCGGGATCACGGATGTGCCCGGGGCCCTGCGGCACCTGGCCGCCACGGTCGGAGTGCGATGAATCGGGCGATGCAGGAGCCACCAGGCCAGGACCCGTGACCAGGATCGAATCGAGTACACGGTCCGTTTTCGCCCGGCGTCCAGGGGCCCAGACCATCGACCTGGCGCGGGAGGTGACTGCGATCATCCACGGCTGATCGGCGCTCGGTGTGGTGAACGGTGAATCCAGGACAGGCACTCAAGCACCTGTGCACTGCGTAAGGCCCATGGGCATCGGGCTGGAGGGAGGCCGGTTGGACACCGGCGGTCCCAGGTGGGGGGCTCTGGCCATCCGCGCCTGCGGGACGCCCATGCCACAGGGCCCCCGGGCCTTCCGGACAGGCCTCTCTCCGGACATGTCCCGTCCCACCTCGCGCCCCTTCCGGAACCCGATCCCCGGAACTCGGTGACTCGACAGCGCCCCACCGGGGCCATCCTCGCGGGCCATGGCCTGGCGGAACCGCGTCGAGGTGAGTTATAAGGCGTTGCGCGCCAATGTCGCCGCGGTCCGTGCCGCCGCCGGCGGGCGGCATGTGGTGGCGGTGGTCAAGGCCGATGCCTACGGCCTGGGACTGGAACGCTGTGCCCGCATCTACCACGAGTCCGGGGTGGCGGCGTTGGCGGTGGCGGCGATCAGCGAGGCGGACCGGGTCCGCTCGGCGGTGCCCGAGGCCCGGGTCATCCTGCTCGGGGCGCCCCTGCCCGAGGAACGCAAGGACGTGCTCACCAGCGGCTACGAGGTCTGCGTCTCGACCGTGGACGAGGTGCAGGAGTTCGCCCACCTCGCCAGCCAGCGAAACCCGCATCCGGTCCATGTCTTCGTCGACACCGGCATGGGCCGCTTCGGCTGCGTGCCCGAGGAGGCGGAGCAGACCATCCGCGAGGTGCTGAGCTGGAACACCCTGCGCCTGGCCGGCATCGCCACCCAGTATCCGATGGCGACCAACCCGGACTTCTCCGCCAAGCAGGAGGAGCAGTTCCAGGCCCTCCTCGGCCGCCTGCCGCCCCTGCCGCCGGATTGCTGGATCCACTACGCCAACAGCGAGGGCGTGATGCTCCGCCCCCCGGGCAACGCCCACGCGGTGCGCTGCGGGCTGCTCCTGGTCGGCATCGTCCCGGACGGCTGCCCGGATCCCGGGGTCCAGCCGGCGGTGCGCTGGCTGTCGTCCCTGTCCCTGGTGAAGCGCCTGCCCAAGGGCCACGGCATCAGCTACAACCACGAGACGCTGCTCGAACGGGACAGCCTGGTGGGCATCGTGCCGGTGGGCTACGCGGACGGCTATCCGATCAGCCTGTCGCGGTCGCGCCGGGCCACGGTGCTGATCCAGGGCAAGCGCTGCCCGGTGCTCGGCCGGGTGACCATGGACTACCTGATCGTGGACTGCACCGACCTGCCGACCCCGCCGAGCCCCGGCGAGGCGGTGGTGCTGTTCGGCGCCCAGGGTGGCGAGCGCATCTCGATCAGCGAACTGTCCCGGCTCGCGGGCACCATCCCCTACGACATCCTGTGCGGCATGCGCGGCCGCTGCGAGGTCGTCGGCGTCCCCTGATTGGTTTCTTCGAGGCTTACAGGAGGTGGTCGGCGCCCCCGGATCGGTTTCTTCGAGGCTTACAGGAGTTCGGGAGCACGCGGAGGGCCGCGGAGAACGATTGGGTCTGCTCCGCGGCCCTCCGCGATCTCCCGCCCTCCTGTCGGCCTCGAGATGGATCGTCGGGTTCAGACCGGTTTGTGAATTCGCATCGGGTCTTTTTCTGAGGCTTACAGGAGGGCGGGAGGGCGCGGAGGGCCGCGGAGGATTGGGATTGCTCCGCGGCCCTCCGCGGTCTCCCGATCTCCTGTCGGCCTCGAGATGGATCTTCGGGTTCAGGCCGGTTTGCGAATTCGTCGGCGTCCCCTGAAGGGTATTTCCGAGGCTTACAGGAGGGCGGGAGGGCGCGGAGGGCCGCGGAGGATTGGGATTGCTCCGCGGCCCTCCGCGGACTCCCGCCCTCCTGTCGGCCTCGACATCGACGTCCGCCGTCAGGCCGGTTCCAGGGTCCGGAAGGTGCAGTCGCCGTCGGTCCGGCGTTCGGTCTCGCGCCAGCGGGCCTCGTCGATCCCGGGGAAGAACGCATCACCCGGGGTGTCGAGGGCGATCTCGGTGAGGACCAGCCGTCCGGGCAGGTCCCGGGCCAGGGCCTCGGCGTAGACCTGGCCGCCGCCGATGATGCATGGCACCGGTCCGTCGGCGCAGGCCGCCAGGGCCGCGTCGAGGGAGGCGAACACCTCGGCCCCCGCCGCCCGGAAGCCGGGATCCCGGCTCAGGACCAGGTTGCGCCGGCCCGGCAGGGGCCGGCCGATCGAGGCCCAGGTGGTCCGGCCCATGACCACCGGATGGCCCAGGGTCACCGCCTTGAAGTGCTTCAGATCCGCCGAGCGGTGCCAGGGCATGCGGCCGTCCAGGCCGATCACCCGCCCCGGCACCGTGTAGGCGACCACCAGCCAGGGGCGCATGGCGCCGCCGTCAGGCGAACTCGTTGTAGATCGCCCGGATCGCCGTGGGGAGATCGCTCTCCTCGACGCCGACGATGATGTTCTGCTCGGACGAGCCCTGGTCGATCATGCGCACGTTGACCCGGGCCTTGGCCAGGGCGGTGAACAGGCGGGCGGCGGTGCCGGTGGCCCGGACCATGCCCTGGCCGACGGTGGCGATCAGAGCCATCCCCGGCGACACGCCCACGCTGTCCGGGCGGACCGCGGCGCGGATGTCCTCGATCACATCGTCGAGCTTGGCATCGCGGCCCGGGGGGTTCAGGTGGCGGTCCGAGACCACCAGGGACAGGGTGTCGATGCCGGTCGGGGTGTGCTCGTAGGGGATCCCGTGGTGCTCCAGCACGTCGAGCACCCGGCGGCCGAAGCCGACCTCGCCGTTCATCAGCGCTTTCTCGACGTTGATCACGGTGAAACCCTTGGTGCCGGCGATGCCGACCACCACCTGGTGGCCGGGGTCGCGGGTGGCGACGATCATGGTGCCGGCGTCGTCAGGCTTGTTGGTGTTGCGGATGTTGATCGGGATGCCGGCGCCGCGCACCGGGAAGACCGCCTCCTCGTGCAGCACGCTGGCGCCCATGTAGGACAGCTCGCGCAGCTCCGAGTAGGTGACCTCGGTGATCGGCTTGGCCTCGGGGACGATGCGCGGATCGGTCATCAGGAAGCCGCTGACGTCGGTCCAGTTCTCGTAGAGCACCGCGTTGGCGCCCCGGGCGACGATGGCGCCGGTGACATCCGAGCCGCCGCGGCTGAAGGTCTTCACCTCGCCGGCGGCGGAGGTCCCGTAGAACCCGGGGATGACGAAGCGGCCGCTGCCGGCGGTGCGCTGGGCGATCGCGGCGTAGGTGCGGCCCTCGTCCAGGCGGCCGTTGCGGTCGAAGAAGACCACCTCGGCGGCGTCGATGTAGGTGGCGCCGAGCAGGGCGGCGACGATCACGCCGTGGATCGCCTCGCCGCGGCTGGCGGCGTAGTCCGCGGGGCCCCCGGCCTGGATGCGCGCCTTGGCCTCGGCCAGGGTCGGGCCCAGGTCGAGGGTCAGGCCGAGCCCGGCGATGATGTCGAGGAAGCGCTTCTCGACCTGGCCCCACACCGGGGCGATGTCCTGGCCCTTGGCCGCCAGCTCGTGGGCCAGGTACAGGAGGTCGGTGACCTTGGTGTCCTTGGCGTGGGCCTTGCCCGGGGCCGACGGCACGACCAGCCGGCGGGCCGGGTCGGCGTCGACGATGCGCTGCACCTTGCGCAGCTGGTCCGCGGTGGCGACCGAGGTGCCGCCGAACTTGGCGACGACGAGACGGCCGGTGCTGGAGGGGATGCTCGACATGGCGGGCTCCGGAGGGGCGGCACCATAGCCCCCCCGGCCGGTGGGCCAGGGGCGGGCGCCGCCGCCCTTCACCCCTCAGGGGGAGCGGCGGGATCGACGCAGGCCCAGGCCGAGGACCAGGAGCCCGATGCAGGCGAAGATGCTGCCGGAGCCGCAGCTGCCGACCTTGCCATCATCGACCGGCGGGGCTTCCGGGTCGCCGCCGGTGCCATCCGCGATGGCCGTGATCCGGATGCCGGTGAATCCCCCGCTGTCGCCCGAGGCGGTGACGACCGCCCCGCCGGAGATCGTGAAGTCGATGTGGCCGCGGTTGGCCCCGGTGGTGGAACCGGTCCCTGGCGCACCGATCTCAGCGGGGTTGTCGTCGGCCGACTCGACCCACAGGGTGTAGGTGCCATCCGGGGTGGACGCCGGATCGAAGGTCCAGTGCAGGTCGGAGACCGGCCGGTGCGACATCCGGGTCGCACCGACCACGGCATCGATGCCGCTGTTCACGCTGTTCCACAGGACCAGGCTCGATCGGCGTTCGGCCGACCAGTCCGCCACCGTGGTGATGAAGGTGCTGCCGCGCTGGATCCACACCGCGAGCACATGCCGCGGCGCGTAGCCGCCGCCGGACGGGGAGGAGGTGAAGGAGATGTACGCGCCGCCACCCAGGGGCGGGGTGGTCCGGAGCTCCACCGTCGCGGAGGTCGCGGAGCCATGCAGGTTGGTGGCGACCAGCCGGTACCAGCGCACGGTGCCCACGTCGGCTGCCGTGGCCGCTGCGGTGATGAAGGTCGCTTCCGTCGCCCCGGCGATGGGGGTGAAAGCGACCCCATCGGTGGACATGCTCCACACCAGGCCGGGGGCCGGATCGCCATCGACCGTGGCGAGGAAGGTCGCCGTATTGCCGACCGCCACCGTCGCCGAGGTCGGCTCCGACAGGAACGCGGGCGCATAGCCGGGGATCTCGCTGACGGTCACGGTGCGGGCGGCGCTCGTGATCGCCGCCTGGACCCCGTCGATGGCATTGATGATCCGGCAGCGGTAGCTGCGGCCGCTGTCGGCGAGGCTGGCGGTGAACACGAGGACCGCCGAGGTCTCGCCGGGGAGATCGCTGAACGACCCGGAGAACGGTGGCGCCGCCTGCCACTGGTAGGCCAGGGCTCCGGCGGGGACTGTGGGGATCGATGCTTCGACCGAGAACGCCACGGGATCGCCCACGCCGACCATCGGATCGACAGGGCTGGTGTCGGCCAGCAGGGCCGGGAGGGGAACCACCGTGACCGAGGCCACGGCGCTGGTCGCGGCGAGGCCTGTGCCACCGGCATTGGTGGCGATACAGCGGTAGTCGGTGCCGTGGACCGGAGCGGCCACGGTCAGACCGGCGGCGGTCGCCCCGGTCAACGGGGCCCAGACCCCACCGAGGGGCCTGGCCTGCCACTGATAGGCCAGTGCCGGATAGCCGCCGTCATCGACGGCGACCGCGAAGGTGGCCGGGTCGCCCGCCGCCACGGCCACGGAGTGCGGATCTGTGTTCACCGTGGGCCGGGCGCCGACCCGGACCAGGGCCGGCTGGGCGGTGGTGGCGGTTGCGCCGGCAGCGCTGACCACCGCGTAGTACCAACGCTCGCCGAAGACATCCGTCGGCGGTTGCCAGGTCGGCCCTGCGGCCCCGACCACCACGGTCCCTCCGCCGGTGGCGGCGACCGGTGTCCGGTACCAGATCCAGGACGCGCCGGTGATGCCGGCCGGGGTCGCGGTCACCGTCAGCGCCACCGTCGTTCCGGGGGCGACCTCGGAGACGGCCGGGGCGAGCGACGCTGCGGTCACCGGCACCGCCGGGGCGACGGCCGGGGTGGTGATGCGGGATACGGTGGTCGCAGAGACTCCGGCCACGGTGTTGGAGAGCAGGCAGCGGTATTGTTCGCCATCGACCGCGGCGGTGGTCGCCAGGGTCGCCGCGGTGGCTCCCGGGACATCACCGAAGGCCGCTCCGGACGTGGCCCGCCGCTGCCAGCGCCAGCCCAGGGTCCCGGCCGGGCTGGCAGGAATGGTGGCGGAGACCGCCAGGGTCAGTTCATCCCCGGCGACCAGGGACGGATCCAGGGGCGTGGTGTCGGCCAGGATGACCGGCACCGGCACCACGGTCAGCAGGGCCACGGCGCTGGTGGCGGCGACACCGGCGCCGCCGGCGTTGACGACCACGCACCGGTAGCGGGTCCCGTCCACCGGCGAGCCGACGGTCAGGCCCGCTCCGGTGCCGCCGGGTTCATCGTTCCACGCCCCGCCCGCGGGCTGGGACTGCCATTGGTAGGTCAGCGGCATGAACACCGCCGGCGTCGAGACCGCGAACGAGGCAGCGGTTCCGACCGGAACGACCACGTCGACCGTTCCGGTGAGGACCGGTGCCGAGCGCACGGTGACCTGCACCGCGCTGGCGGTGGTCGCGGTGGCACCGCCGGCGGTCACGGTGGCGTAGTACCAGGCCGTCCCGGGGACCGTGGTATCGATCGGCAGGGTATCGCCGGACTGGCCGGCCACCTGGGTTCCACCCGCCGCCGCCGCGCCGCCGGTGCGATACCAGGCATAGACCGGATTGGTGATCCCTGCCGGAGTGGCGCTCAGGGTCAGGGTCAGCGGCTCATCGGGGTTCACGATGCTCGCGGCGGGGGCCGCGGTGGCGGCGACGACCGGGATCGCAGCGGCGGTCAGGGTCACGGTGGTGATGCGGCTGGCGACGGTGGCGGCGACCCCGGACACGGTATCGGACAGGACACAGCGGAACTGCTGGCCATCGCCGGGCGATGGGACGTTCAGGCCGGCAGCGTTGGCGCCGGGGATGTCGGCGAAGGCGCCCGCAGTGGCGGCGATCCGTTGCTGCCACTGGTATGACAGTGCTCCCGGCGGATCCGCCGGGATGGAGGCGGTCACCGTGAAGATGGCCGGAGAGCCGATGACCACGGAGGGATTGAGCGGGGTGGTGTCGGTCAGGATCGTCGGCGCGGGGACGATGGTGAGGCGGGCTTCGGCCGAGATGGCGGAGACGCCGGCGCCATTGGCATTGGTCACGACGCAGCGGTAGCGGGTGCCATGGACCGGATTCGCCGGGACGAGGGTGGCGCCGGTACCGCCGGGGACGATGTCCCAGGCGCCACCGGTGGACGATTCCCAGCGGTAGGTCAGCGGGGTGAACCCGGGCGATGCCGCAGCCACCGGGAACGAGACCGATGCTCCCGCCGGGACCGTGGCGGACACCGGCTGGAGCGAGAAGACCGGGGCCGGTCGGACGGTGACCTGGGCCGTGGCCGCGGTGGTCGCGGTGGCTCCGGCGGCGGTGACCACCGCGTAGTAGTACACCGTCCCGGCGCTGGCGGTCGGGGCGGTGTAGCTCGCGCCGGTGGCGCCGGCGATCAGGGTCCCGCCGGAGGCCGTGTCCACCGGGCTGGCATACCAGGCGTAGGCGGGGGCGGTGATGCCGGCCGGACTGGTGGTCAGGCTCACGACGACGGTGCCCCCGGGGTTCACC
>CAMCAC010000132.1 GCA_945872305.1 Candidatus Kuenenia stuttgartensis | reverse complement strand
CGCGCAGGCTGTCGACGATGGCGAGGGCGTCGGTGTTGAGCCCCTCGGTCGTCCCATCCGCGTCCCGGGCCATGGTGTTCATGGCGCCGATGGTCCGGGCCAGGGGATGGAGCCGGTCCATGTGCCCGAGCCAGGCCTCCTTGTGGGGGATGGTGATCGACAAGCCGGCAAACCAGTGGCCGCAGGCGACCAGGAACGCCTCGGGATCGGTGACCCGCAGTGGCACATAGACCGCATCCAGTCCGGCGGCGGCCAGGGCAGGATTGTGCATGGCCGGGGAACGGCTGTGGCCGATGGGATCGCCGATCACCCCGAACAACCGGGTACCGGGACCCTGGGTGCGCAAGCGATAGCCGTCGATCAGATCCGCCACCGTCGGCTGGCCCGGCGCCGAGCCGGCGTCGTCCGCCAGCCGGGCGAAGGTCAGGTGCGAGCCCCAGACCCCGGCGAGCAGCCGGGACGGCAGGCCATGCTCGCCCATGGCGAGCACCACCAGGGGCCGGCGCTCCCAGCGGTGCAACCGCTCGCAGATCGCCAGGTCGTGGGCGTCCCGGGGCATGAAGGCGATCTTCGCCACCTGGGCGCCGGCGGCGTAGCAGGCGGCGACGATGCCCTCGGGATCCGCCGGCGGCTTGGCGAAATCGTGGTGGCTGAGGATCAGCCGGGCCCGGGCAGGACACCAACACAGAGATGCGGCGTGGGCCAGTTCGCAGTCCACGTAGGCGGCGCCCAACTCGTCGGCACGCCGATACAGCCGCACCCGCTCCGTCGGCGTGCCGGCCCAGGATCCGCCCTCGTCCCGGTGGCGAAGGGTGGCGAGCACCGGCAGGGCGAGGGTGGGGAGCGCCTCGACCAGGCCCATCGGGTCGCCCCCAAGCGAGAGGCAGGTGTCGAAGCGGACCTCCACGAGATCCGCCCCGGATTCCTTGGCC
The DNA here is from genome assembly GCA_945872305.1 of Candidatus Kuenenia stuttgartensis. Taxonomy (GTDB): domain Bacteria; phylum Planctomycetota; class UBA11346; order UBA11346; family UBA11346; genus CAMCAC01. The sequence goes on along the minus strand of CAMCAC010000132.1, from coordinate 7,112 downwards.
ACCCTGGCCCGGGCAGCCAGGGATTCCGCATCCGCCGCGGCGATCGGCACGACGATGGCAGGAACAGTCGGACGCCCGGTGGCATGCATGGGCGCGGGTATCGGGCCTCTGTTCGCGTGTGCCATCGGGCCGATTGACATTCTTGTATTCCTATGTATGAATTTAAAACCATCTCAGGAGTCCGTCCATGGCCACCGTCATCGCCCCCGCCGCCCTCGCCGACCGCACGGAACGCATCGATCTCATCGACGTGCGCACCCCCGCGGAATTCGCCGCGGTCCATGCGGTCGGTGCGGTGAACCTGCCGCTCGACCAGCTGTCGGCGGAGCGGGTCGCCGCGTTGCGCAAGCATGACGGCCCCGCGTATCTCATCTGCCACAGCGGCGCCCGGGCCGCCCAGGCCGCCGCCACCCTGGAATCCGCCGGCATCGCGGACCTCGTCCTGGTCGACGGCGGCACCAAGGCCTGGCAGGCGGCGGGGGCGCCGGTGGTGACCTCGTCCCGCCGGGCGCTGCCCCTGGACCGCCAGCTGCAGATCGTGGTCGGCACCATGGTCGCCGCCGGGACCGCCCTGGGCGCCTTCATGAATCCCTGGTTCCTGATCGTTCCGGCGTTCATCGGCCTCGGCCTGATCAACGCCGGCGCCACCGGTCTGTGCCCCCTGGCCATGGTCATCGCCCGCATGCCGTGGAACCGGGCCTGCGGCCCGGTGACCTCCTGCAGCCGCACCCCGGCCACCGGTTCCTGAGGCAAACCACGGGCGCCTGCGGCGGGCTGGCGCAGAGGAACGGAGGGACGCAGAGGCCGCAGAGGTGAAGGCGGAATGGGGCTGTTCTCCGCGTCCTCTGCGCCGCTCTGCGTCTCTGCGCCCGGATGTGAACGGATCAGGTCCGGCGCAGGCTGTTCAGGAAGCGCACCACGGCGGGGTTGCGGCCGCTGCCATCGCTCCGCTTGGGCAGCACCGTGTCAGCCCCCGCCCGGACGATGGCCTCGCTGCAGGCCGGGGAGGAGGAATAGCCGACCAGGATCGCCACGGCACCGTCGGTCTCTGCGCTCCGCCATGCGGCGCACACCCGATCCCCCCGCTCCCCGCCGAGATCGTAATCAAGGAGCACCACCTCCGGCCGCCCGCCGGCGGACCGGGCCGCCAGGGCCGCTGCACCGCTGGCGAAGGCCTGGGCGGGCCACCCGGCCGCCGCTGCGCTGCGCAGGGCGCAGTCGCGGTTCTGGGCGAGGTCGTCGACGATCCACAGGCTCATGACCCCGCAGCGTGCCGCGACCGGCGGTCCGGCAACGGGCCCCTTCCGCAGAGCGCCGGCCCCGGATGCTGCGCGGTGATGTCCGACGCCTCCCGGATCCTGCCCGCGGTGAACGACCGGCGCCGCGGGCCGCTGGCGTGGATCGGCGCCGGGGTGCTGCGCTTCCTCACCACGGTGGGAGAGCTGGCGGTGCTCCTGCGCCGGAGCATGTCCGCACTGCTCCACGACCGTCAGCACTGGGCGGTGCACCGGGAGCAGTGGCTGCGCATCGGCTGGGAGAGCCTGCCGGTGGTGATGCTCACCGGCGGCTTCGTCGGCATGGTCATCGCCGTCCAGGCCTTCGCCACCCTGGTCCGCTTCAACGCCGAGGTGATGAGCGGGCCGATGGTCAACTACGCGGTGATCCAGCAGCTCTCCCCGACGGTGACCGCGTTGATCGTCACCGCCCGGGTCGGCTCGCGTCTCACCGCCGAGATCGGGACCATGAAGGTCAGCGAGCAGCTCGACGCCCTGCGCGTGCTCGGCACCAGCCCGATCTCCTACCTCGTCGCGCCGCGGGTGCTGGCCTGCATCCTGCTCCTGCCCCTGCTCACCGCCTGCTCCTCGCTGGTCGGGGTGGTCTGCGCGGCGCTGCTCCTGATCGGCGCCTGGGGCGTGGACGGCGCAGCGTACTGGTCCCAGGCCTCGGTGTTCGTGAGCTGGTGGGACATCACGGTCGGATCCGGCAAGACCGCGATCTTCGGTGCGATCATCGCGGTGATCTGCTGCCGCCAGGGACTGCTCACCACCGGCGGGGCGAGCGGGGTCGGGGCGGCGTGCACCCGGGCCGTGGTCCAGGCGAGCGTGAGCATGTTCGTGGCCAACTTCCTCATCACCCTGGTGACCAACCGGATCTACGATGACTGGTTCCGGCCCTAGGGCGGTCGTGGTGGGCGGCGGGCTCATCGGGCTCGCCTGCGCCTGGCGCCTGGCGGACGAGGGCTGGTCCGTGCGGGTGGTCGACGCCGGCAGCGGCGCCCGGGAGGCGAGCTGGGCCGCGGCGGGCATGCTCGCCCCGCACAACGAGGTCGATGTGGCGGCGGCGGGCGAACCCCGCCTCTGGCGTCTGGGCGTCGCCTCGCTGGCCCGCTGGCCGGCCTTCGCCGAGGCCATCGGGGTCGCCATCGACCTGTCCGGGAATGTGGTTCCCGAACTCGATGACGAGGACGCCCAGGAGATCTCAGCCCGTCAGGCGTGGCTCACCGGCCGAGGGATCACCTGCCAGCGGATCCCGGCGGACGACCTCCGCCGGTGGGAACCGGCCCTGACCCCCTGCCGCGGCGCCCTGGCGCTGCCGGGTGGTCGGGTCGATCCGCGACGGGCGTGCGCCGCCCTGGCGGCCCGCCTGGGCGAGCGGGTCCGATATGGCGCACCGGCGGTGGAGATCAGCGACCGGACCGTACGGCTGGCGGACGGCGACGCCCTGGCTGCGGACCTGATCGTGGTCGCCGCCGGGGCGTGGAGCCCGAGCCTGGGCCGCCTGTGCGGCCTGTCCTTCGCCGGCGAGCCGGTGAAGGGCCAGATGCTGCGTTTTGCGGGGGATCCGAGCCTGCGCCGCTTCGTCCACTGCCGCCATGCCTATCTGGTCCCCCGGCCCGGCGCCGGTCTGATCGTCGGGTCGACCATGGTCTGGGACGGCTTCGACCGGCGCGAGGACCCGGCGGCGATCGCCCGCCTGGCGGAGGGCGCCCGCCGGTTGCTGCCCGCCTTGGCCGGCCAGGAACCGGTCGAGACCTGGACCGGGCTCCGTCCGCGCCTGGCCGGGGGACTGCCGTGCATCGACCGGGTCCGGCCGGGTCTGATCCTGGCCACAGGCCACTTCCGCAACGGCATCCTCCTCGCCCCGGTCACCGCGGACATGGTCGCCGACCTGGCCACGGACCGCCCGGGAGCCCTGGACCGGACACCGTTCCGAGTGCCTGCGGACACGGCATTTGCACCGCGCGGCCCGGGCCGGACAACCTGACCACCCGTATGCCCGACATCCTGATCGTCGAAGACAACCAGGTGAACCAGAAGCTCATCGCCTTCCTGCTCGCGCGGGCGGGGTTCACCTACGACAGGGCGGAAAACGGCGCCGTCGCCCTGCAAAAACTCGCTGCCGAACCCTACCGGCTGGTCCTCATGGACATCATGATGCCGGTGATGAACGGCTACGATGCGACCCGGGCCATCCGCAACGATCCACGGCTGAAGGATCTGCCCATCGTCGCCCTCACCGCGAATGCCATGCGCGGCGAGGAGGAACGCTGCCGCGCCGTCGGCTGCAACGACTTCATCGCCAAGCCGTATTCCAAGGATGTGGTGCTGGCGACCATCGCCCGGCTCATCGAGCCGCCGGCAGCCCAGGCCGCACCCACGGCCTGACCGACCCGACCGGCGGCCTGCACCGGCGGTTCAGAGCGGACCGGCGGGCGGGGCGATCACCAGGCGGTCCACGCTCGCGGAGACGGGCTGTTCCAGCACGAAGCGGATCGCCCCGGCCACATCCTCGGCCCGGCACAGCCGGGTCGGATCGGCGGGCATCACCCGGCGCAGGGCCTCGGTGTCCGTCGCCCCGGGCGCGACCACCGACACCCGGATGCGGTCCGGACGCACCTCCTCGCGCAGGGTCCGGCTCCAGCCCTCCAGGGCGCACTTGCTGGCGGTATAGGCAGCGCAGCCGGGAAAGGCGTGCTCGGCGACGATCGAACTGACATTGACGATGCAGCCGCCGTGACTGGCACGCAGATGCGGTACCGCAGCGCGGACCGTGCGCACCGCGGCGAGCAGATTCAGCCCGAGGATCTCCTCCCACAGATCGTCGCCTCCCTCGGCGGCCGGGGCGGTGGCGAACACCCCCGCGTTGTTGACCAGCGCATCCAGGGCACCGAAGCGGCGGACGGCCGCCTGGACCACCTGGGCCGGGGCGGCGGGTTCGCGCAGATCCGCGGGGATCACCAGGCATTCGCCGCCGGCGTCGCGGACCGCGGACTCGACCTCCGCCAAGCGGTCGCCCCGGCGGGCGACCAGGGCCAGCCGCCAGGTCCCAGCGAGGAGCCGGGCGGTGGCGGCGCCGATGCCGGACGAGGCGCCGGTGATCAGGATCACGCGATTCATGGCGCGAGTGGATGCCCGGGGCCCGCCCTGGGAAGCCCGGACCGGCCCAGGCCTTCCGCCCGGGACCGCCGGTGTAGCGTCCGCGCCCATGGCCATTCCCGTCGCCCTTCTCGGCGCCACCGGCTACGCCGGCGAAGGTGTCGTCCGCATCCTTCTCAATCATCCGGGGTTCACCCTGGTCCACGCGGGGTCGGACCGCCTGCACGGCCAGCCCCTGGCGGCGGCGGTGCCGGCCTTCACCGGGGAGACGGACCTCGTCCTCGCCCCGGACACCCCCGAGGCCATCCGCGCCAGCGGCGCCAGGGCCGTGGTCCTGGCGAAGAAGAGTCCCGAAGTGACCAAGGTCGTTCCCGCCCTGCTCGACGCCGGACTGGTGGTGGTGGACATCGGCGCCGAGTTCCGGCTGCGCACCGCTGCCGCCTATCAGCGCTGGTACAAAGAGGAGCACCATTGCCCGGAGCTGCTCGCCGAGGCGGTCTACGGCCTGAGCGAGATCAACGCCGATGCCATCCGCACCGCCCGGGTGATCGGCAATCCCGGTTGCTACGCCACCAGCATGCTCCTGCCCCTGATCCCCCTGCTGAAAGCCGGCGTGATCACCGGCGCATCCCTGGTCGCGGTCGGCTACTCCGGGGTAAGCGGCGCGGGCAAGCGCTTCATCGAAGCCAACAACAACCTGTTCTGGGCCCTCAACGAAAACCTGCACAGCTACAAGCCGGTGGGCCACCAGCACACCGGCGAGGTCGACCAGGAACTGTCCCTGGCCGCCGGGGCGCCGGTGCACCTGAGCTTCGTTCCCCACTTGGCGCCGATCACCCGCGGCATCCACACCACCATCACCGCCCGACTGGCCCCGGGGCGCGGCGCCGCCGACGCCACTGCCGCCTGGCAGGCCGCCTACGCCGGCCGGCCGTTCGTCCGCGTGCGCCCGGGCCCCCAGCAGGTCGAGGTGGCGAATGTCGCCGGCACCAACTTCTGCGATCTCGGCTGCGCCGCCGACGGCGACACCCTGATCATCACCAGCGCCCTCGACAACTTGGTCAAGGGCGCCAGCGGCCAGGCGGTGCAGAACCTCAACCTGCGTTTCGGCCTGCCCGAGACCACCGGCCTGCTCGGCCGCGGGATCTGAGGACCCGGACGCAGAGAGCCGGGTCTGGTGCGGGCCGCAGGCCCCAACGGGGCCTGCTCAACCGGGCCTGAAAGGCCCGGTTGACGGAGTTACTCCCACTCGATCGTGCCCGGGGGCTTGCTGGTCACGTCGTAGACCACGCGGTTGATGCCCCGGACCTCGTTGATGATCCGGTTCGACATGCGGCCGAGCAGATCGTAGGGGAGCTGGGCCCAGTCGGCGGTCATGCCGTCGGAGCTGGTGACGGCACGGATCGCACAGGCGTTCTCATAGGTGCGCTCGTCGCCCATGACCCCGACGCTCTTCACCGGCAGGAGCACGGCGAAGGCCTGCCAGATGGCCTTGGTCAGGCCGGCGGCTTCGATCTCCTCACGGACGATGAGATCGGCCTTCTGCAAGACCGCGACCTTGTCGCGGGTGATGTCGCCAAGGATGCGCACCGCCAGGCCGGGCCCGGGGAAGGGCTGGCGCCAGACGATGGCGTCGGACAGGCCGAGGGCGCTGCCGATGGCACGGACCTCGTCCTTGAACAGGAATCGGAACGGCTCGACCAGACCGAGGCCGAGGTCCGCCGGCAGGCCGCCGACGTTGTGATGGCTCTTGATGACGCTCGCCGGACCGCCGTGGACGCTGATGGATTCGATGACATCCGGGTACAGGGTGCCCTGGGCGAGGAACTTCACGTGGCCGCCGCCGGCGGACTTGATCCGGGTCGCCTCGTCCTTGAACACATCGACGAAGAGCTTGCCGATGATCTTGCGCTTGCGCTCGGGGTCGCTGACCCCGGCGAGGGCGTCGAGGAAGCGGTCGGTGGCATCGACGTAGTCCAGGTCGATGCCGATGTGGTCGGCGAACAGTTGGCGCACGCCGTCGGCCTCGCCATGGCGGAGCAGGCCGTTGTTGACGAAGATGCAGGTGAGCTGGCTGCCGATGGCCTTGTGCAGCAGCACGGCGGCGACCGAGGAGTCGACCCCGCCCGACAGGCCGAGGATCACCCGTTCGTGGCCGACCTGCTGGCGGATGCGGGTGATCTCCTCGTCGATGAACGAGCCCATGGTCCAATCGCCGTGGCAGCCGCAGATCCGATAGAGGAAGTTGCGGATGATGCCGGCGCCGTGGTCGCTGTGGGTGACCTCGGGGTGGAACTGGACACCGTGGAAGTTGAGGGCCGGGGCGCGCACCGCGGCGAGCGGACAACTCGGGGTGCGGGCGACGACCGTGGCGCCGGGGATGGCCTCGATGCGGTCGCCGTGGGACATCCACACGGTCTGCTGGGCGGGCAGACCCTCGAACAGCGGGTCGGTGGGATCGCAGTCGACGACCGTCCGGCCGAACTCGCGATGGTCGGCCTTGACCACCTTGCCGCCGGTGGTGTGGGCGGTGACCTGCATGCCGTAGCAGATGCCCAGGATTGGGATGCCCAGGCGATAGACCGCCGGATCGATCTGCGGAGCCCCCGGCACATAGACCGAAGCCGGGCCGCCGGAGAGGATCAGGCCCTTGGCGCCCTTGAGCTTCTCCAGGGGCGCGGAGCAGGGCAGGATCTCGCAGTAGACCTTCTGCTCACGCACCCGGCGGGCGATGAG
>CAMCAC010000131.1 GCA_945872305.1 Candidatus Kuenenia stuttgartensis | reverse complement strand
GGATGGAGCGAACCCGCCGCCAGGGCCCCGGCCCAGCGCCGCAGATCCACGACACTCCACGGGCCGGGCAGCGGCGTGAAGGATTCCACCGCCGGTTCGCCGGCCGTGACGGTGCCGGTCTTGTCGAGCACCACCGCGACCCCGCGCAGCCGGGCCAAACGGTCGAGGGCCGCCGGATCCCGGAGCAGGATGCCCGCCGCCGCCAGCCGGCCCGCCACCGCCGCCTGGAGCAGCGGCGCGGCGATGGCCAGGGCGCAGGGGCAGCTCACCACCAGCACCGCCACCGCGGGCGCGAGGGCCGCCGCCGGGCCGTGCGGCCACCACCACACGGCGGTCAGGACCGCCACGACGACGACGGCCACGGTGAACCACGGCATCCACCGGTCGAGAGGCCCCGGACCCCTCCGGCCCGCCACTGCCGCTGCCAGGATCATCGCCAGCCGGGTACCCTCGCCGGTCGCGGCCACCGTGCAGTCCAGGGGGCTGTGGGCCCGGCTGCCGGCGAGCACCTCGTCGCCCACATCCACGGTCAGGGCGGTGGCCTCGCCGGTCAGGATCGAACGGTCGACCAGGGCGCGGCCCACGGCGGCGCCGTCGGCGGGGATGATGCCGCCCGCTGGCACCCGGATGCGGTCCCCGGGCCGCAGATCCCCGGGGGCGACAAGACCGGGCTCCGGGGCCAGCCGCTCGACGCTGCGGGGGAGCAGGCCATCGAGATCCGACGCTTGCCGACGGATGCGCTCCCGGGCCTCGTGCTGGACCAGCCGGGCAACCAGGAGCAGACACGCGAACAGCGCCGCCGCATCCGCATAGGTCGTGGTGCCGCCGAGACCGGCGACGCTCGCCGCCACCGCCACGAGCAGCGCGCCGGCGGCGAGGGCATCGACGCCCCAGACCCGGCCGCGCGCCTGGGCCAGACCGGATCGCCAGATCGGTGCCGCCGCCCACCCCAGCGCCGGCATCGCCGCCCCCAGGGCGCCCAGGCCGTACCACCAGCGCCCAGACGCATCGAGATCCCCGGCCAGCTCCCCCGCCGCCAGGGTCATGGCAAGATGCATGGCCCCCATGCTCGCCGCCGCCGCCACCGCCACCCGGGCGATCAGATCCCGCCGCTCGGATCCGGCGCCCAATGCCGACGCCCCGGCGGGCCGCAGCCGATAGCCGAACGGAGCCAGGGCCGCGGCGTGGTCCTCGAGCCGGCAGCGGACGGGGTCGTCGACCACCGTGAGTTCCCCGCGCCCCGCATCCACCCGGGCCGCCACCACCCCGTCCTGCAGGCGGGGCAGGCGCTCGACCAGCCACACGCAGGCCGGGCAGTGCATGCCCTGGATCCGCCAGCGCATGGTCCGCAGGCCGTCGTCCCGGGTGCGGGCATGGCGCTCCAATCCGGGCTCCGGGGCTGCCACCGCCGGGGCCACCGCCACCGCCTCCTTGACGATGCGGTCCCAGCCACCGGTCAGCCCGGCGCCACGCAGCAGCGCCCGGGCATGACGGCACCCGGCGCAGCAGAAGGCCTCGTCCCCGGCGGTGGGGATCGGTGACGGCAGCCCACAGTGGGCGCAGGGCACCGGATCAGACATGGCCGACGCCACCGGCGTCACACATGACACAACCCGCCGAGATCAGCGGGTGCGAGGGCGCGCCACAGCACGAAGACCGCCGCACCGGCCATGGCCAGGGCCGGGATCAGCCGGGCCAGCAAGGGCGCCGCCAAGGCCGCCCGGCGGAAGGCCAGGGCTCCCGGGACCAGTCCGAGGGTGCTCACCGCCACCAGCACCGCCATGCCCGCGGCACCGCGCAGGGGATCCGCCATCGCCGCGGCGATGGCCAGGCCCCAGCCGGTGATCGCGCAGGGCATGAGCGCCACCACCACCCCGAGCAGCGCCATGGCGGCCAGGGGTTGGCGGGCGCGCAGCGCCACCACCCGGGCGAGCAGTCCGGCGCCGACCGTGCCCCCGGGCAGCCGCACCCAGCCGAGCTGGGCGGCGGCGCTGGCGAGCAGGGCGACCGCCACCACCACCCCCAGCACCCGGGTCAACCAGACGAGATCATCGGCCACCGCCGCCCCAAGCGCCCCCGCAAGCGCGCCCAACGCCGCAAGGAGGCACGCCCGCACCCACTGGGCCACGGCGAGATCGAGGACCAGCCTGCCGGTGGAGAACCCGCCGGTCTCGTCGCGCCCCGCCCCCGACGCCGCCACCACCGGCCCGCACATCCCCGCGCAGTGGACCAGGGTCCACAGCAGCCCGAGGCCGGCGAGGGGGGTGAGGATCAGGTCCATATGGGTTTCGGGTTTCGGGTTCCGGGTTTCGGGTTTCGGGATGGCGTCACGGGGAATCGGGAGTTGTCTTGCAATCATCACTGTTCGTGCGCGGCAACGGACACCGCACATTCGTGATCGTGTTCCGCGTTCCCGAAACACGAAACCCGGAACCCGGAACCCGCGATTGCTCAGCGCAAAGCGCTGAGCAATCGCTGCACCACCGCATCCACCCCCGGGGCCCGGTTCCACACCAGGGTGCCCAGGTCGATGGCGCAGAAGATGGCCCGGCCCTGGTGGTGGCTGGTCAGCACCGGGCGGCCGTCGTCTGCCGCCAGCAGCACGGTGCAGCCCTGGGGCTCGATGCGGGTGGCGTTGCCGGTGGCGGCCAGGCCGCCGATGGCCCAGGCGTGGGCCGGGGCGTGGTGGTCGAAGGCCACCTGGCGCAGGCCGAACAGGTCGGAGAGGTCGCGCGGTCGCAGATCGACGATGCGGCCCTCCTCGTCGAAGAAGCCGGTGGCGAAACCGGCCACCACCCGGCCGCCGGCGGCGACGCAGCGGCGGATCGCCGCTGCCTCGGCCGGGGACAGGATGGTGGAATACGGCAGCACCAGCAGGTCGCCGGCGGCCCACGGCCGGGCCGCGAGGCGGACCTCGTCCACCGCATCCACCGCCCATCCGTTCTCGTGCAGCAGCGCGTGCCAGCCGGGGATCGCCGTGTTCGGCGTCTGCTCGACATCCGCATGGGCGGCGACGGCGATGGAGCCCTGGCTGTAGTGGATCACCGCCCGCGGACGGGTGTCGGGCGTGGCGAGGGCGGCGCGTGCCCCGGCGTAGATCCCGGGCAGGGCCAGGGCCCGGCTGGTCGGGGTGCCGTCCACATCGCACAGCCCGTTCATGCCGCACTCGACACCGGTGCGCCACGGCCGCCAGAGGAAGAAGCACACGCCCTGGGCGCCGCCGCGGACATAGGTCTCGGCGCAGCGCTTGAGGAATGCCTCATCGAACCAGCCGCCGACGAAATCCATCCGCCAGGGCACATTGTGCGGGCCGGCCTGGGTCTCCATGATGAAGAAGCGGGCGCCGGTGTGGGTCAGCGCCGAGCGCATCAGGTCGGTCTCGTAGGCCAGGAAGCGGCCCTCCCAGACGGGATCCTTTCGGAAGGCGTAGAGGTCGGTGCCGGCCCAGTCGAGACCCTCGGCCTGGGCCCAATAATCCTGACCCAGCTTGACCATCATGCACGGATTCACATCCGGGATGTTCGTGCCGACGCTGACCCCTGGGCAGTGCTTGCGCAGCAGGTCGCGCTGCCAGTGGACGAAGTCCGCCAGGGTCTCGGACCGGAAGCGGCACCACGCCAGCCAGGCGCTGTGGTTGATCGTGCCGATCCCGGGCCGGGGCGGATCGATGAGGTCGAAGGACGGGACCCCGCGGGCCCAGAAATGCGTGACCCAGGCCTCGTTCAGGCGCTCGATGGTGCCGTAGCGGCGCTCGCACCAGCGCTGGAAGGCGCGGATCGCCAACGGGTGGTAGTCGTACGTCAGGCCACTGTTGCACTCGCCCATGTTGGGCTCGTTGTCGATCTGCCAGCCGACCAGGTGCGGGCAGTCGCGGTAGCGCTCGGTCAGGCGGGTGATGATGCGCTCGGCCAGGGCCAGGTAGCCCGGGTGGAAATGACACCCATAGTGGCGGTTACCCAGATGCGGCCGCCCGTGCTGGTCCTGCATCAGCATCTCGGGATGGCGCTGGATGAGCCAATGGGGCGCGGTGGCGGTGGGTGTGCACAGCACCAGTTCGAGCCCGGCCCGGCCGACCGCGGCGACGAAGCGGTCGCTGGCGGCGAAGTCGAAGCGGGCGTCGTCGATCTCCCACCATGACCAGGAGAACTCGCCCCAGCGCACCGCGGTCACGCCGCACTGCTTCATCCGCGCAAGATCGCGGTCCCAGTCCGCCTCCGGCCACTGCTCCGGATAGTAGGCGGTGGCGAAGATGGGCATCGTGGGGCTGCGCATGGTGCGCGGGAGCCTGGGCCGGCCGGGGCGCCGGCAACCCCGCAGGACCGCGGGAGACGGGGGCTTGCACCGGCTGCATGGATCGGAGGCTCCGCCCACCCGCATGATCCTCGGCCTGATCAGCGACATCCACGGCAATCTCACCGCCCTCCAGGCGGTCCTCCGTGATATGGAGGCCAACGGCGTCGAGCAGGTCCTCTGCCTCGGCGACGTGGTCGGCTACGGACCATTCCCCGGCGAATGCCTGGATCTGGTCCAGCGCTGCGGCGCGGTCCTCATGGGCAACCACGAGGAGGCCCTGCTCTACGGGGCCGAGAATTTCAATCCGCGGGCCAAAAAGGCCATCGACTGGACCCGCGAGCATCTCGCCAACGACGGCGACGAGGAGACCCGGGCCCGGCGGCGGCGGATCCTCGACCGGCTCCAGACCCACGCGCGGATCGGCAATTTCCTCTTCCTGCACGCCAGCCCGCGCCAGCCGGTGCGCGAGTACGTGATGCCGCGGGATTGCGTGAACGTCGAGAAGATGAGCGAGATCTTCGCGCTCATCCCGCATGCCTGCTTCATCGGCCACACCCATCTCCCCGGGGTGTTCCTGCCCGACGGCACCTTCACTCCGCCGAGCCGCCTGTGGGCGTCGACCTGGTTCATCGAGCCGGCGCAGAAATGCCTGGTCAACATCGGTTCCGTGGGCCAGCCGCGGGATGGCGATGTGCGGGCCTGCTACTGCATCCTCGACACCGATCCGAGCGGTCCGCGCGCCGTCTACCGGCGGGTCGACTACGACATCGAGGCGACGGCCCGGGCCATCGAGGCCAACCCGATGCTCGACGACTATCTCGCCGAGCGCCTGCGTCACGGCCGCTGACCCGTGCCGGGCCTTCGGACCGGCACGGGTTGCACCAGGCCAACCCCATCCACCATGCCCGGGATATGGCCGAACGGCCGCCGCCATCCCGTAGCCAGACGCGATCAGGTCCCGCCCGGGACCCGAGCCTGGGCGCCTCCGTGCGCGAGCGCATGTCGGCGGACCCGGCATGGCGCTACTTCACCGATGACGGCCGTTGGATCTGCCCCTTCTGCCTGAACACGGTCGCGAAGCGCACCGGTGCGCCGATCCAGGATGCGGCGGGCGGCCACCTCGTCCGCTGCGCGGCGTATGCCGGCGGGCGCGGCGCCCAGCGCAGCGAGGCGGAGATCAGCCACCGGGTGCGGGTCGAGCAGGTGGGCCAGGTCGCCGCCTCCGATCCTGCCTGGCGGGTCTACGACCACGAAGGCGTCTGGTGGTGCCCAGGCTGCCTGAGCCGGATTCCCAGCGTGCGCCTGGGCGCGGGCGGCGACCTGTCCACGTTCACCACCCGCGCCCTGACCGACCACGCCTCGACCTGCCAGGCCCTCGGGGCCGGAACGGTCCACCCACCGGCCGAGGTGCAGGCCGCAGCGGAGCGGGGCACCTGGCTGATCAGCGCCGAGCGCGTCGTGCGCAGCCAGATCGCCTTCCCGTCCTGGCGATATGCCGCGCGGTCCGGCGCCTGGATCTGCCCATGCTGCCTGGTCGCCGTCCCCGAGGTGGTCATCCGCAAGGGCGCCGTCGACTGGGACATCCTCATCGCCGGGATGACCCGGCATCTCGCCCTGGGATGTTCGGCCGTGCGTTCCCTCGGCCGCTTCGAGCCGCGCAGCGAGGACGATGTCCGCGACGCGGCGGTCCGTGCGGAACCGGGTGCCGGAACCACCGTCCGCATGGCGCGGCCCCTCAGTGATGGGCGGGCAGCGGGCGGCATGCGGACCCCCCTTCATAGCGCGGCCTTGCGCAAGCCCCCCGGCTCACCCGCAGCCGGCACGGCGGATGTGGATCCCTTTGCAGCCGCCGACGCCGAAGATGGATCGGGAGACGGGATCCCGCCCCTGGCTCCGATCGCTGCGGTTGCGCCGGCGCTGCCCCCCGTGGGCAGCGCCCGGACCGGCGCAAGCCCCCTGCCCTGGTCGCCCGACCCGTCTCCGTCATCGTCCGCCGACGTCGAACCACCCCGGCCGGGAACCGACGCCCTGCCGGCATGGCTGCGGGCCGCGGAACCACCTGCCGCGAACCCCCCGCCGGCGGCGGCACCTGACGACGGTCCCGGCCTCGCCTGGATGGACAGCGCCGAGGAGGCGATGCCCAAACCGGCCACCGACAGCCTGGAGCGCACCGATGTCCTGCGCGCCCGCGACCTCCAGGAGCAACTCCTCCAGGATGTTCCGACCCTGGACGGCTGGTTCTTCGCCACCCGGTTCGAAGCCTGCGCCGAGGTCAGTGGCGACTTCTACCAGTTCATGGAGCTGCGCGGCGGGCGGATCGGCTTCGCCATCGGCGACGTGAGCGGCCACGGCGTCCAGGCCGGCCTGATCATGTCCATGGCCAAGAAGACCCTGGAAATCTTCGCCAGCCTCGACCTCGGCCCGGCCGATACCCTGGCCAAGGTCAATGGCGCCTTGGCCAAGGACCTCGGCGGCAAGCACTTCGTCTCCATGTGCTACGGCGTGCTCGATCCCGCCGCGGCGACCATCACCTGGGCCCGGGCCGGCCACCCGCCCCCCCTCCTGCTGCGCGCCAGCGGGGGTCTGGAAGAGGTCAAGCCGCGTGGCATGGTCGTCGGCATGAAATCCGGTCCCATCTTCCGCGATGTCATCGCCGAGGAGACCAGCACGATCGCCCCCGGCGATCTCGTGCTGCTCTACACCGATGGGATCACCGAGGCCATGAACCGGATCCACGAGGAGTTCGGGGACGAGCGCCTGGCCGAGATCCTGCATGCCACCGCGGGCCTTGGCCCGGAGCGGTTGTGCACCGAGATCATGGACCGGGTGCGCGGGTTCCGTGGCGGCGGCGCGCCATCCGACGATCTCACACTGGTCGCCCTGGCGCGGGAGGCGTGATGCAGCTGGCACTGGCCGTGCTCAGCGACACCGGGCGGGTGCGCTCCAACAACGAGGACAGCGCCTTCATCGATCCGGCCACCGGACTGGCCATCGTCGCCGATGGCATGGGCGGCCATGCCGGCGGCCATGTGGCGAGCGAGGTCGCGGTCACCGTGGTGGCCGACTCCATGCGACGCATGGACCGGCGGGCCCGCATCCAGGAGGACGCCGTGGTCCGCGCCCTCCAGGACGCCGTCTTCGCCGCCAACGACCACATCCTGGCCAAGGCCCGCCAGGACCCCGAACTGTTCGACATGGGCACCACCCTGGTCGCCTGCGCCTTCCTGGCCAACCGGGTGGTGACCGCGAACGTCGGCGACAGCCGCATCTACCGCATCGCCGACGGCGCCATCGTCCAGGTGAGCGAGGACCACAGCCTGGTCGCGGAACGGGTGAAGGAGGGCCTCCTCGATCCGAAGAGCGAAGAGGCGCGCATGCTCTCCAACATCGTCACCCGCGCCCTCGGCATGGACCAGGTGCAGGTCGACATCACCGTCGAGGACCTCGCCCCCGGCGACACCTACCTGCTGTGCAGCGACGGCCTGAGCGACCTCGTGGAGCCCGAGGAGATGGCCGCCGCGGTCGCCGCCCACGGCCCCGACCTCCAGGCCGCCTGCCTCGCCCTCGTCGACCTCGCCAACGCCCGCGGCGGCCCCGACAACGTGACGGTGGTCCTGGCGCGGGCGGGGTGAACGGCGGCCTCCATGACCGGAGGATGGATCAGCGCCCTGTCGCGGACATTGCGTGGTCTGCGACCTGAACGGGAGGACACCACGGATTTCGTCACCTGGTCGAATGAGGATCCGCCGGCGGTCGCCTGGAC
>CAMCAC010000130.1 GCA_945872305.1 Candidatus Kuenenia stuttgartensis | reverse complement strand
GGACCGCGTCCATCCGACCCCGGGCGGGCACATGATCATCGCCCGGGCCTTCCTCGACGCGGTCGGCTACCGCTGGTGATCCCCGGCGCTCACTCGCCGTAGACCCGGTAGTCGATCTCGGGGAAGATGGTGTCGCGCCAGGCGATGTCTGCCAGGGTCCGGGTGTCGAGCCGGTTGCCCATGATCTGCTCGTACAGCGCGGTGAACCGGTTGATGTGGTCCTTGGTCCGCCGCACCGCGTAGGGCACCGTGGTGTTGGTGGTGATGATGAACGCCCAGTCCGACGACTGGGCGAGCAGCAGCTCCCGGGCCATCTGGTCGAGGGCCCGGCGCAGGTCGCCGGTGGCGGCGGGGAAGCGGCGGGCGGCCTCGCGCATGCGCAACTCGGCGGCGTGCAGGTGGCGGTAGATCCAGTCGTTGCCCGGATTGAGCCAGACGCCGTTGTAGCCGGCATCGCCCCAGCTCGACGCGGTGGGCTGGACCACCTGATGGACCGGATTGGCATCCAGGTAGCCGGTGCCGGTGACCGGCACAAGCTGGCCATGCGCGTGGCAGGCCCGGAACACGCTCTCCAGGAACTGCGGGCCTTCGTACCACCAGTGGCCGAACAGCTCGGCGTCGTAGGGGCAGACGATGAGCGGCTCACGCTCGATCAGGCCGCCGAGCCAGCGGCACTGCTCGACCCGGTGGTAATGGAAGTGCTCTGCGTGCTCCATCGCCTTGGCGAAGGCCGGAGCCGGCTCGTAGGGGGCCTTTTCGTGCAGGGCGACCTTGCCGGTGATGCGGTGGTACTTCAGGCCGGTGTGCCGGCGGACGCCATCCGGGTGGAGGAAGTCCTTCACCCAGCCGTAGTCGCCGTCGTAGCCAAGGTCGCGGTAGAATTCCCGGTACGAAGGATCCCCCGGGTACCCGCACTCGCTCGACCACACCGAACGGGACGATTCCGGATCGCGGGCGAAGGCGGCGGTGCCGTTGGGCGTGAAGCACGGCGCGTACACCCCGTAGCGCGGCCGGGGTTCGCCGAAGTACAGGCCGTGGGTGTCGAGGAAGAAGTAGCGGATCCCCGCTTCAGCGAGGAGGTCCTCGACCCCGGGCACATAGCCGCACTCCGCGAGCCAGATGCCGCGCGGCGGTTCGCCGAAATGGCGGGCGTAGTTGGCGGCCGCGATCTGGATCTGGGCCCGGCGCGCCTCGCGGGTGTGCATGAGCGGCAGGAAGCCGTGGGTCGCGGTGCAGGTGATCGGTTCCAGCACCCCGCGGTCGCGCAGGTGGCAGACCCATTTCAGCAGGTTGCCGCCCCAGCGTTCCATCTGGGCCAAGCAGAAGCGGAAGTGGTCGCGGTACATCACCGCCGCCGCCGCGAACGGCGAGAGGGCCTTGGCGTGGACCTCCTGCTCGGCCAGCACCAGCAGCCGGGCGATGCGCTGGCGATAGCGGTCCTGGAGCATCGGGTCGGCAAGCATCTCGCACAGCGGCGGGGACCAGGTCATGGTCAGCCGGGCGGCGATGCCCTCGTCCGCGAGCCGCTCCAGGCGGTGCAGGATGGGGATGTAGGTCTCGGTCATCGCCTCGACGAGCCAGTTCTCCTCCAGGAAGAACGGATCCTCGGGATGACGGATGAACGGCAGGTGGGCGTGAAGGACGAAGAGGAGGTTGCCGACGGGCATGGAGGCTCAGCGCTTGGGGAGGGGTTTGCGCTGGGCCGGCGGCTTGGGGGCGCCGATGAACGCGAGGGGATCCCGCGCGGGCGCCGGGGAGGTCGAGGGGGGGACGGTGTCCGGCGCCGCCGGGGCGGGGCCGGCGGTGGCGGGGGTCGGCGGCAGCGGGGCCGGCGCCGGGCCGGCGTTCGGCAGGCCTTCGGCGACCTTGGGCAGGCCGGTGGGCGGTGCGCTGATCACGCCGGCAACCGGATACAGGGTCGTCGAGATGCCGCCTTCGGTCACCGTGGTGAACTGGTGGCCGCTGCCCACCGCGTGCGAAGACAGCAGATGGGAGCCCATGCTCGACCCGAGGGTGTGGACATGGCTGCCCCCCAGGCTGCCGCCCAGGGCCGCATTGGTGACCGCGAGGACCGCGCTGCTCGGCGCGAGGCTGTGCGAGGACCAGGACGGGCCCGTGGCCCCGCCGGCCCCGCCATGGAGCAGGCTGGAGCCCGCCGGAGCCGCCTGGGCCGGGGCGAGATCCGGGGCGTTGCCGCCCTCCGGCGCGGTGGACAGGGCCCGCTTGCTGAGTTCCCGCTGGGTGGTGAAGCGGCCGAGGGAGCTGCCGCCCTCGCCCGGGGCGCCGGCCCGTTCGATGAGCCGGGCCCAGACCTCCTCGACCATCAGCCAGGATTCGTCGGTGCGCCAGCTCGGGCCCGCCGCCGGGGTGGCCACCGCGCCGCCATCCAGGAGGTCATGCAGGCGGCCATCGGGTCCGCGCAGGGCCAGGCGGCCCCGGTAGCTCGTACCGGGCATGACCGCGAGGTAGTAGTTGCCGCCGGCGAGATCCACATCCCGGGTTTCGCAGCCGCCGGGACCTTCGATCACCAGCACCGCGGACCACGGATGTCCGGCTCGGGCCGCCACCTCGCCCAGGTGCTCGGGGGTGACCTCCCAATAGACGAAGACATGGCGAGGGTCCTGGGGCATCAGGACCATGCGGTCCATGCCGTAACGGTCCGGGATGGGCAGGCCCTGGTCGCCGACCTGGGGTGCCGGCTGGGCCGGAGGGAGATGGATCGGGGTCGAGGAGCCGCGCGGTTGCGCGTCTACCGGCACCGACCCGACCGTGCTCGGGGCGGGGGCGAGGAGCACGGTGAGCGCCTCGATCAGCTCCGCCTTGCGCAGGGTCGCCGCCTTGGCCACTCCGCGGCCCTGGGCGAGGGCGCGCAGCTCTTTGACGGACAGGGCATCAAGGCGATCGGGGCTCATGGTCAGTCCTGGGGCATGAAGAGGCGGATGTGATCGGCGAGGAGTCGGCTGCGGTGGGCGTTGACGTCGATGCGGTCGAGCAGCCAGAGGAGCGGATCGAGGGGCTCGCCCTGGTGCATCGCCCAGGTGATCACGTCGAGATTCTCGCCGCCCTCGGCCAGGATCGTGGCCATGATCCGCAGGGTTGCGGCCGGGATGTGGTGTTCCACTGATGAGCGGGCAAGCAGTCCGTATTGCCGCCGGTCGAAGGCGCCCCAGCAGCGCCAGCCGTACAGGTGCTCGATCAGGCGGGAGCGGACCCACCCCTTCCAATACCGGTCGACCCAATCCCGGTAGGCGCGCGAGCCCATGTCGCAGCCGGCCCGTTCGCTCTCGATCCACTTGTGGCGGTCCGCTGCCGCCAGGGCGTGGGCGGTGAGTGACAGCACCGCGGTGCCGTCAGCGCCGACCTGATCCGCGGGCAGCAGGCCCTCGGGCAGGTCTTCGACGACCGGGGGGCGGCCGGTCATTGCGGCAGCAGCTCGACCTTCTGGTTCTTGGCGATGACCACGATGCCGGTCTCGGTGACCTTGAACCGTTTGCGGTCCTGCTCGGGATCGTAACCGATCACATCGTTTGCGGGGATGGTCACATGCTTGTCGATGATCGCCCGGCGGATGCGCGCCCCTCGGCCGACGATCACGTCGTCCATGAGCACGCACTGGTCGACCTCGGCATAGGAGTTGATGCGGCAGGAGCGGCCGATGATCGAGTCCTTCACCGTGCTGCCCGAGATGACCGCGCCCTCGCAGACGATCGACTGGATGGCTTGGCCGATGCGGCCCTCGCTGTTGTGGACGAACTTGGCCGGCGGGAGCAGCGCGGGCTCGGCGCGGATCGGCCACTGGCGGTTGTAGAGGTCGAGCTGAGGGGACACGGCGCGCAGGTCGAGAGAGGCCTCGAAGTAGGCATCCAGGGTCCCGACATCGCGCCAGTAGCAGTCGTTGTCCGGGTTGGAGGAGCCGGGGATGCGGTTCAGGTTGAAGTCGTAGGCATACACCTTGCGCCCCTGGGCGACGAGTCCGGGCAGGACGTTCTTGCCGAAATCGTGCACGCTCTTCGGGTCCTGGGCGTCGGCGGTGAGGGCGTCGACGAGCAGGGCGCGGTTGAAGGCGTAGTTGCCCATCGAGACGAGGGCGCGGTCGGGCTGGCCAGGGATCGGGGTCGGATGCTTCGGCTTCTCCTGGAAGCCGGTGATCCGCCACTCGCTGTCGACCTGGAGCACGCCGAACTCGCTCGCCTCGGCGATCGGCACCGAGATGGCGGCGATGGTCACATCGGCCTGCTTCTCGATATGCCAGTGGTGGAACTGGTCGACGTTCATCTTGAAGATGTGGTCGCCGCCGAAGACCAGGATGTAATCCGGGTTCTGGTCCTGGATCAGGTTCATGTTCTGCCAGATGGCGTCGGCGGTGCCCTTGTACCAATGGTCGCCGGTGCGCTGTTGGGCCGGGCACGGGATGATGAAGTGGTCGCTCAGCATCGAGCCGAAGTTCCAGGTGTCCTGGATATGCTGGCTCAGGCTCTGGCTCTTGAACTGGGTCAGCACGTAGATGCTGTAGAACCGCGAGTTGAGCAGGTTCGAGAGGACGAAGTCGATGATGCGGTACTTGCCACCGAAGGGCACCGACGGCTTCGATCGGTCCAGGGTGAGCGGTTCCAGGCGGGTGCCTTTGCCGCCGGCCATGACGAAGGTGAGGGTCTTGCTGGGCATGGGTCGGTTTCCGATGGTGGAGGTCTACCTCCGGAATCCCTCAGCGCCAAGGCCAGGCCGGTTGACCTGGATCCACCCGCCTTGACTCGCCAGCGTTATCCCTAGTTCATTCCATCAGGATGTCCGATCTCCGTCTGCTCTACATCACCTGCCCGGATCCGGTCGTCGCCCGGGCCATCGCCACCGCGGTGGTCGATGAGCGGCTCGCCGCCTGCGCCAACCTGATTCCCGGCACGACCAGCATCTACCGCTGGGAGGGCGCCGTGCAGGAGGCCACGGAGACGGTGCTCATCCTCAAGACCCGCGAGGCCCGCGCCGTCGCCTGCGTCGAACGGGTGCGGGCGCTCCATCCATACACCACGCCATGCATCCTGGTCCTGCCGGTCGAGGCGGCGGCACCGGCGTTCGCCGCCTGGGTTGGCGAACAGACGCGCAAGCCGGGCCCAGCCTGACGGAGGCGCCGGCGGATCGCCCGCTGGCGCGCGGTCGACCTGTGGTGACGGTGCCCGCCATGCGCCTGGTGCTTCCCGCCCTGCTGTGGCTCTCCCTGTTCATCCTTGTCGTCCGCCTGCCGGCCGCGGACGGCGCTCCGGCGGGCGGGCTGCGGGTCGCCCCGAGCGCATCGGTCTCCGCCTGGGTCGAGGACCGCATCATCGGCATGCTTCGCCAGGAATGCTGGAAGTGCCACAGCGCGGCCCTGCGCAAACGCCAGGGCGGGCTGGTGGTCGATTCCCTGGAGGGCCTGCTCGCCGGTGGGCATGATGAGGCCGAGGTGGTCGTGCCCTGGGAACCCGAGCGATCGGCGCTCATGCGCTCCCTGCGTTGGGAGGGGGACTCGGATCTCAATATGCCGCCGAACCGGCGGCTGGATGATGCGGTGATCGCCGATGTGGAGCGCTGGATCCGCATGGGGGCGCCGTGGCCGACCACGCTGAGCGCCACCATGGCGGCGGCTCCGTCGTCGCCCCCGCATTCGTGGTACGGCATGGCCCACCCCGCCATGGTCCATCTCCCGATCGGCGCCCTGATCGTGGCGATGCTCCTGGAACTGGTGGCGATCCGCTGGCAGCACCTGCGCCCGGCGGTGACCATCGTGTTGGCGGTCGCCCTGGCGGGCTGTGCCGCCGCGGTGGCCTCGGGCATCGCCCTGGAACAGACGTCGGCCCAGGCGGCCTCCGCCATCGAACGTCACGAGTTCGCCGGCTGGGCGACGGTGCTCCTGACGATCATGGCCCTGGTGTTCAGCCGGCGGACCCAGCAGCCTGGCCGGTCGCGAATCATGCCATTCCTCATCATCCTCCTCGCTGCGTTGGCCGCGAGCTTCACTGGCCACCTGGGTGGCGAGATGGTTCACAGGTTCTCATGGCCCTGGTGACCATCGCCGACGCTGCGGCGATCCTCGCCCAGGGCGGGCTGGTGGGGATGCCCACCGAGACGGTGTACGGCCTCGCCGCCGACGCCCTCGATCCCGCCGCGGTGGCCCGGGTGTTCGCCGCCAAGGGCAGGCCTGCGTTCGATCCCCTGATCGTCCACGTGGCGGATCTCGCCCAGGCGGAACGGGTCGCGGAGCTGTCGCCCCGGGCCCGGCGCCTGGCGGCGACCTGTTGGCCGGGGCCGCTGACCTTGCTCCTGCCGCGCCGGGACTGCGTGCCGGATCTGGTGACCAGCGGTCTGCCCACCGTCGGCGTGCGCATCCCCGACCATCCCCTGGCTCTCGCCCTGATCCGCGCCGCCGGCCGGCCCCTGGCGGCGCCGAGCGCGAATCCGTTCGGCGGCCTGAGCCCGACCACCGCCCAGGCGGTCCTCGACGGGCTGGGCGCGCGCATCGACGGCGTGGTGGATGGCGGGCCCTGCCGGGTCGGGGTCGAGAGCACCGTGCTGCGCCCGGATCCGACCCCGCTCATCCTGCGCCCCGGCGGCCTGTCCCGGGAGCGGTTGGCGGACCTGCTTGGCGAACCGGTGGCGGTGGCGGACCGCCCGGCTCGGCAAGAGGCCCTGCCCCAAGCGGCGCCCGGCATGCTCGCCAGCCACTACGCGCCCCGGGCGCCCCTCGTCCTGCGCGACGGCCCGTGGCCGGCGGATGCGGCCCTGCTCGCCTTCACCGGCCGTGACCTCCCCGCCGGTGCCACCGCCGAGATCCTGAGTTCCGCCGGTGACGATGTGGAGGCCGCCGCCCGTCTGTTCGCCTGCCTCCGCCGGCTCGATGCGGCCGGGCCGGCCCGCATCTGCGCTGAACTCCTGCCCCCCGCCGGCCTCGGCCTGGCGATCAACGACCGTCTGCGTCGGGCCGCGGGGCTGGGGTAGCCGGGCGGTTCCCGTTCGAGGTTTACAGGAGATCGGGAGGCCGCGGAGGGCCGCGGAGCTACGGCAGGGCTGGCCGTGCAGGAAGATCGTCCATGCCTTCCTCTCCGCGGCCCTCCGCGTCCTCCCGATCTCCTGTCGGCCTCGAACCGGGCCGGAGGATCAGCGTACGAGCGCGCTGATCGCCTTGAACGGGCCTTCGCCGGCGATGCGCTGCCAGCGGAAGAGCACGGTCTCCACCGGCAGGACCTGGGCACCCAGGTCCCTGGCGGCGGCGAGGGCGAGCTCGCGGTGCTCCGGATCCCGGGAGCCCACCGCATCCGCGCACAGCACCACCGGCCGGCTGAGGGCGCGCAGGTCCGCCACCGTGGCGAGGACGCAGATGTGGGCCTCGATCCCGGCGATGACCACGGTGGCGTCGGCGTGGCGGTCGAGGTGGGCGCGGATGCCCGGATCCTCGACGCAGGAGAAATGGCGCTTGGCGAACACCGGGGCATCGCCGGCGGCGGCGCGCAGATGCGACAGGGTGGCGCCGAGCTTGTCCGGCACCTGCTCGCTGATCAGCCGCGGCACCCCGAGCAGGACCGCCCCGGCGAGGAGCTGCCCGGCCCGCCGGCCCAGGGGCCGATCCGGCGCGATGTCGGGGATCGCCGCCTGGAAACGATCCTGGATGTCGATGCAGAGGACGAGGGAGCGGGCGGGGAGGAGGTTCATGGGGCGGAGCGCTCCGATTCAGGCGCGGGTAGTGGGTCGATCAGGTGCAGGTCGATGGTGGCCGCGTCCACCAGGTCCACACGGAACGCGTGAACCTGCCCGTGGAATGAGACCTGGATGCATCCCTGCCGTTGGCCGGTGGTCTGCCAGGGGGCGAGGGTGTCGGTCATCACCGCCAAGCGGTTGCGCACCGTCACGAAGGTCGCCGTCGGCGGATCCGGGAAGGCCGGTTCGGACACGGCCAGCCCATTGCGATCGTGGATGCGGAGCGTCTGCCAGCCATGCATCAGCATGGCGCTGAGGGCGGCCTTGGTCCAGGCGACCGCCGGCGGATCCTCATTCGACCAGGTGACGAAATCCGTGGTGTCCTCCCGTTCAGGTCGCAGACCACGCAATGTCCGCGACAGGGCGCTGATCCATCCTCCGGTCATGGAGGCCGCCGTTCACCCCGCCCGCGCCAG
>CAMCAC010000129.1 GCA_945872305.1 Candidatus Kuenenia stuttgartensis | reverse complement strand
TGCCGAGGCCGTTTCCGATCTCCTCGTGACCTGCGGCTCCTGCCGCCACGAGTTCCGTGTCGCCTCGGCCCTGGCCGGCCGGTCCGTGCCGTGCCCCCACTGCAATGCCATGGTGGCGGTCGCTGCAGCGGCCGTCGAGGCCCCGCCGGATCCCTTGATCGGCCAGGTGGTCGCCGAGTGCCGCCTGACCCGTCGTCTCGGTGCGGGCGGCATCGGACTTGTCTACGCGGCCGTGCAGAACGGGACCAACCGGCCGGTGGCGGTGAAGCTGCTCGGCGCCCGGGCCGGTGCCGACCAGGTCCTGGTCGAGCGCTTCCGCCGCGAGGCCCAGCTCCAGGCCGCCCTCGACCATCCCTATGTGGTCAAGGCGTTTGCCGCGGGATTCGAGCGTGGGGCCCACTATCTGGTCATGGAACTTGTCGAGGGTGGCACCCTCAGCGGGTTGATCGACCAGCGGGGCCGGCTGCCGTGGGCCGAGGCTTGCCTGCTCGTCGCCCAGACCGCCCGGGCCATGGAGGCCCTGCACGCCCAGGGCATCATCCACCGTGACCTGAAGCCGGCGAACATCCTGGTCGCCCGCGACCGCGAGGGCCGCCCGGTGGCCAAGCTCGCCGATCTCGGTCTGGCCAAGGATCTCGAAGGCGACATCGAACCGGGCATGAGCCTGACCCTGGAAGGTAAGCCCCTGGGCACCCCCGCCTACATGGCCCCGGAACAGATCCGCGACGCCAAGGGCGCCGGCCGGCCGGCGGACGTGTATGGCCTGGGCGCGACCCTGTATTCCGCCCTGACCGGTGGCCGGCCGTACGAAGGCACCACCCCGATGATGGTGATGGCGGCGGTGCTCAAGGGCGCCCCCCCGGATCCGCGCCAGAAGGCCCGCGACCTGCCGCCGGCGGTGGCCGAGATCATCCAGTCCGCCATGGCCCGGGAGCCGTACCAGCGGCCCACCGCCGCCGCCCTGGCGGAGCGCCTGGAGGCCCAGGTCTCCGGTGCCGGGACCGCGGCCTGGCGTCAGCCCACCACCTCGACCATCCGCCGTCCCGGTACCGGGCCCGTGGCCCGTCCTGCCGGCGCCGGATCCACGCCCCCGTCCACGGTGCCGCGGCCGTCCGCGCCCGCCCGGGTCGGGACCGGCCCGGTGACCCGGCCGTCCACCGCGTCGCATCCGCGTCCTGGGACCGCCCCGGTTCCGCGCCCTGCCGATCCGCCGACCGCGGCCATGGTCCGGCCGGTGACGGGCAGCTTTCAGCGCCCCCCGATGGCGCCGGGCCGTCCGGAATCCGCCATATGGCACGATGCGCCCTCGGCATTGCCTGGGTGGGCCGTGGCGGTGCTGGTGGTCCTGGGTCTGGCCATGCTCGGCCTGATCGCGGCGCTCGCCCTGACCTGATCGGCCCGGACCGGGCGGGCCGGGAGCCGACGGGATCGTTCGGAGCAGATGACGGAAGGGCGTTGCCGGTCAGGCCGGCATGGGTGCGCTGTCGTCGTCCGCATCCGCGTCACGCTCGGCCCGCCGCCGCTCCTGGCGCTCCGCCAGCCGGTGGGCCGCCAGACGGCCGCCATGGTGCAGGAATCCGACCACATAGATCAACAGCACCGGCGCCACCCACGACCCGGCGATCCACGCCGCCGCCAATCCGAAGGCGCCCCACACGGCGAAGGCGATCTCCGGCGCACCGTTCGCGGCGGCGGCCCGGTAGCTGCCCCGGCCGGCGCCGTTCTTGGGCGTGCGCACGAACTCGGACCACACCCCGGCGAAGGCCTGCCAGGCGGCGCGGCTGTTGGCGAATGCGATGCCGGTGCCCATGGCGGTCAGGGCGGGCAGCGCCGCCAGCCCGCGCCAGCCACGGTCGAGGAGGCGCTGGCTGGCGACGTACAGCGCGATGGGCGGCACCATGCCGCAGAGCAGGAGCAGCAGTCCCGGCATCAGCCACACCGGCGACGCCTGGACCACCACCGGCAGGGCGATCGGCGCCACCACCAGGCTGGCGAGGATGAGCGGATGGACGAGGTAGTGGGTCATGTGGGCGGTGGCGCCGAGCTTGCGCTCCAGCCCCCAGTCCGAGGCCCAGATCCGCGGCAACAGTTTGCGCGCGGTCTGGAGCGAGCCCTTGGCCCAGCGGAACTGCTGGGCGCGCCACGCTTCCAGGGTCGGCGGCAGCTCGCCGGGCACCGCCACATCACCGCGGTAGGCGCCATGCCAGCCGCGCAGATGGGCACGGTAGGACAGGTCCAGATCCTCGGTCAGGGTGTCGTGCTGCCAACCGCCCGCGTCGATGATCGCGGTGCGCCGCCAGATGCCGCATGTGCCGTTGAAATTGAGCGGCAGCCCGGACCACGCCCGGGCGCCCTGCTCGATGGCGAAGTGGCCGTCGATGCCCATGGCCTGGGCCCGGGTGAGCAGGGATTCGCCGGGATTGATGTGCTCCCAGCGGCCCTGGACGAATGCCGCCCGGTCGTCGCCGGCCAACGACGGCAGGGCGGCGCGCAGGAAGTCCGGGGCCGGCACGAAGTCGGCATCGAAGATGGCGATCCACTCCGCCGGCCCGTCGGGATGGCGGGCGTCGACGGCCATGCCGTGGGTCAGGGCGCCGGCCTTGAAGCCGGTGCGGTCCTCGCGCTGCACATGCTCGGCGGCGATGCCGGCGGCGCGCAGGCGGGCCACCGCCGCGGCTCCGATCGCGACGCTGTCGTCGGTGCTGTCATCCAGGAGCTGGATGCGCAGCCGGTGGCGCGGCCAGTCCAGGGCGCCCACCGCCCCCATCAGCCGGTCGACCACATCGCGCTCATTGAACACCGGGAGCTGGACGAGCACCGCCGGCTCATCGGCGGACATGGGCAGCGGAAGGACCTGGCGGCGATGGCGGACGAAGCGCACGAGCAGCCACAGGCTGTGCAGCCCGTACCCGGCCAGGACCAGGGCGAAGAGCACATAGAGGACGGTGGCGGCCCAGGCGAGCCACGAAGGGATCCAGTCGAGCATGGAAGCAGGAAGCATGT
The DNA here is from genome assembly GCA_945872305.1 of Candidatus Kuenenia stuttgartensis. GTDB lineage: Bacteria > Planctomycetota > UBA11346 > UBA11346 > UBA11346 > CAMCAC01. The sequence continues at coordinate 5,171 of CAMCAC010000129.1, read as the reverse complement.
CGCGCCGCGCAGCCATGCCACCGGCCGCCAAGGTCGTGCCGCTCGGCAGTTCGCTGACATGGGGACGGCTGACGTGCAGAGCCTACCAATAAGAAGGTAGCCATGCCCGAGGCCGATGCCCATCCGGACACCCGCGAACGCCTGCTCACCGAGGCCATCGACCTCATCGAGCGCCAGGGGTTCTGCGCCTTCAGCTATGCCGACCTGGCGGAGCGGGTGGGCATCCGCAAACCGTCGATCCACCACCATTTCCCGACCAAGTCCGACCTCGGGGTCGCGGTGGTCCGGGCGACCCGGACCTGGGTCGAGGGCCTGTGGCGGGATCTCGAGCGCGAGCATCCCCGGGTGCCGGACCGCCTGCGCCGCCTGTTCGCCATGAAGCGCGGGATGGCCTCCGGCGAGGGGTGTGCGCGCATCTGCCGGGTCGGCGCCCTCCAGGCGGAGTTCAACGCCCTGCCCGGGCCGGTCCAGGCGGAGCTCACCACCCTGTCCGGGGCCTCCATCGATCGCCTGGCCGCCTGGCTCGATGAAGGCCGCCGGGCCGGCGACCTCGTCTTCCCCGGGCCGCCCCGGGCCATGGCCCAGGTGGTCGCCGCCGCCATCCAGGCCGGGTTGCAGCGCCAGCGCTGCAACCCCGGCGAGACCCTCGAAGCCCTCCTCGACCAGCTTGAGCGTCTGCTTGGGTTGGCCTGATCTCGGTTTACGTCCACCCATAAACCTACCGCCTAGTCGGTAGAAAGAAGCCGCCCATGTCCACCGCCCCTGTCGCCCTCGTCACCGGTGCCACCTCCGGCATCGGCCATGCCACCGCCCTCGCCTTCGCCCGTGCCGGCTGGCGGGTCGCTGCCACCGGCCGCCGCGCCGACCGCGGCGAAGCCCTGGTCGCCGCCATCCGCGCCGCCGGCGGCGAGGCGGTCTTCATCACCGCCGACCACGCCCAGGAGGCCGACAACGCCCGGGCGGTGGCCGCCACCGTGGCCGCCTTCGGCCGGCTCGACGCGGCGTTCAACAATGCCGGCACGGAAGGGACGCCCGGGCTGCCCACCGAGCAGCAGACCGACGCCAACTATCGGCAGACCTTCGACCTCAATGTGGCCGGGGTGCTCTGGGCGATGAAGCACCAGATCCCCGCCCTGCGCGCCGGCGGCGGCGGCAGCATCGTCAACACCAGCTCCGTGGCCGGCCAGGTGGGCATGGCCGGCATGGGCGTGTACGTGGCGAGCAAGCACGCGGTCGAGGGCCTGACCAAGGCCGCCGCCCTGGAACTGGCGAAGGAGCGCATCCGGGTCAACGCCATCGCCCCGGCGGCGATCCAGACCGAGATGATGGACCGCTTCGTCGGCGCCGGCGACACGCCCCAGCGCCAGTGGCTCGCGGGCCTGCACCCGATGGGCCGGGTCGGCACCGTCGACGAGGTCGCCGGCGCGGTGGTGTTCCTGTGCTCCCCCGCCGCCGGGTTCATCACTGGCCAGTCCATCGCGATGGACGGTGGATTCCTCGCCCAGTGAGCGCAGCGCGGTGGATCCCGGGATTGCCCGGGATCCGCTGCGGCCACGCTCCCCGCCCATGGACGGCGACGCCTGGGTCGATGCGCACGCGGATGCCCTCTTCCGCTATGCCCTGACCCGGCTGCGCCGGCGCGAGGACGCCGAGGACGCGGTGCAGGAGACCCTGCTCGCCGCCCTGACGGCGAAGCGCGACTTCCGCGGCGACAGCAGCGAGCGGACCTGGCTGATCGGCATCCTCCGTCACAAGATCGTCGATCGTATCCGGGCCGACGCCCGGACCCCGGTGGTGGCGGAGTCCGACGAGGCCATGGACTGGTGTGGCGAAACGGGCAACTGGCTCCATCCCCCCAAGGCCTGGCAGGGTGACCCCGGCCGGCTGGCCGAGGATGGCGAGTTCTGGGAACGGGTCCGGGCCTGCTTCGCCGGACTGCCGGACCGCCAGGCCCAGGCCTTCGCCCTGCGGGTCATGGACGACCTGCCGGCGGACGAGGTCTGTAAGCAATTGGACATCACCCCGACCAATCTGTGGGTCATGCTGCACCGCGCGCGCACACGCCTGAGGGACTGCCTGGAACGGACCTGGTTCGCTCCCGCCGGAGGGGCGTCGCCATGATGCATGTGCTGTTCTACCCCTGCCGCGAGGCGGCCCGGCTGATCGATCTCCGCCGCGATGCGCCGCTGCGCATCGACCAGCGGGCCCGCCTGGCGGTCCACCTGCGCATGTGCGACGCCTGCCGGGCCTTCGCGGACCAGATCGACACCATCGAGACGGCCTTCCGCCGCCGGGCCGCCGCCGGCGAGCCGGCGCTGCCGACCTCGCCCGGCCTCGACGCCGCGGCCCGGGAACGCATCCGCACCCGGCTGCGCGGCGGCGCCTGAATTCAGCGCGCCTTCACCGCCCAGAGCAGGGTCTGGTCCCACAGGCGCCATGCCTGGGGGTGGAGCTGGTCCTCCGGATCACTGGGCAGGAACCCCACCCAGGCCGCCCGGGCCGGGGATCGTGGGGTCCTGGGCCCGGTTTCCGGCGCCTCGGTGGACTCCTTCGCCCATGGTCCCGGTGCCGGCGTTCCGGCCTCCCAGCTCACCAGCACGTGATGCCGGGGCTTGCCGGCGAGGTGCGCGATCACCACACCCTGCCCGGTCGGGAAGTGCGGGGCCGGCAGGACCACCGGTTTCGCCCCGGCATCCCCTTTGGGTTTTGCCCCGGGTCGGGGCGGGGCCGGCACCGGCACCGGGCCGGTGAGCCCGGTGAGGATCGGATGGCGGACCCCGGCGGCGGCCTCCAGGGCCTCGACCGGATCGCGGTTCCAGGAATTCCATCCGGTCCCACCGCACAGGCCCCAGATTGCGAGCGGGCCGAAGTCGGTGGTCACCAGCGGGGCCTTGAGCGTCGGCAGCACGGTGACGGCTCCGCCGCGGGTGGCGTCGCTGAGGGCGAGCACGATCACCAGCGCCGGGGTGCCCAGCTCCTTGGCTGCGTCCTTGCGGGTGAAGACGCCGTGGTCGACCAGTCGCGGCTTCGCTCCTGCCGCGGTCAGACGCTGCACGACGGCGGTCTCCAGCGGACCCTCGCCCCGGCCCGCCACGAGGATGTCCAGCCCCCGCAGGCCGGTCGTCGAGACGGCGGGGCCCAGACCCGCCGCCGCGGGGTCCGGTGTCGGACCGAGCAGGTCGGTGCCATCGGGGATCTCCGCCAGGACCTTGTCCAGGGTGCCGATCCGGGTGAACCAGGCGGCCGCCGCGGGGTGGTCGCGCTGGACGGTGAGCACCGCCTTCCAGGCCGTGGCCGCCGCCGGCAGGTCGCCGGCCTTGTCCGCCCGCTCCGCCTGGGGCGTGAGCAGCCCGAGGGCGCGGGTGCGCAGGCGCGCATCGGCGTCGAGGGCCTTGGTCCGGGCGGCGGCCTCGATCCGGGCGAAGGCGGCGCCCTCGCGGGTCCGCGCCTCGCGCCAGCGGGCGAGATCCGCGGTCACCGCCGGATGGTCAGCCACCGGGGCGGCGGTCGCCCCCGGCCCCGGTTCCAGGGGATTGCCGAACGGATCCTCGGCCGGCGCGGCCGGGGCCGTCGTCCCGCCCGCCAGGGACTCGCGCACCTGGTCCAGGGTCCCGATGGCGGCGAAGAACGCCGTGGCGTCGGCATGCTCGGGATCCAGGCGCAGGACCTCGGTCCAGGCGGCGACGGCGCCGGAGCGGTCCGCCTTGCGCGCCTCGCGCCGGGCGCTGGTGATCAGGGCCGTCAGACAGGCGTCCCGGGCCTTGCCGACGCCGGCGGCATAGGCCTTCCCGGCCGCATCCACCGCCTGCTGGTACGGCAGCATCAGGGCGTCGCGGGCCTGCTGCCAGGCGGCGAGGACGGTGTCGGGCGGATCCCCGGCGGTGATCGGCGCGCACAGGGCGAGCAGCAGCAGGCACCAACGGGGCATGGCAGGGCCTCCACCGGGTCAACGGTCCGGCTGTCTGAGCATGACAGGAAACCGTTCAGCGGGCCAGGGCGGGCACCAGATCCCCGGCGCCGACCAGGCGCAGACCCAGCTCCCGGGCCCAGGGGATCAGCTCATCGCCGTGCGCCACATCCGCTGGCCGATGGGCATCGGACCACACTACCGCCGGGGCGCCGGCGGCGGCGGCGATCTCCCAGAAGGGCAGCCAGGGATAGATCGCCCGCTCGCCCCCGGCCCCGTCCGCGACCCGCGGCTTGCGGAGGCCGTAACCGTTGAGTTCCAGGGCCACCCCGTGGGCGGCGGCGGCGGCGCAGATGTCCCGGGCCATGGCGGTGTGCTCCGCGGTCCACGGCCCCGGCGTGTAGCCGAGGAGATCCGGGTGGGCGAGGGCGCAGAACCGGCCGCAGGCGATGGCCGCGACCGCCTGCTCGGTGTAGCGACGGGCGCTCACCGGCCGCTCCCCGGGCCAGTCCCAGCCGCCCCGCCCGTCGGCGACGAAGTGGCAGGCGGCGATCAGGTAGTCGCAGCCGGCCTGGCCGCGCAGGACCTCGTCGTAGAAACCGAAGTACTCCGGCAGCGGTTCGCATTCCATGCCGAGGAGCACCCGCAGACCGCCACCGTCCGCGGCGCGGACCTCGGCGGCGTGGGTCGCCAGGGCCGATACCGGCATGCGGATCTCGGGCCAGCGGCCGTCCGGCAGGGGGGTGTGGTCGGCGATGCCGAGCACCGTCATGCCCGCCGCCCGGGCGGCGGCGGCGTAATCCGCCACCACGCCATCCGCGTGGCCGCAGCGCCAAGTGTGGACATGCAGGGACTCGCGCAGCGGCATGGCGGCACGCTGCCGACCGGCTCAGTCGAGGAAGCGGTCGGTGGCCACGGCGATGACGATGGTCGCCACCAGTCCCGCGCCCAGGGCCGCCGCAGCGCTGGCCAGGAAGCCCCACTCCAGCCCCCGCCACAGCCACCAGCCGGTGCCGCCGGCGGCGGCCCAGAAGACGCCCTGGTTGCGCAGGTCGCGGACGGTCATGGCGGTGTCCCGGCCCAGGCCGGGTCCTCGATGGGGATGATCGCCCGTTCGGCGGCGGCGGTGTGGTGCTCGCCCAGGGAGTCGAGCCACGCCGCCCGGCGGGCGCGCAGCCGGCCCCGCCGGGTCGGGGGCGCCGCGGCGATGGCGGCGGCCATGGCCGCCAGGGCGGCGGTGCGGTCGCCGTCGAGCCAGGCCCAC
>CAMCAC010000128.1 GCA_945872305.1 Candidatus Kuenenia stuttgartensis | reverse complement strand
AGCGTCCTTGGCCGGCGGCCGGGCGGTGATCGCGCCGCGGATGTCCGTCTCGCCGATGCGGGCCGTGACCCGGGTGCCCGGCATCAGGGCGTAGCGCAGGACCAGGCGCTCCTCCTGGGTCATCTCGGCGCCGGTGGCAAGGAAGCGGATGACCTTGAAGCCGCCGCGCTCCGCGATCAGCCGGGCGAGGCCGTCCGCCTGGAGTTCGGGGACGGTGACGAGACATCCAATGGCCATGGGCGGCACCATCGCGGTGCGACGACCGGCGCCAGCAGCGCCGCGAGGCCGGCCCCGGGCGCTCCTTCTTCACCCGCAGCCGGCGGGTGACCGGCTCGGTTGCGTAGTTGGGACACCATGGGGACGCACCACCCTATTCACCCTTTGGTGTGCCTCCCCTGTGTTCCCTTTTCTCGCTCGGTGGTGTGTCCCCTTTCCTACCACCGCCAAAGAGCGCAGGCGGCGGAAGATCGCAAATACCAACGCGGTCGCCCAGCCGTCCCGGGAATGCGAGGTCAGGCCTCAAGGGGAGCAGCGGGCGACCGCACCGCCAACGCTCGTCACCACCACCTGACTCGCAAGCGGGCACCATGCTCCACCCCGGAGCGCAGCCCTCGAAGAGGGCGAGCACCGGACCGCGATGCCAGGGCAACCACCACGCCAACCGCGCTCGCCACGCGGCCGGATGGGGGATTGCGCTCGCAATCGGGCCTCCGTCACAGCGCTCAGCCCCAGCACCACCTGGGTTCCTCCCTCTGGACGGCTCGCCAAGCATCCTACCTGGTGGGACGCCATCTTTCAACGGGGGGTTGATTCGATGGTGGTATCTTTGTGTCTTCGCGGATAATCTGCCGCTATGGTTTCAGGCCGTCACGACGCTTGAGCAGTTCCAGATAACGAGCCCGCCGCGCCGGGGCCGGGTCGGCAACCATGATGCCGAGAACGGATTCGAGCAGTTTGCCGTCTCTGCTCACCATGTGTGCGGCATTCTCCGATACATTCTCCTGTGATCGCATGATGGTCTGGGCATAAACCCGCACCATCCGATCCCAACCCATCCAACGCTCAAGGCTGTCATTGGATGGATATCGACGCTCCGCAAAGACGGCGCTCATCCCTTCAATCACATCTTCATCGCTGGGCACGGGGGCGCCGATCTCAATTGAGATCATGAAGGTCTGCGCCCTGATCTTCCTCTCCGGATCGGCCATCAACCTGGCCTGGGCACCCGATGGGAATGCGGTTCGAACCCGGCTCCAACCCATGGCGGTGACCGCAGCGTATCGGATTGCCGGATCCGGATCATCCAACAAGCTAGGTGATTGCGCCTGCCACCAACTGGGCGTAGATTGCAATCTGGCTTCCAAGATCCCCTGGAGGTACTCCGACTTCTTGGGGTCTGCATCCTTCCAGTTCAGAGCAGCCCAATCGGCAAAGGCGGCCTTTGCCGATGGGTGCATCGCCGCCCTCGCGGAGGGCGATCCTGAAACGAGGCATGCCACCAGGACGTACGCAAGCAACGATGGCACGGCCAATGAGAACGCAGGCCAGAAGCATCTCCAAATGGCAGAAGCGCCTTGATGACGAAGACGTGCCTGCTGAAGAGCCAGCGAACTGACCAGCACCACCATGCACGCGATGGTTATCGGCCAAGCTCCCGAGAGTATCACAGGTCCCCTCATGGCGCCCGATGTGTAACCGGACATGGGAATCATCGAGATGCAGGTGGAAAGAAACCCCAATGCAACCGCGACCCAGCTCCCATTCAAGCTCAAGGCCATGAGCCACGCAACGAGGGTCACAAGCAAGACGGCACATACACCCGGATCAACGGTTGCCAGTGGTATCGAGGGCAGTATCCCTTGACGGAGGTAAGGACCTGCAAGGATTAGGATGGCACTCGTCGCCGCAAGCGCGCCCAATGATCGGCCTAAACTCCAGTCCAAGTCCGGTGCACGTTGTCCACCCCAGATGAGCCTGTGGGACAAGAAACCGATGGCCGTACCGACGGCACCCATGACGATGACAGCCAGGATCAATATTCCGTATACCGATCCGTCCGAGAAAGACATGGGGCTCTTGTACAGCCAGGTGGCACACAGCTGACCCACGACGACTGCTGAACCGCCGCTCGCTGCTGTGACGGCCACGACGTTTCTCACCGGCGAACGCAAGGCGAAGGCCACAAAAATCGCAACGAGAATGACGAGCACGATAGAAAACACGGACGGGACCTTTCCGCAATCGGGCCGACAGCACATGACATCAGGAGTAATGTCAAGGCGCAACGAATTTGACCGCAGGAATCGCCACAGATGACATGAGTCGGGGCACAACGGGGACACACCACCTTGCAGGTGGTGACACAAAGGGGACACACCACCTAATATTGAACAAGGTAGTGTGTCCCCTTTGTGTCGCCCCTATGAATAAGATGGGGAGATAAAGGGGACACACCACCTTCCCCATCTGCCACGGGCGGGCTTGTCGACGATGGCCTTGCTCCGGAACGCGGCGGGAGCATCACCGCCACCGACCGGCCCGAGCGGTGTCGGTACCACGAGCAGACATGCGGTCAGATGGGGCATGGGTGGAGTGGAACGCTATGGCCCTGGGCTCAGCACCAAGGGCCTGCAGCTTCCGCCGCCGTCCCTTGCAGGTGCGCGGCAAGCCGTCGCCGATCCTGGCCCGGCTGGACCTGACCGTGGGGGCTTGGCCGGGCGCGCTGGGCGAAGGAGGGCAGATGGGCAACGGGTGCGCCGGCACGCCGGAGAGCCGGAACGCGGAAGCGCGGCGGCGGGGCGTGGCCTGGGTGCGTTCGCGCTGCCATCTGTTCACGCGGCGGGTCCTGGCGGCATGACCGTCCAGCCCGCGGGGAACCAGTCGATGGCGTCGCGTCATGGCGGTCGCGGCGCCTGCGCTGCGGGCTGCTCCGATCGCTCCCGTGGCGGCAGGGCTACTTCTTCACCCGCAGCCGGCGGGTGAACTGCTTGGTCGCGTAGTCGAAGACGTTGGTGCCGAACTGGTAGGCGATCTCCTGCCAGGCGGGGCCGTAGGCGCCGCGCCAGCCGTCGACCAGGTCGCCGGGGTGGAAGATCAGGACCCAGCGCTGGCCCTCGCGCACGCCCATGACCCGGTCGCCGCCGTGGCGGGCCAGGGCCCGGTCGGTGTCGCGCATGGGCTGGCGGATGCGCCAGATGGGGTCGTCCTGGGGGACCGGGACCAGGGGCCGGCCGGGCAGGACCCGGCGGGCAAGGGCTTCGGCGTGGCCGCGGCCGCCGCCCATGTCGTCGAGGAGGATCAGGCCGTGCAGTTCCAAGGTGTAGCGGGCGAGCCAGGCCGCCTCGCGGTCGCTGATCCGCGGCCCCGGCCCGGACAGGGCGAGGTAGACCAGGGGCGGCTGCTGGGCGTCGTCCTTCTGGGCCATGAGGTCGCCGAGGGTGATCGGCACCGGCCGGCGGGCGGTGGGCACCGACAGGCGGCTGCGCATCTCGCGCAGCAGGTTCGGCGCCGCCACGCTGACCGCCTCGTCCCAGCCCCGGGCGCCGTGGTCGACGATGACGAAGTTGAGCTCGGTGCCCTCGCCGCCCTCGTAGCCGCCGCTGCCCTCGCCTTCGCCGCCGGCCTGCTGGGCGGTGGCCATGCGCTGGGTCTGCTCCTTGATGTCGATGTCGACTTCCTTGGGCTTGCTCACCTTGATCGCGCTGAAGGGGTTCACCACCATCTTGCGGCGGATCACCTTCACGACCTGCTCCTGCTCCTCCTGCATCTTCTCGCCGACGATGCCGCCGCCGCCGCCCGGGGGCCCGAGCCGCTGGGCGCAGGTCACGGCGACCATGCATAGGCCGAACAGGACGACATGGGCGAGATAGCTCCCGCCGATGTTGTGGCGGAGGCGCTCCTCCTCGTCCCGCCGGCGGGCGGCCCGGGCCGGGCGGTCCCCGGCAAGGACCCGGCGGCGCTCCCGCCAGCGGCGCTGCTCGCGCAGCCACCACAGGACGGCGATGGGGATGCCGGCGGCGACCAGGGCCCACAGGGTGGCGTAGATCGCCGCCTCGTCCGGGATCGGGCCGGCGAGGATGCGCCACGCCCAGCCGGGCAGGTCGAGGATGCGCGCCGCCCACGACGCCTCGGTCCAGCCCTTGGGCGCGGCGAGAAGCTCCCCGCCGACCAGCACCAGGCGGGTCGTGGTCCAGGCGAGCAGCGCCAGGGCCGCCGCGAGCCACAGCCCGCGGCGGAACCCGTCGATGCGCCGTGCCGGTGGGCGGTCGGCCATCAGCGCAGGGCGTCCAGGTCGGCGCGGGTGTCAGGTCCGCTCTGGAGCTTCTTGGGATCGGTCTCCGGGGCGCCGAAATACTCGGCGTCGCGGTCCTTGGCCTTGGGCGCCGGGGGCACCGCGGCGGGATCCGCCGGGGCGGCGGCGGCCGGCGCCGGCGCGGTCGCGGCGGCGGTGGCGCTGGTCGGGGTGGTGCCGTCGGCGGCGGGGGCGGCGGCGACGAGGTGGATGATGTAGCCCACCGAGGTCACGGCCATCAGGACGAGGTGGACCCCGGCGCTGATCAGGACGAACCGCCACAGCCGGCGGCGGGCGGTGCGGTCGGCGTCGGAATCGGTGACATGGGTGCTCATGGGGCCTCGGGATCGTGCATGATGGCGATGACGCCGCCGGCGTTGCTGATGGCTTCGAGCGCTTCGCGGTACTGCTTCTGGGTCAGACGGGCGTCGCAGCGGAAACGGACCTGGCGCTCCTTGGCCTCGGTGCGGCCCTCCAGGAGCTGGCGGAGCTGCCCTTCGAGGGAGCCGGCGGTGTCCACCGGCTGGCCGTCGAGGTGGATCTTGCCGGTCGCATCCAGGGCGACGCTGACCGCCGCCTCGGTCTTGTCCGCGAGCGGCAGGCGCGGCAGGTCGATCTGGACATTGTCGCGCATGAAGGTGGTGGTGACCATGAAGAAGATGATGAGCTGGAAGGCGATGTCGCCCATGCTCACCAGCTGGCTGTCGCGCAGCACCGAGGCGCGGCGGAGGGGGAGCTTCATTCCTCCTCCTCGTACATCACCGCGACCACGCCGCCGGCGCGGCGGATGGTGTGCATGATCGCGGCGTGGCGCTGGAACGGGATGTCGTCGGCGGTGACCAGCACGACGACCTTCTCCTGGTCGGTGGTCCGGCCGGCGAGGAGCTCCTTCAGGCGGGGCTCCAGGGCGGCCAGTTCGGTGGGCTGCTCGTTGACGGTGATCGCCTGGGCCCCGGCCTGGACGGTGATCGACCGGCCGTCGTCCTGCTGCGCCGACTCATCGCCGGACGGCAGTTCGACGTTCAGGGACGCGGACCGTGAGAAGGTCGCCGCGACCATGAAGAAGATGATGAGCTGGAAGGCGATGTCGCCCATGCTCACCAGGTTCGAGTCGGTCAGGATCCTGCCGCGCCGGGCGGGGAAGCGCATGGGCCGGTCACTTCGCCGAGTGGATCGCCATCAACTCCTCGACCAGCTCGGAGCCCGCGGACTGGACGCGGAGCATGACCCGGTTCACCCGGGCGACGAGCAGGTTGTAGAAGAGCGTGGCGGGGACGGCGACGATCAGGCCGGCGGCGGTGGTGAGCAGGGCGACCGAGATGCCGCCGGCGACCTTGTCCGGGCGGACGTTGCCGGACTGCATGATGGTGTCGAAGGCCTCGACCAGGCCGACCACGGTGCCGAGCATGCCGATGAGCGGCGCCATGGCCGCCATGGTGGCGAGCATGGGCAGGTTGCGCTCCAGGTGGTCCACGACGGCGGCGCCGTGGTCCTCCATGGCCTTGGTCACGCCTGCCTCGATGTCGTCCGCGGGCTTCTCGAGCCCACGCAGGAAGGCGAGCTTGCGCAGGCCCACCGCCACGGTGGCGGCGATCGGTCCCGGATGGGACTCGGCCTCGGCGACGGCGCCGTCGAGGTCCTCCTCCTGGATCTTGGCGCTCACCGCGTCGAGCAGGGCGTCGGCGTCGATCTCCGCCTCGGTCAGGGCCGCGCGACGCTCCAGGAACACGCCCAGGGCGACGATGGAGCAGCCGAGGATGGGCCACATGCACCATCCGCCGTCGATCATGAATTGCAGCATGCGGGGATCCTCAGGCCGGTTGGTGGTTGGGAAGGGGTTCGACCATGGTCACTTCTCCTCGCCGACCAGGGCGATGCCCTTCAGGCGCTTGTCGGTGAGCAGGCGGCCGCGGGCGAACTTGGCCTCGTTCGATTCCGGGTAGTCCTGGACCAGGCGGCCGAAGCGCAGGTAGGCGCCGGGGCCGTCGCCGGCCTCGAGGGCGGCGGATGCCGCCCAGTACAGGCCCTTGGGGAAGGCCGGGCTGTTCGGGTATCTGGCCAGGAAGCCGTCGAAGACCGCCTTGGCCTCGAGCCAGCGGGCGCACTGGTACAGGCTGTTGCCCTGGGCGAGCATGATCTGGTCGGCGATGCGGTGCTCCGGGAACCGCTCGACCAGCTTGCCGTACACCGCGGCAGCCTGGGTGAACTCGGCGACCGCCTCGGGCGGGACCGGGGCCAGGGCGGCGTCGCCGCCGGGGTTGGCCTTCATCCAGGCGTCCTTGGCGGTCTTGGCCAGGGCCCGGCCGCGGTCATCGTAGAACAGGCCGATGCGCGCCATGGCGTCGGCGACCAGCTCATGCTCGGGCCAGCGGTAGGCGAGGCGGACATAGGCCTCCCAGGCGTCGTCGAAGCGCTTTCGCTCCTCGTGGCACTGGGCGATCTTGTACTGCGCCTCCGGGGCGCGCTGGCTGTCCGGGAACTGGCCGAGCAGGCTGCGGTAGCGGTCGATGGCGGAATCGTGGTTGCCCGCCTCCTGCTCGAAGTTGCCGAGCAGGAAGAGGACCTGGTCCGCCTCGGCGCCGTCCGGGTCGTCACTCACCGTGCGCTGGAGCAGGGAGATGCCTTCGCCCAGGGATTCGTCGATGGCCTTGCGCAGGGCGGCGATGTCCGCCGGACGGCCTTTGGCGCGCTCCATGGTGCGCAGGTCGGCGCGCTGCCGCTTGTAGATCTCGAACCAGCTCTCGGCGAGGCGGAGCTGGGTCCGGGCGGCGAGCTTGTCGTCGGCGAAGCGCTTGGCGAACACCGACAGGGCGGCGTCGTGACCCTTGGCCACCGGCAGCTCCTGGACCGGCGGCGTGGTGGCGCCCGTCTCCAGGTAGGAGACGGTCAGGCGGTCGCCGAGGGCGACCTGGAGCGCGTCGTCCGTGGCCGCGGCCCCCTGGGTCAGGGGCACCGAACCGGTGAAGACGCCGCTGTGCATCTCGGTCTCGCCCAGGGTCAGCAGCAGGCGGTCGCCGCTGGCGGCGCGGATCTCGATGCGCACCTCGTCGCGGCCGTCGCTGCGGTCCGCGTCGGGATCGGTGACCAGCATGCACAGCTTGCCCGCCACGTGCAGGGTGGTCACCGGGGTCTCGAAATCGTCCTCGGTGAGCTGCAGCCGGCCGGCGGTCACCAGGGCGGCGGCGGCGGTGGGCAGGCCGCCGCGTTGGGCGAGCTGGGCCGCCTGTCCGGCGGTGGCGGTGCGCGCCAACCCTTCCAGGTAGGTCACGGTGATGCGTTCGCCGCCGACGATCGGCAGCACCGGGGCGGAGCCGACCGGGCCGGGCTCGGCCGGTGCGGCGGTGCCGCGCGCCTCGCCCGGGGCGAGGACGCGCAGGGTGCCGTCGGCGGGGGAGCCGAGGGCGAGGGCGATGCTGCCGGCGAATATGCCGGTCTCGGGATCGCCGCCGGGGCCGAGCAGCAGGTCCTGCTCGGCGCCCCGCTCGGTGCGTACCCGGACCCGGACCCGGGATCCGGCGCTGACCAGGGCGTCGGGGTCGGTGACCTGGATGTGCAGCGGGGCGAGGAGGATGGCGGTGCTCGCCGACGGCGCCCCGAGGGTCCAGGACCGTGCCCCCGGCGCCGTGGACGGGGCCGCGGGCACGGTGGGCAGGATGGCGATGGCGCCGGCGCTCTCGACCACCTCGCGGAGCATGGCGGTGCGCTCGGCGGGGCCGCCGGGGCGCACATTCGCCAGATCGAGGTAGCTGATCTGGATCTGCTCGCCGGGCTTGACGAACAGGGTGCGGGCCGGGGCGCTGGCGGAGCCGCCGGCGGCACGGGTGCGCACCTCGCCCTGGAACACGCCGGTGGCGCGGTCGGTCTCGACCGCGTCGATGGTCACCGT
>CAMCAC010000127.1 GCA_945872305.1 Candidatus Kuenenia stuttgartensis | reverse complement strand
CGAAAGTCCTGCCGGTTGGAAACCGGCGGTCCCGGGAGACCGGTCCTTTCACTCACCCAGCGCCACCACCGGATGCCCCCCTGGGACCGCCGGTTTCCAACCGGCCCGTACGAAAGTCCTGCCGGTTGAAAACCGGCGGTCCCGGGAACCGATCATCGTGCTCACCCAGCGCCACCACCGCATGCCCCCCAGGGACCGTCGGTTTCCAACCGGCCCGAACGAAAGTCCTGCCGGTTGAAAACCGGCGGTCCCGGGAACCGGTCATCGTGCTCACCCAGCGCCACCACCGCATGCCCCCCCCTGGGACCGCCGGTTTCCAACCGGCCCGAACGAAAGCCCTGCCGGTTGGAAAGCGGCGGTCCCGGGAGACCGGTCCTTTCACTCACCCAGCGCCACCACCGGATGCCCCCCTGGGACCGCCGGTTTCCAACCGGCCCGTATCAAAGCCCTGCCGGTTGGAAATCGGCGGTCCCGGGTGACCGGTCACCCGGACGCTTGCCTGCCTGGAGAATCACCGGTTTCTGATTCCTCCCTTCGCGCCTCCCCTCCCCGGCTGTCCTTGCATGGGGGGCTGGTCCAAGGGCTCCGGGTCGTAGCCTCCGCCGTCGATGCTCGCCTGGCACCTGGCCCTGCGCTATCTTCGCAAACGTCGGGCGGCGTGGTTGGCCCTGGCGGCCATCACGCTGACCGTCGGCGTGTCGGTGATGGTGGTGGGGGTGGCCCAGGGCGGGGTCGAACTGACCCGGCGCCAAGTACGGGCCAATGAGGCGGATTTGACCATCAGCGGCCCGTTCGGAGCCCGGGTCCGAGATGGCCAGGAACAGCGGGCCGCCATCGCGGTTCCCGGGGTGGTGGCGGTGGGGCCCTTCGCCCAGGGCTATGGGCTGATGGTGCCCGGCCGTCGGGATGCGATCCCGGTCCAGGTGGACGGGGTGGACTGGGCCGCGGACGAGGGCCTGGGCCGGCTCCACGACGGGGTCCTTCACCCGGCGCCGGTGTTCGATCTGAGCCCCCGGCCCCTGGATTCCGCCGACCGGGGCACCGGCTTCCTGACCCCCGCCTGGCGGGACCACCTGGCGCTGACCGGCATCGACGCCGCCGCCGGGCTCGGGATCGGCTTCCTGCCCCCGCCGCCGCGTCCGCGGCTGGTGCCCGGGGCGGTGGTGGGCCGGGAGTTGATGTACATGAACGGCCTGGGCGTGGGCGCCGAGGTCATCCTGGTGGGCCCTGACGCTACCGGCGGCCCGCCGCCCCGGGAGCGGGTGGTGATCAGCGACACCATCGGCACCGGCTTGCTGGAGGTGGACAAGCTTGCGGTCATCGCGCCGTTGCCCCAGGTCCGCCGCCTGCTTGGCCTGAAGCCCGGCGAGGTCCATGGCTGGCGGGCGGTGCTGGAGCCGGGTGCCGATCCCGCGGCGGTGGCCCAGAGGATCCAGGCGGACACCGGCCTGCGGGTCCAGGACTGGATGGAGCGCCGGGGCTCGTTTGTGCGCTCCCTGGAGCAGCAGCGGCTGATCATGGCGGTGGTCATGGTCCTGGTCCAGATCATCGCGGTGTTCATCGTCTACGCGGTCTTCTCGACCCTGGTGGTGGAGAAACGCCATGACCTGGGGGTGCTGCGCGGCCTGGGAGCGCCCCGCCGCCAGCTCGCCGGGGCGTTCCTTCTGGCCGGGGCCATCGCCAGCCTGGGCGGCGGCCTCCTCGGCTGGGCCCTGGGCTGGGGCGGCCTGGCGGCGTTGAATCCGGTGAGCGCCTGGCTCGGGGTTCCGCTCTTCCCCCAGGATGTCTTCTATACCGCCCAGGCCCCGATCTCCTACGACTGGCGCATCCCCGTGGCCTTCCTCGCCAGCCAGACCGCCATCGGCCTCGCCGCGGTGCTGCTGCCCGCCTGGCAGGCCACCCGCGTCGACCCCATCGCCTGCCTCCGGGGTGACGCATGATGAGCTTCAATCGGATCTTTGAGTCTCCCTTCGAGGCTCGTTTCGAGGCTTACAGGAGGTCGGGAGGGCGCGGAGGGCCGCGGAGCGGATGTCGGGCGTATGTGCGGACGGTTGGTTGCCCGGATTCCCGGACCATTGGCGGATCTGGTCGGGTTGTGCTTCCGGCACTGCTGATGCAGAATCCTCACTCACTCCCTCCGCGGCCCTCCGCGCCCTCCCGACCTCCTGTAAGCCTCGAATGCCGTGAGAGCAGGCCATGACCGCGCGGTTGGATATCCTGGGATTGTCAAAGGCCTACGGTGCCCAGCCGGTGTTGGTTGGATTGGATCTCGCGGTGGCGGCGGGGCGGGTGGCGGCGGTGCGGGGGGCGAGCGGGACGGGGAAGAGCACCCTGTTGCAGTGCGTCGGTCTGCTCGACCGGCCGGATGCGGGGGTGATCCGCCTGGATGGCGAGGATCTCGCCGCCCTGGGACCTGGGGCGCGGGCGGCGGCCCGGGCGCGGCGGATCGGTTTCGTGTTCCAGGCCTACCATCTGCTGCCGGAGTTCACCGGGCGGGAGAACATCCTGATGGCGGCCCGGGCGGCGGGGCTGCCGCCAGGTCCGGCTCGGGAGCGGGCGGCGATGCTCATCGCCCGGCTCGGCCTCGACGGCAAGGCGGACCGCCCGCCCCACACCCTGAGCGGCGGCGAGCGCCAGCGCGTGGCCGTGTGCCGAGCCTTGCTCAACCGGCCGGCCCTGCTCCTGGCGGACGAGCCCACCGGCAACCTGGACCCGGCCACCGCCAGCCAGGTGCTCGATGCGTTCCTGGCCCTGGCCAGGGACGACGGCGCCGCGGTGGTGCTGGTCACCCACGACCCGACGGTCGCCGCCCGGGCGGATGAACGGTGGGACCTGCGCGACGGCCGGCTCCATCCGCAGGGGCCGGTGGCCCCCGGTGCCGGTCAGCCCTGAGCCCGGGGAAGATCGATGATGAACACGGAGCCGCCCGCTGTTCCGGGGGCGACGGAGATCCGTCCCCCGTGTCCCTCGACGATGCGGCGGACGATCGCCAAGCCCAGGCCGATGCTGCGTTCCCCGCCGGTGGGTCGGGCGGAGCCCGTGGCGAAGGCCTGGAACAGCCGGGGCATCTCGTCTGGCGGGATGCCCGGCCCCTGGTCCGAGACGCTGATCCGGATCCCGCCTGCGGCCGATTCCGCCGTCAGGACCACGACGCTGCCCGGCGGGGAGAACTTGATGGCGTTGGACAGCAGGTTGGTCAGCGCCTGCCCCATCCGGGCGGCATCATGGCGGCAGCGCAGGACGGATCCCGGATCCGGATGCTCGACCCGGGATCCTTTCCGGGCAGCGGCCCGACGGGCGCTGTCCACCGCGCAGCGCAGGACCGGCACCAGATCACCATCGGCAAGGTCCAGGCGCAGCCGCCCGTCCGCGGCGGCGGCGGCATCCAGGAGGTCGCCGATCTGCGCCAGCATGGCCATCCCCGAGGTCCGGGCGAGTCCGAGGTAGTCCTGGTTGGTCGGATCGGTCGTGGTGAGGCCGACCAGGTCGATCAGACCGATGATGTCCGCCAACGGCGAACGCAGATCATGGGCGACCATGCCGAGGATGCGGTTTTTCTGCTCCACCGAAGCCTGGAGCGCCCGGGCCGCCTGGAGCAGGTCCGCCTCGTAGCGGCGCCGCTCGGAGGCGTCGACCAGGGTGATCAGGATGGTGTCGGCGCGTCCCGGTGCGGGCGGCGGGCGGCGGGCGCTCAGGAACACCGGGAGCGGCACGGTGCGCCGGCCCTCCAGGTCCACGGCGGCTTCACGCACATCGCCGGCGACGAGCAGACGGGGCATGAGCACCGTGTCGTGGTACAGCGCGCTGGCCGGGGTGAGCAAGGAGGCCAAGCGGGTGCCCGCCACCGCTATCTCGGCTCCGTCGCCCAGCCACCGCCGCAGGGTCGCATTGGCATGGAGGATCACCCCCGCCGGGTCGGTGACCAGGCATCCGCAGGGGGCCAGATCCCACAGGGCACTGGTGAGCGGATCGTCCATCAGAGCGTGGCAAGCCAGCGGTCGAGGACGGCGACAACCTCCGCCGGGGCGCTCAGGTTCGGGCAGTGGCCGGTGGCGGCGAGCTGGACCAGGGTGCTGCCCGCGATCCGGGCGTGGACATAGGCCCCCACCGCCGGATTGGCGATGGCATCCTGGCTGCATTGCATGATCAGGGTCGGCATGCGGACATGGGCCAAGTCCTCACGGTTGTCGCTGGTGAAGGTGGCCCGGGCGAAGCCGCGGGCGGCCACCGGATCCATGCGGCAGAAGGATTCCTCCAACTCACCGGCCAGGGTCGGCCGGTCCAGGTTGCCCATGATCTGCGGCGCCAGGGTCGCAGCCCAGGTCCGGTGGTTGGCATCGAGGGCCGCGAGCAGGCCCTCGATATCCTCTGCACGGAATCCGCCGTGATACTCGCCTTGGTTGAGGTAGTACGGCGAGGGCCCGATCATGGCCAAGGCGCGGAACAGCTCCGGGGCCTGCCGACAGGCGAGGACGCCGATCATGGCGCTGACCGAGTGGCCGACGAACACCACCGGGCCCAGGTCATGGCTTCGGATCAGGGCGATGACGTCTTCGGCGTAGCCTGCCAGGCTGGCATGTCGGCGCGGATCATAGGGCACCAGACCCCGCCGGCCGCAGCCCGCGTGGTCGAAGGCGGCCACCCGCCACCGGTCGGTGAACGCCGGGGCCACCATCCGCCACATGTCCTGGTCGCAGCCATACCCATGGGAAAAAAGCAGGGTTTCGGGTCCTCGCCCGGTAACGGTGAGATTATGATCGAGGGCGGCCATCACGTGATGGAAGATACCCGACGGTGGGCCGGACCGCCACCGCCGGTTTTGCCAGGCGAGGGTCTGTCACAGGGTCGGGCCTGGAAACGAACGTTCGACGGCAACGCGACTGCTGCGAGATGCAGCGATGTCGGGAATGGTTTACGAGCAGAGAGCCATGAGATATCCTGTCCCATGCCCGAACGCGTCGCAGCCCTCGCCCGTGAGATCCAGGACCTGACCCAATCCCGGATCGAAGCGATCACCGCGATCACCAAGCGGACCCGCATGCTCGCGGTCAATGCCCTGATCGAGGCGGCCCATGCCGGTGACGCCGGCCAGGGTTTCGCCGTGGTCGCCCGGGAGGTCGAAGAGATCGCCCGCCGGACCGCCGAGGAATCCGCCTTGCTCCACCGGGACCTCGGTGGCCGAACGGGTGAGCTGGGGGCGCTGGGCAAGGATCTGGTCGCCCAGGTGCGGGGAACGCGGCTGGTCGACCTGTCCCACCATCTGATCGAGATCATCGACCGCAACCTGTACGAGCGCTCGTGTGACGTGCGCTGGTGGGCCACCGAGGCGGCGGTGGTCGATGCCTGCCAGGATCCGGACACCGCCCTACGCTGCATGCGCCGGCTGGGGGTGATCCTCGGCGCCTACACCGTCTATCTGGATATCGCGGTGCTGGATCGCCAGGGCCGGGTGCTCGGGTGCGGTCGCCCGGACCGCCACGCGATGGTCGGCAAGGTGATGGCGGACCGCTCGTGGTTCTCCGGCGCGATGGCGACCACGGATGGCGATGCCTATGTCGTCGATGACATCCGGAACGAACCCTTCCTGGGCAATCGCCATGTCGCGACCTATGCCACCGCGGTCCGCGCCGGCGGGGATGCCCGGGGCGAGGTGATCGGCGTGATCGCGGTGTTCTTCGACTGGGACCAGCAGTCCCAGGTCGCGGTGGAAGGCGTGCGTCTGGCGGAGGACGAACGGGGGCGGACCCGCTGCCTGATCCTCGACTCGCGGCACCGGGTCATCGCCGCGAGCGATCGCCAGGGCATCCTCTCCGAACAGATCCCGTGGCCGGGGGATCGTCCGGAATCCGGCTGGCACCAGGAAGGCGGCGTCATCACCGCCTGGGCCCGGACCCCGGGCTACGAGACCTACCGCGGACTCGGTTGGTACGGGGCGATCATCCAACGGCCGCCCGGTTGATTCCCGCAGGGCCACCGGCGAACGTCCGGTCGCCGGCCAGCGCGGTACGCTCGCGATGCCGGCGGCGGGTGCGCGCGGAGGCCGGCGTCTCAACGGGGCTGGTCACCGGGTCCACCGTCGGCGACCAGGGCGGTCAGGTCGCGCACGGCATGGCAGAGGCAGGTGTTGCAGTCCTGGACGTGACCCTGGGCGAAGCGGGCCGGGATCCCCTTGGCGGCACCTTGGGCCGAGGCCAGGTATCGGGTGAAGGCGTCGTGGCCGGCGTCGTTCCGGCTGGACCGTGGCGCAGCAGGGTCGCGTCGGTACACGGTGACGCCCTCCTTGATCGTCTCGTCGACGACGATGCCGTCGATCTGTTCCGGGTCGATGCTGGTGGGGTCGCGGTCCAGCACCACCAGATCCGCAAGCTTGCCGACTTCGATGGACCCCTTGCGATCCTCTTCGAAATGCTGCCAGGCGGGCCACAACGTCATCGCCTTGAGTGCGGTCATCACCTCCACCCGGTGGGCGGGTCCGATGATGTCCCCGCTGCGCGAGCGGCGGGTCACCGTCGCATCCAGCACCCGCATCGAATCGGGAAAGGCGACCGGTGCGTCGTGGTGGGTGGTGAAGCGCATGCCGCGCTGCACGCACCAGCCGGTCGGTGAGATGTCGTCCGCACGCTGGGGACCGACGGTGCGTTCGCGATGCCAGTCGCCCCAGTAGAAGGTGTGCATCGGAAACAGGGATGGGATGATCCCAAGTTCGCGCAGGGCATCGACCTGATCCTCGCGCAGGAGCTGGCCGTGGATCAGGACGGTCCGCCGGTCGCCGCCGCCGTGCTTCCTGCGGGCGGCACCGACCTGGGCGATGAGCTGGTCCGAAGCGGCCTCGCCGTTGGAATGGATGATGATCTGATAGTCTTTGGCATGGGCCCAGTCGATCGCATCGCCCACCTGCTCAGGGGAGGCGGCCGGGTAGCCGACGTAGCCGGGCGGATAGCCCTCCCCGGCGCGGTAGTACGGCCGGTCGCGCCAGGCGGTGAAGCCCTGGACCGAGCCATCGATGGTCAGCTTGAGACCGGCGACCCGGAACCGGCCCTGGTAGGTCCGGCTGATCGTGGCGGGGATCGTCTCCCGGGCGACCAGGACATCGGAGTAGGCTGCGACGTCGATGGGGAGGGCCCCGGCATCCGCCATCCCGCGCAGGAGTCGGACCACGCCCGGAGTGGCGCGACCCTCCTGGGCGGTGGTGTAGCCATACCGGGCCCACAGCGCGGTCCCGGCCTTCACAAATGCCTCGCCACCGGCGCGGCCGACCTTGCCGAGCAGCTTGCCGATGAGCGGGAAGGCAGCGGTCTCCTCCAGCACGCCATCCGGTTCGCGGCCACCAGCCTTGCGGCGGATCACCCCGCCGGCGGGGTCCTGGGTGGAGGCATCGATCCCCCCGGCGGCCAGGGCCTTGGAATTGGCAGTCAGGATGTGTCCCGACTGGTGGATAATGATCAGCGGCACGTCGGTGGTCACCGCGTCGAGTTCCTCCCGGGTCGGATGGCGAAGTTCCTGGAACTGGCTGTGGTCGTAGCCGAAGCCCACCACGAGTCCGACATTGCGCACGGCATCCGCATGCTCTGCGATCCAGGCGCGCAGCGTCGCCTGGAGGCCAGCGATGTCCCGGACGCCGCCATCCGGTGGTGGGAGCAGGTTCGCGCTCAGGGCCTGGATCCCACCCGCGGTGACATGCCCGTGGGCGTCCACGAAGCCGGGCAGCAGGGTCCGGCCGCCCAGGTCCATCACCCGCGTCGCGTCACCCCGGCGGGCGAGGACCTCGGCATCGGTCCCGACGGCCACGATCCGACCGGCGGTCACGGCAACCGCTTCGGCGCGGGGCCTAGCATCATCCATGGTCAGCACCGTGCCGCGATGGAGGATCAAGTCGGCCGGGTCGGCGCTAGGAAGTGCATGCACGGCGAGGAGCGCGGAAATGACAGGGAACAGGAATGGCAAACGCATATGAAAATCCATTTGATCGTCCCCGGGGCGCTGTCAACCGTTCCACCGGGTGCGAAAGCACGGTTCCGCTCGCGAGAGTCGCCGGTCCGCCCGCTGAAGGTCCGCCGGTTCGCCCCCTGGCCCGGCGCGTCGGGCCCCATGCTGCCGGCATGAACGACGTGGTGCAGGTCCGGGGCGTGCGGCATGGGGTCGATGACCACGGTCGGCGGCGGGAGATCCTGCATGGC
>CAMCAC010000126.1 GCA_945872305.1 Candidatus Kuenenia stuttgartensis | reverse complement strand
ATGGTGCTCGGGGTGCTGCGCGGTCTGGGCAACAAGGAGATCGCCCTCCAGCTCGGCATCGGCGAACAGACGGTGAAGAACGCCCTCTCCATCGCCTACCAGCGCATGGGGATCGGATCGCGCGCGGAACTGTTCCACCTGCTGTTTCCTGTGTAGTTGGAGAGGGGAGAGGGGCGTGATCAACCGCTCTCCTGTCGCCCTTCCCGTTCTCCCCTCCTCCTGTTCGTTTTCTGAGAAGTGAAGAACGGGAGATCCACCGGTACGCCGGTACCGTTGCCAGGGGGGACGCCGGCAGCCAGACTGCCGGCATGAGCGCATGGATCACCCATCTTGGACAGGCGACGCCGGAACGGCGGATCGCCCAGGCGGAGCTGGGGGCGTGGCTGGAGCCACGGCTGCATCCGGGGGCGGACCGGCGCCACTTCGGGCGGTTCATCGAACGCTCCGGCATCGCCTGGCGCGGCACCGTGGTGGACCTGCTCGGCGAGGAGGGCGACCGCCTGTACCCGGTCGGTGCGCCCCATGCCGACGCCCTGGTGCGTAGTCAGCTGTTCGCCGAGCGGGCCCCGGACCTGGCGGTGGCGGCGGTGCGCGCGGCCTGTCCGGACGGGGTCGGCCGGATCACCCATGTGGTGGTGGCGACCTGCACCGGCGCGGTGGCACCGGGCATCGACCTGCTCCTGATCGAGCGGCTCGGCCTCGATCCGTCGGTGCGGCGGACCATGGTCGGGTTCATGGGCTGCTATGCGGCGGTGCCGGCGCTGCGGGTGGCCCGGGATGCGGTGCTCGCGGACCCCACCGCCCGGGTACTGGTGGTGTGCTGCGAACTGAGTTCCCTCCATCTCCAGCCGGGACCATCCGACGACGATCTGCTCGCGGCGTCGCTGTTCGGCGACGGCGCCGGGGCGGCGGTCGTGGCCGCGGAACCCGCCGGCTGCGCCGTGCGGCTGGGCGGCGACGCCTGTGCCGTGGTGCCCGACACCGGCGATCGCATGGCCTGGATCGCCGGTCCGACCGGATTCGCGCTCCGGCTGGCGCCGAGCATCGGTCGCCACCTGGCGCCGGTGGTCGGCCCCCTGTGCGACCGCCTGCTGGCGGGGACACCGCGCGACGCCGCGCGGTGGGCGGTCCATCCCGGCGGTCCGCGCATCCTCGACGAGGTGGAGCAGGGGCTGGGCCTGCGGCCCGACGCCCTGGCGGCGAGCCGGCGGGCCCTGGCCGAGGGCGGCAACCGCAGTTCGGGCACCGTGCTCGCCATCCTCGCCGATCTCGTGCGCGAACCATGGTCCGGCCCCTGCGCCCTGCTCGCCTTCGGTCCCGGCCTGAGCGCCGAGGGCCTGCGTCTCGACCGCTGCTGAACCCGTGGAGATTCCCATGCGATCCCTGCTCCTCTCGATCCTCGCCACGGCCGCACCCCTGGTCGCCGCCGACCACTGGGTGGTGGATCCCGCCCGCTCGACGGTGGTGTTCCACTGTTCGACCACCTGGCACGACTTCGAGGGCAGCGCCACCATCCGCTCCGGACAGTTGCTGCTCAATGGCGCCGCGAGCGCCGGCGCGGTGGAGGTCGGGGTCGCGTCCATGGACACCCGCAACGACGGCCGCACGACCACGATGAAGGACGATGTCCTGGCGATGGCCAGCTTCCCGGCCGTGCGCTTCACACTCGAGCGCTTCGACGCCACCCCGGGCGGCGGCACCGCCCACGGGCGCTGGGCGATGCATGGGGTGACCCGTCAGATCGCGATCCCGGTGGCGATCAGCGGTGGCCGGGCCACCGCCACCTTCCCCTTGGCGATCACCGGCTGGGACATCGAACCGCCGAGCGTGGTGGTGAACACGATGTCCGAGACGGTGACCGTGGTGCTCGATCTCGCCCTGGCGGCGACCACCGGGGCGGCGCCAGCCCGGGAGCGCGGCCCGGTGGCGACGGGCGTGCGGATCACCGATGCGGCGGGCGCGGGCGCCGACCTGGGGACCCTCGCCGGGCGGACCGTGATCCTCTACGACGAGGACGGCGCCAAGGCGGCGGCGGCCTGGGCGGCGGCGCTGACCCCGCGCCTGGCCCAGCCACCGGTGGGCATCCTGCGCGCCCAGGGCCTGTCCGACCGGGCCCGCACCAAGGCCCTGGCCCGCGGTCCGGCGGGCAGCCGGATCGACGCCACCGACCGGGTGCGCCCCCACCTCGCCCTGCCCACCGGCGAGGTGCTGGTGGTGGTGCTCGATGCGTACGGCCACGTGGCCGCCCTGAGCGACCGCCCGGTGGATGACGGCGAACGCGACCGCCTGGCGCCGGCCCGATGACCGCCATCGTCCGCAACGATCTCGATCTCTACGACCGCCATGCGGCGGCGTGGTGGGATGCGCAGTCGGCCTTCGCCGGGACCCTGCACGCGGTGAACCGTTGGCGCACCGCCCGGGTGCTCGCGGAACTGGGCCGGGATCTGCGTGGCCTGGCGGTGGTGGATCTCGGCTGCGGCGGGGGACTGCTCGCCGAGGCCATGGCCCGGCACGGGGCCAGCGTGGTGGGGGTGGACCGCAGCCGGGGCAGCCTGGCGGTGGCGGCATCGCATGGGGCCGGGCTGCCGACCCTGCGCTACCTGGAGGGCGATGTCCGGGAACCGGGATTGCCGGCGGGGTGCGCCGATCTGGTGACCGCGGCGGACCTGATCGAACATGTGGATCCCTATGCGGCGGTGCTCGCCGCGGCGGCGCGGCTGCTCCGGCCCGGCGGGCGCTGCTTCGTGACCACCATCAACCGCACCTGGCGGGCCCGCTGGCTGGCGGTGCATCTCGCCGAGGGCGTCGGCATGATCCCGCGCGGCACCCACGACCCGGACCGCTTCGTGACCCCGGCGGAACTGGTGGCCGCCGCCGCCGCCCACGGTTTGGGCAAGCCCCGGCTGCTCGGCCAGCGGCTACGGCTGTGGGATACCCTGCGCACCTGGCGCATCCATGTGGACGACGGCGGCTCCACCGCCCTCGGCTACGGCTGCTGGTTCACCAAGGAGACCTGACCATGCCGTTGACGCCACCCATGTCGCGAATGCTGTGGATCGGCGTCGGCCTGTCCGCCCAGGTGGCGTTCCACCTGCTGGTGCCGGCCCTGATCTGGTTCATGCACTTCGGCGCCAGCGCGCCGGCGGCCTCGACCTGGGGTCCGGCGGCGGACCTGGCCTGGGATGCCCTGCTCATCCTCGGCTTCGTGGTGCCGCACAGCATCCTGCTCATGCCGCCGGTGCGGTCGTGGATCAACCGCCACGCCCCGCCGGCGCTGTGGGGATCCCTGTTCACCTGGGCGACCACCATCGCCCTGGCGGCGATGATCCTCCTCTGGCACCCGGTGGCGGGAGCGGTGTGGGACCTGCGCGGCACCGCCTATGGCCTCATGCTCGGCGCCGCGGCGGCGAGCTGGCTGGCCCTCGCCTACAGCATGTGGCTGGGCGGCTTCGGGTGGCAGACCGGGTGGACCTCGTTCCATGCCTGGTGGCGCGGCCAGCCCATCCCCCGGCGGGACCTGTGTGACCGCGGCGCCTATGCGGTGTTCCGCCACCCGATCTACGCCAGCTTCGTCGCCATCTCGTGGGCCGCCCCGACCATGGATCTCGGTCATCTCCTGCTCTCGGTGCTGATGACCGCCTACTGCCTGCTCGGCAGCGTGGCCAAGGACCGCCGGCTGCTGCGCTTCATCGGCGATCCCTACCGCGCCTACATGGCCCGGGTTCCCGGCTGGCCCGCCATGCCCCGGGGGATGCTCGGCCGGGGCTGAGCACGACGGCGGGCGCACAGGTGGGCGGGAATGCCCGGGACCGCGGCAGCGGGATCCAGCCTTGGATCGGGGCGGCACCACACACCGCCCCCGCTGCGGATTCCCGGGATCCCACCCCCCTGTCCGCCCGCCGGGGGCGTCAGTGGCGACTGCGGAACCGCTCTGCCAGCAAGGAGCCGACCACCAGTTGGAGCGGGTGGTAAACGAGGAGCGGGGTGACGATGGCCGCCACCGCCGGATCGTGGCGGAACAGCACCGCGATCATCGGCACGCCGAGGGCCGCGGATTTCTGGGTGCCGGTGAACAGCACCGCCAGACGTTCCGCCGCGGTGCACCCGCGGCCCGCCTGCCAGGCGATGGCGAGGAGCAGCCCGTGCAGCACGGTCACCGCCACCGTCGCCACCGCGAGATCGGCGCCGGACAGGCGCAGCCCGCTGTGGAACGACTCGGCGAACACCACCACCAGGATGGTGAGCAGGCAGACCTGGTTGATCAGGGAGCCCCGGGATTCGCAGAGGCGGACCACCGGCGCCATGGCGGGCACCCAGCGCAGACCCTGGCCGAGGACGAAGGGCAGGATGCAGGTCAGGACCAGGTGGACCATCGCCCCTGCGGGATCCGCGCCGTCGCCGCCCGCCGCCAGCCACGCCGCGAGCACGGGCACCAGCACCACCCCCGCCAGGCTCGACCACACGGAATTCACCAGGGCCACCGGCGCCGCCCCGCCGGCGATCCGGGTCAGGGTCACGCACGAGGTGATCGTGCTCGGCAGCAGGGCGAGGACGATGAGCCCGCGGACCAGGGCCGGATCGAGCAGGCGGTCGAGGAGCGGCCGGGCGGCGAGCACCAGCAGCGGCGCCACCACCAGGCAGGTCAGGTGGATGGCCACGGCCGGGCGCCACGCCCCCGCCGCCCGGCCGAGCTCCGCCGCCGGCAGGGACAGGCCGAAGACCAGGAACACCGCCACCGTGGCGCCATCACGGACCCACGCCCCGCCGGGCACCGCCGCCGGCAGCAGCCAGGCCAGCCCGACCGCAGCGGCGATGCCGGCCAGGAACCAGAAACGCCGCAGCAGGTCCATGGCCCGCATCGCTACCCGCGGGGCCCCCGCGCGGAAGGCGCGGTTGCGGTCGCCGCCGCCGCCGGAGCCTGGACGCATGGATCGATCCCTGCTGGTCCGGGTGCCGAACTGGATCGGCGACTGCCTGATGGCCCTGCCGACCCTGGAGGCCCTGGCGGAGCGGGTCCCGTTACGGCTGGTGGGCCGCGGCTGGGCCCCGGACCTGCTGGCGGGCCACGGCTGGCCGGTGGCGGCCCTTGCCAAGGGCGTGCGCGCCGATGCGGCGCTCCTGCGCGGCGAGCGCACCGCCGGAGCAGGTCCGTGGGCACTCCTGCTCACCCATTCCCTGTCGAGCGCCGGGTCCGCCCGGCTCGCGGGCTTCCTTCCCATCGGCTACCGCCGGGATTTCCGCGGCCCCCTGCTCGCCCGGTCCCTGCCGTGGCCGGCGGAGCTGCACGAGGCCCGGCGCTACTGGCGCCTGGGCCAGCTCGCCGCGGAAACGCTCGGCCTGCCGCCCCTGGGCAGCGAACCGCCCGGGGTGCGCCTGCGGCTGCACGACCGCCACCGGGACCAGGCCGCCGCCGCCCTCGCCGCCGCCGGGGTGACCGGGCCCTATCTGGCCCTGTGCCCCCTGGCCACCGGCCTTGTCCATGGCCGGCCCAAGCAGTGGCCGGGCTTCCCGGACCTGACCCGCGCCCTGGCCGGCCGCACGCTGGTCGCCACCGCCCCCGCGGACCGGGCCGGGGATCTTGCCGCTGCCTTGCCGGGCGCAGTGATCCTGCCGGCCCTGTCCACCGGTGCCTTCGCCGCGCTCCTGGCCGGTGCGGAGCGGGTCATCGCCAACGACTCGGGACCGATGCACCTCGCTGCTGCCACCGGAGCCCGGACCATCGGCGTCTTCGGCATCTCCGATCCCCGCCGCACCGGCGCCTGGGGCGGCGATTTCACCCCCCTGGGCGGTCCGGAGGGGTGGCCGACGGTGGAGGCAGTGCGGGCGGCAGTGAACTGAGCCGGCCGCTCAGGGCGCCATGCCCAGGGGAGCGATGGCCGCCGTCGTCCCGCTGCCGGAGAGCAGGGAGCCAAGCTCGTAGCGCCACCAGGGCGCATCCACGGCGGCGGTGGTTCCAGCGGCGACGGCAAGCTGGATCTCGCGTCGGGCGGGGATCAGGACCATGGCCTGGGCATTGATGCCCGGGATCGGCGCCCGGCGGAGGACGCCGCGCAGCCAGCCGTCGTCGGCGGGGATGCCTTCCCCGGCGGCGGCGGCCAGGGCGCCGGCGCGATCGCCATGGACGCCGGCATTGTCGAGGACGAAACAGGCGCCGGCCATGGGCAGGCGATGGAGGACACCGTCCTCTTGGAATACCGCCACCGCATCGCGGGCATCGGCCACCAGCAGGAAATGCGCGGTGGCGAGGCGCAGCCCGGCGAGGATCGCCAGGGCCTCCTCGACCGTGGCCGCCTCTTCCAGCAGCACCCGGGCGGCAAAGGCGACCGGCATGCCGTCAGCGGCGCCGCGACCGTGGTGCAGGAGCAGGCAGACCGACAGGCCGTCGGCATTCATGCCCGAGACCACCGCCACCATGCCGGGCCATCCCACCGCGGCAAAGGCGCGCCGCCCCGGCGGGCGGATGACCTGGATCACCGTCGCCGGACCGAGGAGTTCCGGCGGTGCGTAGTCCATGTTGCGGGCCACCCGCAGCGGGCGTCCGGGCTCCGGCGGCGCGACCAGGACGGAGCACATGCTGTCGGCGATGAGGTTGCCGCCGACGATGGAGGCCTCGTCGACCCCGGCGGCGGCGGCCAGGGATGCCATCTCCACGCGCAACCGCTCCGGGACCGCCGCGAGCATCGCCGCCCGGCGCTGCGGAGCCAGGGCCTGGGCGGCCGGATGGCGCAGGCCGAGCGGCGCGATCATCCGTATCCCCGCCGCGAGCCGACGGCCGTGCACCGCTCCGAGGTCGCCATCGGCCCCCGGCGCGATCACCACCACCGGGACGGCCGGCGCCTCGCTCCCGGCGAGCGCCAGGAACGGGAGCACGATCATCAGCAGCACGCGGCTCGTCATGGTGGCCACGGTGCCCCCGCCGCGGGACGGGCAATCCTCATGCCCCTGGTGGGATCGGGGGTGTCGCCTCAGGACCGTTCCTCGATGATGTACGCCACTTCGCCGTGGTGGGTCAGGTCGAGGCCGTCGCGCTCATCGGCCCGGGGCGCGCGCAGGCCGAGGACCCTGTCCACGATCCAGGCCAGGATCAGGGTGCCGATGGCGCTCCAGGCGATGGCGACCGCGAGGGCCTTGGCCTGGATCCACAATTGGGCGAGGGGCTCGACCTCCTTCTGGCCGCCGAAGGCGGTGGCGGCGAAAACGCCGGTGAGCAGGGTGCCGACGATGCCGGCGACGCCGTGCACGCCGAAGACGTCCAGGGTGTCATCGTACTGGAAACGGCGCTTCAGCTCGACCACCGCCAGGTAGCTCACGCCGCCGGCCACGGCACCGATGGCGAGGGCGCCCCAGATGCCGACGAAGGAGGCCGCCGGGGTGATGCCGACCAGCCCGGCGACGGCGCCGGTGGTGATGCCGAGCACGCTCGCCTTGCGGTTGCGCACCCATTCGATCACCGCCCAGGCGCCGCCGGCCATGCACGCCGCGAGATGGGTGTTGAGGGCCGTGAGCCCGGTGCCGCCCCCCACCGGGACCACGCCGCCGGCGTTGAAGCCGAACCAGCCGACCCACAGGAACGCGGCGCCGGTGGCGCACATGACCATGTTGTGGGGCGGCATGGGCACCTCGCCGTAGCCGAGGCGGCGGCCGATCATCAGGGCGGCGACCAGGGCACCGACGCCACTCGCGGTCTCGACCGCCAGGCCGCCGGCGGTGTCGAACACGCCCCAGTCGCCGAGCAGGGCGCCGGGCCCGCCCCAGGTCATGTGGGCGAGCGGGGCGTAGACCACGAGCATCCACAGGCAGCACAGGAGCAGGGCGGCACTGAAGCGGATGCGCTCGGCGAAGGCGCCGACGAGCAGGGCCGGGGTGATGATCGCGAAGGTCATCTGGAAGAGGCAGAACACCGGCTCGGGGACGGTCGGGTAGAGCGGATGCACCGAGTCCGCGGTCAGACCCCGGCCCCACCAGCGGTCGAATCCGCCGATGACCGACTGCCAGCCCTCGCCGGGGGCGCCGAAGGCGATGCCGTAGCCGACCAGGATCCACAGCACCGACACCGCGGCGGTGATGGCGAAGCACTGCATGAGCACCGACAGGGCATTCTTCGCCCGGACCAGGCCGGCGTAGAACAGGGCCAGGCCGGGGATGGTCATGAACAGCACGAGGGCGGCCCCGACCAGCATCCAGGCGGTGTCCGCGCCACTGATCGCCACCGGATCGGCGGCGCCGGCGGCGGCCGGGAACA
>CAMCAC010000125.1 GCA_945872305.1 Candidatus Kuenenia stuttgartensis | reverse complement strand
GCAGCCGGATGCCCGCACGGCCGTCGCCGGGGCGGATCTGGTCGCCCTGGTAGTCGCGGATGGCCCCGCCACCAAGGCGGTCCTGGGTTCGATCCTGCCGGTCCTGGGTGCCGGGGTGACGGTCTGCCAACACGCCACCATCGGCACCGACGAGGTAGCCGCCCTGGCGGCCACGGCCCGCGCCACCGGAGCCCGCTTCCTCGACATGCCGTTCACCGGCAGCAAGCCGGCGGCGGAGGCACGGCAGAATGTCTTCTTTGTCGGCGACGACGATGGCACCTTCGCCGGCGTCGAAGCCCCCTACCGCCGTCTGGCGAAGGCCTGCGTCGGGATGGGGCCAGTGGGCCGGGCCATGGCCGCGAAACTGGCCTTCAACCTGATGATCGCCAACACCTACCAGGCATTGGCGGAGGGGTTGTCGGTGGCCCGGGCCGCGGGCATCGCCGATGGCGACTTCTTCGCCGCCCTGGATCTGAATGTGGCGCGCAGCGGGCTGGTGGATCTCAAGCGGGGCAAACTGGAGCAGGATGATTTCAGCCCGCAGTTCTCGGTGAAGCACATGGGCAAGGACCTGGAGTTGGTGCGCCGGCTGGCAGACGGGCTCGGGCTACGGGTGGCCCAGACCGACACCCTGGCTTCGGATTACCGGCGCCGCATCGACGCCGGCGACGGGGACCTGGATTTCTCGGCGCTGATCCGGGCGGTGCGCTGATTCACGGCGCCGCCAGCGCCCCGGCCTGGATCCACGTCCGGACCAGGGCGAGTTCGTCGGCGGTCATGGGATCGCCCTTGGGCGGCATGCGTTCCTCGTCGTCGGCCGGCTTGGCTGCGAGGACGAGCAGACTGCTCTCGTCCGGCTTGCCCGGCACCACCACCGCGCCGCCCCGGCCGCCGACGAGGATCGCTGCGTGGCTGTCGAGGCGCAGCCCGGCCTTCGCCTTGTCCGGACCGTGGCAGCGCACGCAGCGGGCCTCCAGGATCGGGGCGATCTGGGCGTAGTCCGCCGCACCAGCGGCGGCAGCGATCAGGAACGGGACAAGGGCGCGCATGCGAAGCAAGGTGCGCCGGGCGGCAGGGCGGCAAGGGTTGAGGCCGGTCAGCGACCGGTCACGCTCCGCCATGCGCTACCACTTCTCGGGCATCGCCGGGGCGGGCATGAACCCCCTCGCGCGCCTGATGGCCGCCTGGGGCCACGCCGTCCAGGGCTCCGACCGCTCCTTCGACCAGGGCCACCAAGCCGACGCCAAGGCCCAGCTCGAAGCCCTCGGGATCACCGTGGTGACCCAGGACGGGGCCCACCCCCAGGCCGGGGTCGAGCGCTTCATCTATTCCGCCGCCGTGGAGCCGGACACGCCGGAAGTCCGCAACGCCGAGCGGCTGGGCATCGAACGGCTGGCCAGGCCCGCCCTGCTCGCCGAGGTGGTGAACGGAGGTGGCCCCGGGGTCGCGATCAGCGGCACCAGCGGCAAGAGCACCACCAGCGGCATGGTCCACTGGATCCTGCGCGACCTGGGCATCGCCCACACCGCCCTCGGCGGCGCGGCCCTGGCGGATGTCGGCGGCAGCGGCTGCTTCCAGGCGGCGCCCCAGGGCGCGCCGGTGGTGGCGGAAGCCTGCGAGAGCGACGGCACCCTGGTCGGCTACCGGGCGGGGATCGGCCTGATCCACAACATCACCCGCGACCACGGGGAACTCGATGAGCTGCGGGTCCAGTTCCGCACCTTTGCCCGCCAGGCCCGGACCGTGCTGGTCAACGCCGGCTGCGCCGAATCCCTGGCCGCAAGCGACGGTCACCCGGATCGCGTGACCTATGGCCTGCACGGCCGCTGCGACCTTCCGCTGGAGATCCTCAGCCCGGGACCGCACCGGGCCCGGGGCGTGGTGCGCTGGCAGGACCGGGAGCTGGATCTCGACCTGCCCCAGCCCGGCGCCCACAACCTGGAGAACGCCTGCGCCGCCCTGGCGGTGGCGATCCGGCTCGGCGCCGATCCCGTCGCCGCCGCCGCATCCCTGGCCCGCTTCCCCGGCGTGTTCCGTCGCTTCCAGGTGGTGGGCACCACGGACACCGGCATCCGCATCGTCGACGACTACGCCCACAACGGCGACAAGATCCGCGCCGCCGTCCAGGCGGCCCAGGCCGGCGGCCGGGTCATCGCGGTGTTCCAGCCGCACGGCTTCGGTCCCGCCCGGTTTCTTCGCCCGGAGCTGAAGGAGTTGTGGCCGCGCCTGCTCCGACCCCAGGACCGGCTGGCGATCCTCGGTATCTTTTACGCCGGCGGCACCGTAGCCCAGGACATCAGCGGCCGCGATCTCGCCCAGGACGCGGACGCCCACTACGCCGAACGCCACGCAGACCTCCTGCCGTGGATCGCCGAAACCGCCCAGCCCGGCGACACCGTCCTGATCATGGGCGCCCGGGACCCACGCCTGCCGGCCCTGGCGTGGGCGGTGCACGGACTACTGTAGGATTTTTGCATACAGAATCAAACAGGAGATGTCAGGCAACTGCGGTCCTCGGAAATCGACGCGGACGACCCACTCCCGGGACCGCCGGTTTCCAACCGGCAAGGACCCCACTCGTGCCGGTTGGAAACCGGCGGTCCCAGAGCGAGGCGATCCAAAAGAAGACGTGAGAAACCTGTCGTCACCGGCGGTGGTTCTTTCATACATCAGCGGCTCAGGGCGATGCGGACGATCCACTCCCGGGACCGCCGGTTTCCAACCGGCAAGGACCCCGCTCATGCCGGTTGAAAACCGGCGGTCCCAGAGGGGCTGATCTGCGTTGATGAGCCGTTGTGATGCGGGTGGGCGGGGCAGGTCATTGGGCGGAGGCCCGCAGTGCTGCTCGGTTTCAGAGGTCCAACTCCCTGCTATCCTCCTCTCGACCCTCCCCTCCTGTCCTCCTCCTGTCCATTCCCTCGAAAATGCCCACCCGTCGCGCCATCCGTCTGCATCCGCTGCGCGGCCAGCCCACGGGCTGGTCGGCGTTGGAGGTGGTGCCGTGGCATGACGCGGGACGGTTCACCGGGGACGGGGACGATCCCGGGGACCGGCTCGACTACCACACCGGCCTCGTGTATCCGCAGGACGCGGCCAGCCAGGTGCCGGTGCTGTTGCTCGCGCCCCGTCCCGGCGAGGTGGTCATCGACACCTGCGCCGCGCCCGGGAGCAAGACGAGCCAGATCGGGATCGCCCTGGGCGATGCGGGGGTGGTGGTGGCCTGCGACGCGGACCCGCGGCGGCGGGCGGTCCTGGGCGAGGTCCTGGCCCGCCAGGGCGTGACCGCGGCGGTGGTCACGCCGATGCCGGTGGCGGTGCTCGCGGAGCGCCGGCCCGGCTGCGCCGACGGGGTGCTGGTGGATGCGCCGTGCTCCGGCCACCTGCCATCGCCCACGGAACGCCAGTGCGAGCGACTGGCGGTGAAGCAGGGCCGTATCCTGGCGGATGCCGCCCGGCTGGTGCGCCCCGGTGGCCGGCTGGTCTACAGCACCTGCACGGATCGCCGGATCGAAAACGAGGACGTGGTGCGCGCCTTCCTCGACGCCAACCCCGGCTGGCGCCCGGATCCCGCCACCCTGCCAGGCTGCGATGCGGATCTCGACGGCCTGGGGGGCCTGCGGCTCGGTGCTGAGCGCCAGGGCACGGAACCCTTTTTCGCCATCCGTCTGGTCCGCGACCAGGACGGTCCGGTGGACACCCTCGCCGGCGACGCCCCGGAGCCGCTGCCGCTGCCCTGGCCGGTGCCGGGCACGGTGATGCGCCTGGGCGGCCACGCGGTGGCGGTGACCGCCGCCGCCGCCGCCTGCGCCCTGCCGGCGGAGGTGCGCGGCCTGCGCCTGGGCCGGATCCACGAGCGCGGCTGCGAGTGGCAGCCCTGGGGCGCCCAAGGGCTCGCCCGCCGGGGCGCCCCGGCGACCGTGGTCGCCCACGGGGATGCCGCCGCCCTGTGGGCCGGGGCGACCATGGCCCTGCCGGATGCTCCCTTCGCGGTCACGGATCGCGGCGCCCCCCTCGGCGTCTTGGCCGGTCCGCCGGATGCCCGCCGGCTGGACCTGCCCAGCCGCATGCGCCGGGCGGGACTCCGCTAGTCATATTGACATTTCTGAAATGACTGAAATATTGCCGCCATGCCCACGGCCCTCAGCCCGCAAGTCAGCGCGTTCGTCCTCCACTGGGGCGAGATGGGAAGCCGGTGGGGCATCAACCGCACCGTGGCCCAGGTCCACGCGCTGCTCTACCTGAGCCCGAAGCCGATCACCGCCGAGGACATCGTCGACGCCCTCCAGGTGGCCAGGTCGAATGTATCCACCAGCCTCAAGGAACTGATGGGCTGGGGCATCGTCCGCAGGGTCCATGTAGCAGGCGACCGGCGCGACCATTTCGAGACGATGACCGATGTCTGGGCCATGTTCCGCATCATCCTCGATGAGCGGAAGAAGCGCGAACTCGACCCCACCGTGTCCGCCGTCCGCACCTGTCTTGAAGACGCCCGGGCCGCGGGCCCATCGGAGCAGGTCACCGTCGAGCGGCTGGAGGCCCTGGCGGAGTTCTTCGCGGTCATGGAGGGTGGCTACCAGAGCCTGCGGGCCCTCCCCCCGGCGGTCCTCGTCCAGACCCTCAAACTCGGTGGCGCCGTGGGCAGGGTGCTGAACCCATGAACCGTTCCTTTTTTCGATCTATATTTCTGTTATTACTGAAACATCAGTCACGGAGAACGCCATGTTCCTCTACTTTCCTCCCATGACCCCGGATCCGCCGGTGCCCCCGCTGCCGGAGGAGCGCCTCGCGATCCTCGTCCGCCGGTGGTGGCGCTGGCTCAGCCGAGCCGCCTGGCGCGCCCGCCGCCGTCGGACCATCCACCCCAAGCCGGCCGCTCCGCGGCCAGGAGACCGCCGATGACCATCCTCTACCACCTGCTCTATCTCGGCATCAGCATCGCCCTCACGGTGTGGGTCGCCTGGACCCTGCACCGCAACGGCCGCCTGTTCCTGGTCCAGGCCTTCGGCAACGACGAGCGCATGGCGGATTCGGTCAACCACCTGCTGGTGGTCGGCTTCTATCTGGTGAACCTCGGCTTCGTGGCCCTGTTCCTGCGCTTTGGCGAGGTCCCGACCACCGCGGACGAAGCCTTCACCACCCTGGGCACCAAGGTGGTGCGTGGTCCTGCTCATGCTCGGTGGCATGCATTTCTTCAACATGTTCAACTTCGCCAAGCTGCGCACCAAAGCCCGCCGCCGGCAGATCGAGGACGAGGAGCGCGCCCTGCGGATGCAGCGGGTGCACGCGGCGATGACCGCGCCCGGGTGACGGGCGGTCAGGCCCGCCGCCAACGCCAGGCGGCAACGACCAGGGCCACTGCAGCGGCGATCGCCGCCCACGGCCACCACCGGACACCGGTGGCGGCCGTGGCCACGGTCACCGCCAGACCACCGCCCGTGCCGCGCAGCACGAGGCCATCCGCGGGGGCGCCGGCAAGCAGATCGATGCCCACCGGCCCACCATCCGCGGCCCGGCGGCCCGCCTGGATGGGCTCTCCATCACCGAGCCCCGGAGTGGCGGCGGGCATGGCCGGCAGCGCGACGGGAACCAGCGCATTGCCCCAGGAGCGATTGCCGTTTTGGGCGATGTTGAGGGTCAGGTCCTGGCGGAAGCCGCGCACCTGGTCGAGATCGTTCTGATCCTTGAGTTTCCGCAGGCTGGCGCGTTTACCGCTGATCAGACCCGACCAGTCCCCGCCGGCGGCCGGGCGCCGGCCCAGGCTGGCCTGGGCGTCGGCGAGTTCGAGATCGAGCCGGGCCAGTTCCCGGTCGAGCCGGGAGCGCGCCACGGTCCCCAGCACCGGCTGGGCCCGCAGGCGCTCCAGATCGGCGCTCGCCCGTTCGGCGCGGTCGGCTTCGGCCTGGATCTGATCGATGACCGAGAACGGCCCATCGCGCAGATCGACCCCCTCGCGCCCGGCGATCCGCCACAGCACCTGCATGATCCGCAAGCCTTCGATGACCGGCACCGCCAGTTCCGGACCCGGAGCCCGGCCAAGGCTGTCGATCTCGATGCGCACCGCCGCCTCGCCGGCCCGCTGACGGGGCACCGGGATCCACAGCCGGTCGCCGTCCTGGCGCGGGGTGACCGGCTGGCCGGCGACCCGGACCTCCCACAGATGAACCCCGGTCGGGAGTCGGAGCGGGAGCAGGGAGCGGCTGCGGTTCAGCACCTGCCACCGGGCCCGGGTGCGCAGTTCGCCGTCGGGCAGCCACCAGCTCACCACATCGACCTGGGTCGCGACCCCGTCGGGTCCGCCGCCCAGGTCCAGGGATTCCCGGCGCAGGTCCAGGCTCCAGTCGGGGCGCTGTGCCGCCAGCCGGTGCTGGACCGCCCGGATGTCCACGCCGTCCGGCAGCCGGGGTTCGCCGTCCACGAGCCCGGATCCGCCGCGATGCAGCAGGCTGGTACCGGTCTCCGCCTCGGCCAGGGCCACGGTCCCGGCGGTCCAACGCACGCCGCGCAGCCGTGGCGGCCGGATCGTCGCGGCGCCGCCGGCCAGGGCGATGTCGGCGTCGAGGTCGATGGCGAACGGCGTCCGCACCCTGCCCGGGAGGGCGATCGAGAGACCGCCGTCCGCGGCGGTGGCAGACCGGGCGCCCGGCGGCAAGCCGAGCCGAACGATGGTCATGCCGGCGGGGACCTCGATGGTCAGCGTCTCAACCCCGCCCGGGCCGGGATCGCAGGCAAGGTGGGTGGACCAGCGCACGGTGTCGCTTTCCACCAGGGCGAAATGGCTGTCGGCGACGGTGCTCTCACCGTCCCGGGGGGTCAGCAGCACCGGCAGCGCCCCCTCGCCGCGCACCGCCCGGTCGCGGCCCGCCGGTAGCACGACCCCCGCGCCGACCAGCCGCCCGCGCAGGGCCGCCGCGTCCTCGCCCAGCCAGCCTGGCGCCGTCTGGGGATCCCGGTCGCCGGCGCCCACCAGCAACACCCGGCGCGGTCCCCGGGCTTCGGGCACCAGCACCGGCAGGGTCGTCGTGCCGGCCGGGACATCGAAGCGCAGCCAGCGGCCGCCGCGCAACCAGCGGCCATCGCCCTCGTCGTCGAGCGCCCCATCGACCAGGGTCCATCCGCTGGGCACGGCCACCGCCACCGCATCCCGCGGATCCAGCCCCGGCAGCGCCAGGGCCACCTGGAGCCGGTCAGGACCATCGATCACCGCCACCAACTCCCCCGGCCGGGCCGGCGCCGCCGCCGCGCCCCAATCGAGCCGCACGCCTCCCGGATCCCGGGTCTCGATCGCCGCCACCTCGTCGCCGGTCGCCGGGGCACGGTCGCCTCCGCTCAGGACCGGGATGCGACCCGGCCAGGGCGCCGCCCCCACCCGCACCCGGGCGGTGCCCGAAAAGCGGGGCAGCAGCGCCCCCGGACCGCGGGCATGGGCCTCCATCATGATCTGGATGCTGTCCTGCCCATCCTGGGGGGTGATCACCACTTCCTCGCCGTCACGGCGCCACGCAGCGATGCCAACCCCGGTGATGGCGGCAACCGCCACCGTGGCGGGGAGGCGGAAATGCACCGGCCCAACCCCGCCGCCCTGACCGCGCACGGATGCGCCCATGGAGAGGGTCACCCCATCGCCGTCCACGCCGGGGGCGAGCGTGATCCGGCCTTCGAGCACCTGGGTCCCGATCCGCCCCGGCTCCACCGGCCGGCTCCAGGTGATGGTCACCGGCCCCCCGGGCGCGATGGCCCGGCCATCAAGCACCGGGATGGTCGCGTCGCCCTCCTGGACCAAGACATCCCAGCCCGGACTCGGGGCGAGCGTGATCAGGCCGATCGTCTCCAGGCGCAGCACCCGGGTCTCGCCGACGGATTCCAACGGACGGTCACCGCCCGCGACCAGATCCCCGCGGTGGTCCGGCGGCACCGCCAGCCACCCGGGCGTGGCGCTCGGGATGAGCCCGGGACCGCTCCACGGAGCGATTCCTGGCAGCGGCACCCCGCTCCAGGCGCTCCCGCCGAGCACGCTCCGGGTCCACCGCACCGTGGCCCGGCCGGCGCCGGGGTCCGCCCGCACCTCGGTCACCGGCAGGGACGCCGCCGGCGAACGGTCGACCGGTGCGGCAGGATCCAGACCCGCCGCCCGGCGCAGGGCCACCAGCTCCTCGGCGGTCACCGCCACCCGCACGCCCTCGGGGCGGCCGTCCACGAGCCGTTCGTAGCCCATCCACACCACCGCCGGGCCATCGGCGGCGGCCAGGGTCAGCGCGGCCAGGGTCGGGATCAGGGTGCGGATCATGGCGTGTTCCACCGACG
>CAMCAC010000124.1 GCA_945872305.1 Candidatus Kuenenia stuttgartensis | reverse complement strand
CTTGGCCGCCGGGTCTTCGAGCATGCCGGCCTCGAAGGAGATGTGCAGGAGGTTGTCGTCGGACGACCAGGGCTCCTCCTGTGAGCCTCGATAAAAACCGCGCCCAGGGCATCTGCCCGGGGCGCGGTGGAACGGCCGTCATCCCGCGGCGGGGATCAGCGGCGCTTCTTCTCGTCGAGCCGGGCCTGGCGGCGGGCGGCCACCCGCAGGGGCAGGGCGTTGATGCGGATGAAGCCGGTGGCATCGCTCTGGTCGTAGGCGCCGCCGTCGGCCTCCATGCTGGCGATGGCGGCGTCGTACAGGGAGTTCTCGGACTCGCGGCCGACGATGATCACGTTGCCGCGGTCGAGCTCGATGGTGACCCGGCCGGTGACCATCTTCTGGCTCACTTCCAGGAACGCCTGCAGGGCCTCGAACTCCTCGCAGAACCAGTAGCCGTAGTAGGCCATCTGGGCCCAGCGCACTGCCAGGGTGTTCTTGGTGTGGAGCAGGTCGCGGCCCACGGTCAGCGCTTCGAGGTCCTGGTGGGCAGCCATCAGGATGGTGCCGCCGGGGGTCTCGTAGACGCCGCGGGACTTCATGCCGACGTAGCGGCTCTCGACCATGTCGATGCGGCCGATGCCGTGCTTCTTGCCGATCTCGTTGGCCTTGATCATCAGCTTGGCCGGGGTCATCTTCTCGCCGTTGATGGCGGTCGGGCGGCCCTTCTCGAAGTCGACGGTGATGGTCTCGCGCTTGGCCTTCACCTCGGCCAGGGGCAGGGTGCGCTGGTACATGCGCTCCAGCGGCTTGGCCGCCGGGTCTTCGAGCATGCCGGCCTCGAAGGAGATGTGCAGGAGGTTGTCGTCGGACGACCAGGGCTCCTTGGTGCTCGCCTTGATCGGGATGCCGTACTTCTGGGCGTAGGCGATGGCCTCGGTGCGGCCCTTGATGACGGTGTTGAACTCGCTGTCGCGCCAGGGGGCGATGATCTTCACGCCGGGAAGCAGGGCGTAGGCGGTGAGCTCGAAGCGGACCTGGTCGTTGCCCTTGCCGGTGGCGCCGTGGGCGATGATCTGGCACTTCTCCCGCTTGGCGATGTCGACCATGTGCTTGGCGATGCACGGCCGGGCCAGGCTGGTGCCGAGCAGGTAGCGGCCCTCGTACTTGGCGTTCCACATGATCGCCGGGAAGACGAAGTCCTTGGCGAACTCCTCCTGGAGGTCCTTGATGTGGACCCGGCTCGCGCCCGAGGCCAGCGCCTTGCGCTCGAGGTCCGGGTAGACCTCCTCCTGGCCGACGTTGGCGCAGAAGCAGATCACCTCATAGCCGCGCTCGGCGAGCCAGCGGACGATCACCGAGGTGTCGAGGCCGCCGGAGTAGGCGAGGACGACGCGCTCTTTCTTGGGCGAGGGCATGGGAACAGGTCTCCGAAGGGGGTGCGGCACGCTAGCGGGCACCCTCCGCCTTGCCAGCCGGCAGGGCGGGTGCAGGGTCCCGCATGCGTCTGGCGATCCTCAGGCATGCACGGGCGGTGGACCGGGGCGAGTGGTCCGGCGTCGACGCGGACCGCCCCCTCACCGCCGACGGCGAGGACACCGCCGAACAGGTCTGCACCCGGCTCCGCCCGCTGGTGGACCAGGGCGCCATCCTCTCGTCCCCCTGGCTGCGGGCCCACCAGACCGCGGTGATCGCCGCCCGGATCTGGGC
This sequence comes from Candidatus Kuenenia stuttgartensis, assembly GCA_945872305.1. Classification (GTDB taxonomy): domain Bacteria; phylum Planctomycetota; class UBA11346; order UBA11346; family UBA11346; genus CAMCAC01. The sequence goes on along the minus strand of CAMCAC010000124.1, from coordinate 6,641 downwards.
CATGCCGGTGCGGATCGAGCCCTGGCTGGCCGGCGGCCTGATGCCCCCGGCCCAGGTGGCCGGGCGCATCCCGCCGGGGCTGGATCCGGTGCTGGTGGGCCACGAGCCGGACCTGTCGGCCCTGATCCAGGTGCTCACCGGCGGCCAGATCCTGCTCAAGAAGGCGGGGTTCGCCATCCTGGAGGGCGATCCGGTGCCGGGGGGCATGGTGCTCCGCCTGCTCGTCAACCCGGGCGCGGTGCGCGACCTGGGGGCCTGATGGACCGGGCCGGGGCGCTGGTGCTGCTCCTGGCCGCCGGGATCGCCGGCAGCCGGGGCCTGCCGATCTGGACCTGCGACCTGGCCTGTTCCGGCACCGCCGGCTGGGGCCGGCCCGGGGGCATCGAGATCAGCTGGGTCGCGGCGGGGCTGCTCGCCCTGGCCGGGGGGCTGGCTCTCCTTCCGCGCACCCGGGCCGCCGGCACGGTGCTCGGATGCATGGCCGCCGCCGGCTGCCTGGTCTATCTCGGGCTGGCGGTGGCCCTGGACATCCGCTGCGACCACTGCATCGCCACCCACCTGCCGGCCCTGGCGGGGGCCAGCCTGCTGTTTGCCGCCGCTCCGGGCCGGGTGGCGGCGGCGGCCCTGGTGGCGGGGCTGGCGGCCGGGGGCGTCCTGGCCGGGGTGCTGTATCTCGGCCGCCCGGCGCCGATTCCCGTCACCGTGACAGCCCCGCAGACGGTGGATCTGGCGGCGGCGGTGACCGCCGGACGGACCTGGGGCACCGCCGGCCCCCTGGTCGAGATCGGCCTGGACCCCCACTGCCCCCGCTGCGCCGCCCTGGCGGCGGAGCTGCCGGGGCTGCCGGCGCGCACCACCATCCGTTTCATCGGCAACGACCCGTACGGGCGGGAACTGGCGGAGGTGCTGACCGCCGCCGCCGCCGACGGCGCCCCGGCCCTGCGCTCGTGGATGGGCCTGCTCCTGGGCGCCCCCGAGGGCACCGGCTGGACCGATCTGCGCCCCCGGGTGGCGGAGGTCCTCGACCCGACCCCTGTGGAGGCCCGCGCCGCCCAGGTCGCCGCCATCGTCCAGGCGGACCGGGCCCACCTCGCCGGCCTGCTCGACCGCGACCCGGCCCGCCCCCTGCCGACCCCGGTGGTGGTGGTGACCGGCGGCGACGGCCGCGCCCTGGTCCTGCGCGGCGCCACCATCGAGACCCTGCGCGCCGCCCTCGGGCGGTGAGCCACGGCCGGGGTTGAGCGGGGGATCGCCGAGGGTTGACGGCGAAGGTGGCGGACGGCACCTTGGGCGGTCATGCGTGCCATGCCCTCATTCCGTTCCCTGACCCTGCTGCTCCTGGCCGGCGGCCTTGCCCTGCCGGCCGCCGATGGCGATGGCGGCTCCCTGCGCGGCGCCTCTGCCGCCTTGGCCGTCCTTGCGGCACCGGCGACGCCGGCGGTCGTGGACCGCACCGGGGCTCCGGGCACGGACGAAGTGGCGGCACTGGCCCAGGATCCCGCCCGCACCGCGGATGCCTGGCTGGCCCTGGTCCGGCGGGCCGTGGCGGCCAAGGACCGCCACGACGGCAGCAGCGCGGATGGGGGAGCGCTTCTGGCGGCGCTCCCGGGTCCGGATCACTGGCCGGCGCTGCGGGCCGGGCTCGACGGACTGTCGACCGACGGGGCCAAGGGGACCGTCGCCCGCTGGCGCATGCTCGGCGCCGCCCTCGTCGGGGACGACGCCGCCCTGATCGCCCAGTTCAAGACCCTCACCGTGCAGCGGCCGGGTTCGGGCTGGGCCGGGAACGGCGGGCTCGACCCCTGGTCCTATGGCAACCTGGTGGAGGGCGTGCTGCCCTGGCTCGCGACCGAATCGGATCGCCGCGCCCTGATCGACCATGCCCTGACCCGCCTCGGGGTGCCGCTCAAACCGGTCGGCATGTCCGCCACCGCCGCCCGGGCCAAGGCCAAGGCCCGGGACGGGATGTCCGCCCCGCGACTGGATCTGGGCGATCTCGCCCGCCTGCTCGGTGAAACCGAGACCGAGGCGGTGCTGCGCCGCGGCCTGCTCTCCGGCGCGGTCCAGCTCCGGGTCTCCGGCACCCGCAGCGCCGCCATCCAGCGCCGCCTGGTGCGCGAACTCGTGGACCGCCTGCCGAGCGCGCCGTGGGGCGCCATCTCCAGCACGGCCGATGCGGCGGAACTCTATCCGCTGCTCAGCGCCAGCGCCCCCGTGCCCGCCGGGCGCGACGGCATGCACGACTGGGAGCGATCCCAGGCCGAGGCCCTGTGGACCGCCCATCTCATCCTCGCCGGCCGGACCGACGAGGCGAGCGCCCTGCTGCGCGGCCCGAAAGGCCATGAGCTGGCGGGCCGTCTGCGGCTGGACTGGGACGACATCGCCCGGGCCGGGGATCCCGGCCATGTGCTCGACACCCTGCACCGCGCCCTGGAGGCGGATCCGGGGATGCCCCTGTGGGGGGCGTACATCTCGCTCGCCGCCCAGGCCGGCGAGCAGGCCCGGGCGTTGGCCCTGGTCCGCGCCTCGGTGGCACGCCTGCCCGAGGAGGCGAAGGCGACCGCCATCGGACTCCTGCTGGCGGTGGATGATCTCGACACCGCCCTGCCCATCCTCCGTACCCGGGCGGAGCGGCCGCTGGCCGCCGCCCCCGCCGCCACCCGGCCGGCACCCGCCCCGACCGACGATGACTCGGATCCCTTCGCCACCCCCGACGACGATGACCGGGACGAGCGGCCCAGGGAGATCCTGGAAGACGCCATCCGCCTCGTGCGCCTGGGCACCGCGCTGCACCGTGCCGACCTCACCGAGGCGGGCCTCGTGGCGGCGCGCCGGGCGATGCCGGTCCTGAACGGCTGGAGCCGGGACGACGGGATCGCCAGCCTCGCCGACGCCTTGCGCCATGCCGGCCGCGCCGCCACCGGCGAGGAGCTGGTGCTCGCCTCGTTCCCGGGCGACGGGAAGGACGCCCAGCGCGCGGACCGCCTGGCCGCCCTGGTCCGCATCTACCACGGGGCCGGCCGGCTCGCGGATGCGTTGGCCCTGATCGAGCGGGCCCCGGGCTGGGGCGCCAAGGACCTCGCCGAACTGGTCGCCGGCCAGGGCCACCACGATGCGGACCTGCCGATCGCGCTGATCGCCGGCGAGGCCCTGGCCGCCGCCGGCCGCACCGGTCCCGCCCGGGCCGCGGCGGTGGCGGTGCTCGCCAAGGATCCGTCCTGTGACCCGGCCTATGCCCTGCTCGCCCGGCTGGACGGGGCCGCCGCCGCCGCGGATCTGGAACGGCGGGCCGCCGCCAGCCCCCTGGAGGAGCGTCCCCTGGTCTGGCTGGCCCGGGTCCGCCTTGATGCCGGCGATGTGGCCGGAGCCGCCGCCGCCGCGGAACAGGCCATGGCGATGGATCCCTCGGACGGCGACGAAGGCCCCGGAGACCGCTTCCGCGCCCGGGCCGTCCTCGCCGATGTGCGCGAGCGCCAGGGCCGGGCCGAGGAGGCCGCCACCCTGCGTACGGCCGTGGCCTCGATCCGAGCCGCCGAACAGACCGACCGGCTCATGGAGGCCGGCCTGACCACCCGGGCGGTGGTCGGCTACCAGCAGGCCCTGTCCCTCAATGCCAACGCCTACTGCATCCAGTCGCGCCTGGCCCGGGAGCTCGCCCGGCTGGGCCGCCACGCCGAGGCCGAGGCCCACTACCAGCGCGCCTTCGAGATCATGCCCCGGGCCTTCGGCCGGCGGGAGAGCCACTGCTTCGGCTGCGAGGGCGCCTTCGAAGGGCTCCGCGCCCAGGCGATCGCCGAGCGGGTGTTCACCGGCCGCCTCGCCCAGGACCCGGACAATCCCCGGCTGCACTACCTGCTCGCCATCCTCCGCCAGGAACAGGACCGCCATGCCGAGGCGGCGGCGGGCTACGCCCGGGCCCTGGCCCTGGACAAGGATTACTACACCGCGGCCCGCCGGCTGCTCGGTCTCGCCCAGTACACCGACATACCGGCCGAGACGCTGACCACGGCGGCGCTGACCATGGTGCGCCTCGATCCCGCGCGACGCTACGCCCAGGGCGAACGGCCCATGCTGCGCGACCTCGCCCGCCTGTGGCGCACCTATGCCGAACTGCCTCCGGCCCCGGAGGCCGCCCCGGAGCAGATCCTGCCCCTGGTCGCGCCCGCCGTCGCGCAGGACCCGTGGACCACCCGGGTGTACCGCCACGACGAACCCGCCGGCATCCCCACCCCCGCCGGGGCGGTGGCCGCCCAGCAACCGCTGACCGCGATCGTCAACAACCTGCGCTGACCCGCCCTTGCGCCCGACGGCCGGGGCGTCTCCTCGCCGCCATGGCCAAGAAGGATCCCATGTACGGTTGCAAGGAGTGCGGGGCCACGGCGGTGCGCTGGTCCGGGCGCTGCCTCGCCTGCGGGGCGATGAACAGCCTGGCGGCGCTGTCCGCCGCCGAGGCGCGCAGCGTGACCCAGGCGGCGAGCCGTGATCCCGTGGCGCCCCTGGCGGTCGAGGCGGTGGACGGACCCGCGCCGGCCCAGCGGGCCCGGCTGGCGACCGGCATCGGCGAACTGGACCGGGTGCTCGGCGGCGGCTTCGCCGAGGGCGCGTCCGTGGTGCTGGGCGGCGAGCCGGGCATCGGCAAGAGCACCATCCTCGCCCAGGCCTGCGGCGGGGTCGGGCGCAGCCAGCCGGTCCTCTACATCACCGCCGAGGAGGCCACCGCCCAGGTCCGCGCCCGCATGGAGCGCCTGGGGGTGGCCACGTCCGGGGTCAAGCTCGCCGGCACCGGCGACGCCCGGGCGGTGGCGGCGGCGGTGGCGTCGGGGGACTACCGGCTGGCGGTGGTGGACTCGATCCAGCTCCTGTCCCACGACGGCTCCGAGGGCGAGGCCGGCGGCCCGTCCCAGATCCGCGCCTGCGCCGCGCTCATCGTCGAGGCGGCCCGGAAGGGCGGCTGCGCGGTGGTGCTGGTCGGCCATGTGACCAAGGACGGCGGGCTGGCGGGGCCGCGCCTGCTCGAACACCTCGTCGACACCGTGCTCGCCTTTGAAGGCGACCGCTACGCGGACCTGCGCACCCTGCGGGCGGTGAAGAACCGCTTCGGCTCCACCGGCGAGATCGGCCTGTTCCGCATGGGCCCGACCGGCTTGGAGGAGGTCGCCGACCCCACCGGATTCCTGATCGCCGACCGGGATCCCGAGGTCCCCGGCTCGTGCATCGCGCCGCTCATCGAGGGCAACCGCTGCCTGCTCGTCGAGATCCAGGCCCTGGTCCAGACCACCGGCGCGCCCCAGCCGGTGCGCCGGGTCGCCGGCCTGGACCCGAACCGGGTCGCCATGGTCCTCGCCTGCCTGGGCCGCCACCTGCGCCTGCCCCTGGGCGGCATGGATGTCTATGTGAACGCCACCGGCGGCGTGCGGGTCCAGGAGCCCGCCGCGGATCTCGCGGTGGCCCTGGCGGTGTGCTCGTCCCTGCGCGAGACCGCGATCCCCCCGGACCTGGTCGCCATCGGCGAGGTGGGCCTGGGCGGCGAACTGCGTCCGGCCCCCCGCTACGAACTGCGCGCCGCCGAGGCCCGCCGCCTCGGCTTCAAGCGCCTGCTCGGCCCCGGCGCCGGCCAGGGCAAGGGCCGCCTGCATGCCCGCCGCCTGGCCGACGCGGTGCGCGAGGTGTGGGGCGGGTAGGCGCTGCGGGCGGGACTGGCCCGCCCGCGCGGGACGGCGACCATGCCCGCCATGCGGACATTCCTCCTCATCGGACAATCGAACATGGCCGGCCGGGGTGTGCTGGGATCGGTGCCGCCCCTGCGCCACGACCGCGTCTTCATGTTCCGCTCCGGCCGGTGGCTGCCCGCCGAGGAACCGCTCCACACCGACAAGCCGGAGCTGGCCGGCATCGGCCTGGGGATGAGCTTCGCCGTCGCCCTGGCCGACGCCGATCCGGTCGCGGACATCGGCCTGGTACCGTGCGCCATGGGCGGGACGAGCCTGGACCAATGGGCGCCGGGCGGCGTGCTGTACAACGCCGCCGTGAATGCCACCCGGGCGGCCCTGGCGGCGGCCCCGGGGGCGAGGCTGGCGGGCATCCTCTGGCACCAGGGCGAGGCCGACGCTGCGGACGCGCTCACGGCGGGGTCCTACGACCGGCGGCTGGCGGCAATGCTCGGGCGTCTGCGCGGGGATCTCGGCCGGACGGATGCGCCGGTGGTGGCGGGGACCCTGGGGGGATTCCTGGCCCGGCGCACGGACACTCCCCACGCCGCCGCCGTGACCGAGGGCCTGCGGCGCCTGGCCCGGACGCAGACCGGCTTCGCCCTGGCCGAGGCGGGCGATCTGACTGACGGTGGGGACCTCCTCCATTTCGACGCCCCCGCCCTGCGCATCCTGGGCCGCCGCTACGCCGAGGCCTTCCGCTCGATGGGGCGATGAAGCGACCGCAGGCCGTCCGCATCCCCTGAAGGCCGGCCGGGCGTGGCGCAGAAGCGGGATTCCTCGTCTGGCGGAGACCGGCCGGGACCAGAGGGCATCGCCCCGCCGGGCGGACAGGTCGCACGCCTCACCGGTGGCGCGGGCGCCGGGAGCCGCCATACGGACGCCATGAGCGGCACCGACAGCTGGCGGCGGGCGGATCCCCTGGCGGTGGCC
>CAMCAC010000123.1 GCA_945872305.1 Candidatus Kuenenia stuttgartensis | reverse complement strand
TCACCGCCGTGCAGCGCGGCGAGGTCGACAACCTGCACCGCGTCATGCTTGCCCAGAGCCAGGCCCAGTTGTCCCTGAAGCTCGCGGTCGAAGTGCGCAACAAGCTGGTCGAAGCCTACAAGGACGTGATGCGCACCCAGTTCTGAGCGACGGCGGCCCCCGTCCGGTTCAGAACAGCCGGTTCCGCCCGTTGAGCGCCGCCACCCGATAGGCTTCTGCCATGGTCGGATAATTGAAGGTGGTGCTCATGAAGTGGTCGAGCCGGTTGTGGGGCGCCGGCATCGCCATCACCGTCTGGCCGATGTGGATGATCTCGGATGCCTGGTAGCCGAAGCAGTGGATGCCCAGGATCTCGCGGGTCTCGCGGTGGAACAGGATCTTGAGCATGCCGACGGTCTGGCCGACGATCTGCGCCCGGGCCAGGCTGCGGAACAGGCTGTGGCCGACCTCGTAGGGGACCTTGGCCTCGGTCAGCTCCCGCTCGGTGCGGCCGACGGAGCTGATCTCCGGCGAGGTGTAGATGCCGGTGGGGATGAGGTGGCTGAGCCCCTGCTCGATGTGGCCGGTGGTCAGGTGCTGGGCGGCGAAGCGGCCCTGGTCGTAGGCGGCGCTGGCCAGGGACGGCGGGCCGGTCACGTCGCCGGCGGCGTAGATGTGGCCGACGGAGGTGCGGTAGTTCTCGTCGACCTTGACCAGTCCGCGGCTGTCCGCCGGCAGGCCGATGGCGTCGAGCCCGAGCCCGTCGGTGTTGCCGGAGCGGCCGTTGGCGTGAAAGAAGTAGTCGGTCTTGAACTTCTTGCCGGAATCCAGGTGCAGGACCACCCCGTCGGCCAGGGGTTCCACCGCCGAGAGCTTCTCGTTGTGGCGGATCAGGATGCCCTGGTCGCGCAGGTGGTAGCTGAGGGCGTCGCAGATCTCGTCGTCGAGGTAGCTGAGCAGCTTCTCCCGGGTGTTCACCAGGTTCACCTTGATGCCCATGTTGCGGAACATCGAGGCGTATTCGCAGCCGATCACGCCGGCGCCGTAGATGGTCACCGACTGGGGCGTGTCCTTCAGGCGCAGGACGGTGTCGCTGTCGAGCACCCGCGGGTGGTCGAAGTCGATGCCCGCCGGGCGGAAGGGCCGGGAGCCGGTGCAGATGACGAAGTGGCGGCCGTGGATCGTCTCGTCGGCGCCGTCGGCCTGGCGGACCGTGACGGTGTGCGGGTCGGAGAAGCGGGCCTGTCCATGCACCACCCGGACCCGGTTCCGCTCGTAGAAGTCGTGGCGCATCTTGACCTGGCGCTTGATCACCGAATCGGCGCTGCGCAGCAGGTCCGGGAACGAGCACGGCCGGTCGTCGAGAAACGCCGAATAGAGCGGGTGGCTCTTGAACTCCGCCAAGCGGAAGATCGCGTGGCGGAGGGCCTTGCTCGGGATGGTGCCCCAGTGGGTGCAGCCGCCGCCGACCTCGTGGTAGCGCTCGACGACGCACACGCTGCGGCCCGCCTTGGCCGCCTGCATGGCGGCGCCCTCGCCGGCGGGTCCGCTGCCGATCACGACGACATCGTATTCCACGGTCGGACTCCCGGGTCAGGGTGCGATGGCGACGAGTTCCATCTCGAACTGGAGGATCTCGTTGGGGCCGATGGCCGGCGGCGCGCCACTGTCGCCGTAGGCGAGCTGGGGCGGCACGGAGATGCGCCAGCGGTCGCCGACCTTCATGAGTTGGAGGGCCTCCTGCCAGCCAGGGATCAGGCCGTTGACCGAGAACACCGCCGGTTCGGCGGCGGTGGCGTCGAACGGGGTGCCGTCGAGGAGGGTGCCGCGGTAGCGCACATGGACGGTGTCGGTGGCCTTGGGGCTCGCTCCGGTACCAGCGGCGAGCACCTCGTACTGCAGGCCGGTGGCGGTGGTGGTCACGCCGGGCTTGGCGGCGTTGGTCTTCAGCCACTCGGCGTTGCCGGCGGTGCGCTCCTGGGCGGCGACGCGCTGGCGGCCGGCGAGATGCTCCTGCCACTGGAGGAGCAGTTCCTCGCGCCGGGCGAGCACATCCGCGCCCGGAGCCGTGGCAGTGCCCTGGATCGCGGCGGCGACCACGGCGGGGTCGAGATCGTACTGCTTCACCGCCTGGGCCATCTCCATGCCCGCGAGCATGCTGATGGTCGCACGCAGGTCGGCGGCGGACGCGGAAGGGGCCGGGCCGTCGGCGGCGCAGAGGGCGGCGGTGGCGGCGAGGACGATGGCGAGACGCATGGAAACTCCGTCCGCGGACCCTGGTCCGTGGACGGCGCGGGCAATGGCGAGTTTCTCAGCAGCGCCTGGGTCGAGTGGGCGCCTGCGGCGGGCTCACAGGATGAAGGGGAGGAGGGGATGGGCAGGAGGGCCGTTTTCCCCTTTTTCCCGGCTCCGCTTCGTTGTTCACTGCACCGGTGGCGGGTTCCCATGAGAGGGGAGAGGAATGATCACGAACTCCCCCAGACTCCTCCCTTCGAGCCTCCCCTTTTCTTGTTCGTTTCCCCGGGAGGCCGGCGCGTCAGTGGTCGCGGGCGGCGTCGATGGCGGCCCGGGCACCGCTCAGGTGCTCGGTGGCGTGCACGTCGAAGCGCGGCAGGCCGAGCTGGGCCTTGAGGAACGCCCGCTCGCCGGCGGCGGCGGGATCCTCGGCGATGGCCGCCAGGCGGGCCTCGACCTTGGCCCGGTCCACGGCGGGGGACTCCACCGCCTGCTCGGTCAGGATCAGGACCTTGTCCTTGGAGACCTGGCCGACGCCGCCGCGGATCGCCACCGCGGGCAGGGCCTTGCCGCCCTTCTTGGCCTGGACGAAACCGGTGGCCAGGAGGCCGACCAGGGCCGCCCGGCCGGTGCGCACACCGACCTGGCCGTCGACCGCCACGAAGGTCACGTGGTCGCACTCGACCACGGGCAGGGCCTTCTCGGGGGTGACGATCTGGAGGGTCAGCACGATCTGGTTCCTGGGTGCGGGTTTCCGGCGACCGGCCGCCGGTGGCGGCCGGGTGCGGCGGTCACTTCTTGAGCTTCTCGGCCTTGGTGACCACGTCGTCGATCGAGCCGACGTACATGAACGCGGATTCCGGCAGGGTGTCGTATTCGCCGGTGAGGATCGCCTCGAAGCTGCGGATGGTGTCCTCCAGCTTCATGATGATGCCCTTCATGCCGGTGAACTGCTCGGCCACCGCGAACGGCTGCGACATGAAGCGCTCCAGGCGGCGGGCCCGGGCGACGATGCGCTTGTCGTCGTCGGACAGTTCGTCCACACCCAGGATCGCGATGATGTCCTGGAGATCCTTGTAGCGCTGGAGGATCTTCTGCACGCCCCGGGCGACCCGGTAGTGGCGCTCGCCGACGATGTGCGGCTGGAGGATGCGGCTGGTGGACGCGAGGGGGTCCACCGCCGGGAAGATGCCCTTCTCGGCGATGCCACGGGCCAGGTTGGTGGTGGCATCCAGGTGGGCGAAGGTGTTCGCCGGGGCCGGATCCGTGTAGTCGTCGGCCGGGACGTACACGGCCTGGATCGAGGTGATCGATCCGCTGCGGGTCGAGGTGATGCGCTCCTGGAGCACGCCCATCTCGGTCGCCAGGGTCGGCTGGTAGCCCACGGCGCTGGGCAGGCGGCCGAGCAACGCGGACACCTCGGAGCCGGCCTGGGTGAAGCGGAAGATGTTGTCGACGAAGAGCAGCACGTCCTTGCCGGTGGTGTCGCGCAGGTGCTCGGCCTGGGTCAGGGCCGACAGGGCCACGCGCATGCGCGCGCCCGGCGGCTCGTTCATCTGACCATAGACCAGCGAGCAGCGGCTCTGGCCGTGCTTGACCATCGGGTGCCCGCGGTCGTCCCACTTGGCGTGGCCATGCTCATCCTTCTCGACCACGATCACGCCGGCTTCGATCATCTCATTCCACAGATCGTTGCCCTCGCGGGTCCGTTCACCGACGCCGGCGAACACCGAGAAGCCGCCGTGGGCCTTGGCCACGTTGTTGATCAGCTCCATCAGGATGACGGTCTTGCCGACGCCGGCGCCACCGAACAGGCCGACCTTGCCGCCCTTCACATAGGGTGCGAGCAGATCCACCACCTTGATGCCGGTCTGGAAGATCTCGGTCTCAGGGTTGAGCTGGTCGAAGGCGGGGGCCTTGGCATGGATCGGACGACGGGGGGTGTCGGACGGCATCTGGTCGCCGTTGTCCACCGTCTCGCCGAGGACATTGAAGATCCGGCCCAGGGTATGGTCGCCGACCGGCATGGCGATCGGGGAGCCGGTGTCGCGCACCGGTTGGCCGCGGACCAGACCGTCGGTCGAGGCCATGGCCACGGCACGCACGCGGTTGCGGCCGAGATGGGCCTGGACCTCGGCCACCAGGCGGGTCACCGCCCCGGTGCCGGGATCGACGATGTCCATCTCGACCGCGTTGTAGATGGCGGGCAGGGTCTCGAACTCGGCGTCGAGGGTGGAGCCGATGATCTGGACGACCGAACCGGTATTGCTCATGGGGGTGCTCGTGTGCGTGGTCAGGAGAGGGTGGGAACGGGGATCAGGCCATCGCCTCGACGGCGCCGACGATCTCGGCGATCTCCTGGGTGATCTTCCCCTGGCGACCGCGGTTGTAGGCGAGGCTGATGCTGCGGACCATGTCGCCGGCGGCATCGCTGGCGTTCTTCATGGCGATCCGCCGCGCGGCGTGCTCCGAGGCCGAGGTCTGGAGCAGGGCCGAGAACAAGGCTGTGCGCACCGCCATCGGCACCGTGCCCGAGAGCACCGTGTCGATGTCGGGGATGAACTCGCACTCGCCCTTGCCGGCCTCGACCTTGTCCAGGCCGGCGGGCAGGAGCGGGAACAGCTCCGGCACCTGGCGGGCCGGGGTGATGAAGCGGCTGTAGACCACCTCGACCAGATCGTAGTCGCCCTTGGCGAAGGCGGCGATGGCCTGGTTGGCGACCTGCTCCGCATCCGCGTAGCGGGTGGCCCCGACCAGTCCGGTCCGGGTCTCCTTGGGCGCGAGGCCGAGGAAGGCGCAGGTGGTGCCGCCCTTCTTGCCCAGGGCGAGGAGCTCGACCTCGCGGCCGGCGGCCTTGTGCTCGCGGGCCTTGGCCAGGGCCATGGAGGCGAGGTTGGCGTTGAACGAGCCGCACAGGCCGCGGTCCGAGGCGGCGAGCATGATCAGCACCTTGCGCACCGGCCGCTGGGCGAGCAGCGGATGGCTCGCGCCGGTGGCGGTCAGCCGGGCGACCAGTTCACGCAGGGCCTCGGCGTACGGGCGCGAGGCAAGGGCCGACTCGGTGGCCTTCTTGAGCTTGGCCGAGGCGACCAGCTCCATGGTGCGGGTGATCTTGCGGGCACCCTGGGCGCTGCGGCGCCGCTTGCGCAATTCGCGCAGGTTGGCCATGGCTCAGGCCTTCTTCGCGGAGCGGTCGGCCCACACGAGGGGGAAGCGCTTGACCGCCTCCTTGAACTTCTTCTCTCCCTCGTCGGACAGGACCTTGGCCGTGTCGATCTCCTGGATCAGCACCGGGTACTCGGTGTCGACCAGGTGCAGCCACAGCTTCTCGGCATCGCCGACCTGGCTGGTCGGGATGGGGTCGTAGATGCCTTCGCCGGCACCACGGATCGACAGCACCTGGTGCGCGACCGGCATCGGGTTGGCCTGGGCCTGCTTGAGCAGCTCGACCATGCGCGCACCGCGGTCGAGCTGGCGCTGGGTGGCCGGGTCGAGGTCGGTGCCGAGCTGGGCGAAGGCCTCGAGCTCGCGGAACGCGGCCAGATCCAGACGCAGGGTGCCGGCGACCTTCTTCATCGCCTTGATCTGGGCCGCGCCGCCGACGCGGGACACCGAGATGCCGACATCCACGGCCGGTCGGACGCCGGCGTTGAAGAGGTCGGGCTGGAGGTAGATCTGGCCGTCGGTGATCGAGATCACGTTGGTCGGGATGTAGGCGCTGACCTCGCCTTCCTGGGTCTCGATGACCGGGAACGCGGTCAGGGAGCCGCCGCCGAGCTTGTCGCTCAGCTTGGCCGAGCGCTCGAGCAGGCGGGAGTGCAGGTAGAACACGTCGCCGGGATACGCCTCGCGGCCCGGCGGGCGACGCAGGAGCAGGGACATCTCGCGGTAGGCGGCGGCCTGCTTGGAGAGGTCGTCGTAGGCGATGAAGGTCGCGAAGCCGCGGCCGCCGGCGGACACCGGCTGTTCGACGAAACGGCCGTCCACCGACTTGGGCTGACCGTTCTCATGCGCCCAGGTGTTGTACATGAAGTACTCGGCCATCGCGGCGCCGGAGTACGGAGCAAGGAACTGGAGCGGGGCGGGCTGGGCGGCGCCGGCGTTGACCACGATGGTGTAGGCCATCGCGCCGGTCTCCTCGAGCTGCTTCACGATGCTGGCGACCGTCGACTCCTTCTGGCCGATGGCGACGTACACGCAGACGACGCCCTTGCCCTTCTGGTTGATGATCGTGTCGATGCAGATGGCGGTCTTGCCGGTCTTGCGATCGCCGATGATCAGTTCGCGCTGGCCGCGGCCGACCGGGATCATGGCATCGATGCACTTCAGGCCGGTCTGGAGCGGTTCATGGACCGACTTGCGGTCCGCCAGGCCGGGGGCGGGGGACTCGACCCGGCGGCTGGCCTCGGCCTTGATCGGGCCCTTGCCATCGATGGGCCGGCCGAGGGCATCGACCACGCGGCCGAGCATGGCCTGGCCGACCGGTACCTCGAGCACGCGCTGGGTGCGGCGGCCGAGATCGCCCTCGCGGATGGTCGTCGAATCGCCCATGACCACGGCGCCGATGACGCCTTCTTCCAGGTTCAGGGCCAGGCCGTAGGACCCGTTGGCGAAGGCGATCATCTCGCCGGCCATGCAGCCGGACAGGCCGGTCAGGCGGGCGATGCCGTCACCGACGGCCACCACGGTGCCCACCTCGTCCACCTGCACCTCGCTGCCATAGGCGGCGAGCTGGCTCTTGATGGCGGAGGTGATCTCGTCAGCGCGGATCTTCACAGGTCATTCCTCTCGGAGGGTCGGTTTCGAAGGTCGAAGGTCAGGGGGTGGTGATGGCGGTGTCGGACCACCAGGCATCGGAGACGGGCACGGCCTTGGCCCGGCGGGCCATCTCGTCGATGCGGCGGCGTACGCTGGCATCCACCAGCCTGTCGCCGTGGCGGACGCGGATGCCGCCGATCAGGGCGGGATCCACCGAGACGGCCACGTCGGCCTGGGTGCCGACCGCGGCGCGGACGACCGCCACGATGCGCTCGCGCAGGGCGGCGGTGGGTTCCATGGCGAGTGCCACAGAGACCGGCGTGTGGCCGGTGGCGACGGCATGGAGCCGGGCGGCCTCGGCGAGGATCGCCGCGGCGTCGATGAGCCGGTGGCGGTCAAGCAGCAGGCAGAGGAAATCGGCCAGGGTGCGCGGGGCGCCGGCCTGGGCCGCGACCAGCCGGAGGATCTCCTTGGCCCGGGCGCGGCCGAGGCGGGGATCCTGGATTCGCTGGACGGTGGCGATGTCGAAGGCCGGGGCCAGACGCGCCGCGGCGGCGGCGGCGCCATCCGCCTCGCCCCGCTCACCGGCGGCCTCAAGGAGCGCCGCGGCATAGATGCCGGGCACGGTCCCGGACTTCGTGATGGGCGCCTGGGCCATGGTCAGCCCTTCTTTCCGACCGCGGCGATGGCAGCCTCGACCAGGGCTTCCTGCTTGGACTGGTCGAGACGCTCGTGGATCGACTTCTCGGCGACCACGACCACCAGGTCGGCGATCTGGTTGCGCAGCTCGATCAGCGCCGCGTTGCGGGCGGCGTCGATATCCTGGAGCGCCCGGTGGCGGATATGCTCCACCTCTTGGCGACCCTTCTCGATGAGCGCGCTGCGGGCGGCCTCGGCGTTGCGGTTCGCTTCGGCCATGAGCGCGGTCACCTTGGCTTCGGCGGCCTTCATCTTGGCATCGAGCTCGGACTTGAGCTGGCGAGCCTGGGCGTTGATGTCCTCGGCTTCCTTGAGGTCCGCGGCGATCTTGCGGTCGCGGGCATCGATGGCGGTCAGGACATGCTTGAACCCGAGCCTGAACAGGATCAGGACGAACGTCACGAAGGCGGCGAGGCCCCAGAGGAAGTCGGGGATCCGTTGGTAGATGACGTCGATCATGGCTCGCTCAGGCTCGGGCGGTCAGGGGTGGCTCGGACGGGTCCGCCTTCAGGTGAAGGCGAGGACCATGCCGATCACCAGGGCGATCAGGGCGAGACCCTCGATCAGGGCGGCGACGACGAACATCAGGCCCTTGAGGACGGCGGCCTGCTCGGGCTGGCGGGAGATGCCGAGGATGGTGGCCGCGCCGACCAGGGCGACGCCGAT
>CAMCAC010000122.1 GCA_945872305.1 Candidatus Kuenenia stuttgartensis | reverse complement strand
GCCCGGCGGCGGGGGTACCGGCCGCGGCGCGAAGGCGGTCACCACCTGGGTGAAGGCCAGATCCGGATTGGCGACCCGGACCAGGCTGAGGCCGGGACGGATGACGACCCCGGGCGGCACCGGCATGTCTGGGACCAGGATCGCGGCGGCGCGGGTCGTGGCGAGGTACGGGATGTACTTCGGATTGGCCAGGAAGGACACGTCGGACGGGCCTGCGTCCGCCAGGCTGTTGAAGCCGGTGATCTCGGTTTCGGCATCGCCGGTGATCCGTCCCGACACCGCCTCGGCGATCTCGCGCAGGCGCATGGTCACTTCGCCGCGGTGGCCGACGGACCGACCAGGGATTCGGTCCGGGCGTTGAAGAAGACGATGAAATCGTCGGTCACATCGAGGGAGGGGTCGTAATAGAGGGTCGATTGCAGGCCGAGCTGCACATGGACCGGGAGCTGGTCCATCATCGGTCCGCCGAGGTCCGCATCCTGGGCCAGCCCGACGAAGGCGATGCCCCGGCTGCGGCTGTACTCGGCCAGTTCCACCTTGATCCGCTTGAAGACCTCGCGGATGGCGGAGATCTGCCGGCGCTCCAGGTCGCCCCGGGCGCGCTCAAGGAACTGTTTGCGCTGCAGGCGGAGCTGTTCGAGGTCGTCGGCGAAGCGCTGGGCCTGCTCGCTGCCGGCGCCGACCGCCTTGAGCTTGGTCTCGGCGGCCTTCATGGCCTCCTCGATCTGCTCCAGGCGCTCCTTGGCGGCGACGGAGT
This sequence comes from Candidatus Kuenenia stuttgartensis, assembly GCA_945872305.1. Taxonomy (GTDB): domain Bacteria; phylum Planctomycetota; class UBA11346; order UBA11346; family UBA11346; genus CAMCAC01. The sequence goes on along the minus strand of CAMCAC010000122.1, from coordinate 7,624 downwards.
CCTTTTTGGCGGCTTCGACCGCGGCCTTATAGATGACGGCGGAGGAAAAGACCTGGTCCAGGCGCAGGACGGCGACCCGGGGAGCGGGACCTTCGGCGGCGGCGAGGGGAAGGATCAGGACGAGGGCGAGCAGGAGGCGGAGCATGAGTGGGCGCAGGCTATGCCCGCCCTTGGGCAGGCCAGCCCCGGGGGCGCCACCCCCCGCCCAGACCGCCCCTGGGGAGATCAGCCCCGGCGCAGACCGATCAGCCGGCGGTGGTAGCTGCGGATCAGATGGTTGCTCGGTGCCACCACATAGGCCATGCACAGGGTCCGGTAGACCTCGCCGCGGGTGATCTTCACCTTGTGGTCCGGGTCGAGGAGCCGCTCGTCCCGTTCCGCCAGGGCCAGGGTGCGCACGGCGAAATAGAGGGGCGCCAGGCAGAACAGCCGGGTCCGGTAGGCATGCCGGGGCAGGGTGCAGCAGTAGTCCAGGGCCTCCTGGAGGTGGCTGCGCGCCTTGCTGGTGAGGATGCGCATGACCAGGCGGGCGGACTGGCGCTTGCCGGGATCCAGGAGGTCCTCGACCCGGATGCCGTGGATCTCGCACACCGCCCGGGGCACGAAGGACCACCCGCGGCTGCGATCGTCGGCCACATCCTTGATGATGTTCACGAGCTGGAGTCCGAGACCGAAGCCGGTGGCGAGCCGGCGCAGATCCGCCGCCTGACGCGGACCGATCCCATGGCGGACCACGAACAGGTCGGTGAGCAGGTGGCCCACGGTGCCGGCCACATACCAGCAGTATTTGTCGAGCTCGTCGAGGTCGGCGAGGGCGGTCAGGGTGCCAGGAGCCGGCTGGCGGGCGGCGAAACCGGCCATGCCCCGGCACATCTCCTGGACCCAGGGCCGCATGGCCGCCCGGGCCGGGGCATCGCAGTCGCGGTAGGCGGCGAGGACCAGGGCGGAGCGGGCGGCGAGCCGCTGGTCGTCGTCGGCGGGTTCCGGGAAGGCCGCCTCGACGGCTCCGGCATCCGGACCGCCTTCGTCCAGGCAGGCGGACCAACGGTCGAGAAGCCGGCCCTTCTCGGCCGCATCCAGTCCTGGATGGTCCTCGATGGTGTCGGCGACCCGGCACAGGAGATAGGCGACCAGCACCTCATCGCGCAGGCCGGGCCCCAGGAGGCGGATGCAGGCGGCGAAGGTCCGCGACACCCGCGGCAGCATCTGCCGGCTGAAGGTCCATGCGTCCTGGGTCATGGGCCGGTCTCGATCCGGGTGCCGTCGTCGGCGGTGAGACGGACCAGATGCAGGGTCAGCCCCACCTGGGGCCAGCGCTGGAGGAGCAGGGTGCCGTCCGTGAGGCAGGTCATCTCGGATGGCGCATCGCCCTCGGCCCGGGCGTGGATCCGCCCGTCGACGATCGCATCGACCTGGATGGCCACCGTGCGCCGTTCGAGACTGAGGCCGTCGGGACCGAGCCGGGGCGCGAGGATGGGCATCCCGAACCGTTGTCCGGCGACCAGGCCCGGGGGCAAGGCGGCGACCATGCCGCAGCCGGCCAGGGCCTCGGGACGGAGATCCGGGTCCGCCAGGGCGACCCGGTGCCCGGCCCAGCTCCCGGCCCCGCGCAGGCCCCGGTGGTCGATGGCGGCGGTGCCCGACACCGGCTCGCCCAGCAGGGTGCCGTCGAGGCGCAGGCCGATGAGGCGCAGGCCATGGTCGAGCTCCTGGACCACGGACACCTCGCCCAGGGGTCCGTCCACCGGCAGCATGGGCAGGGGGCCGGTGAGGGTCATGCGCTGGCGGATGGCGATCCGCCCATCGCTGCCGTCGATCTCCTGGACGAGCACCGACACGGTCGCGCCGCGCCACACCGCCTCGTAGCGGGCCTGGCGCCCGGCCTGGGCGCCGATGGCGTGGCCGGCGGGGCCCGCATCCGAGGACCCGGCGCCACCCGTGGCGTGGATGGCGATCAGGACCACCCAGCCGGTGACGATCGCCACGCGGATCGCGGCCCCGATCACGGCTGGCCCGCCGGTGCATCCTCATCAGGCCCGGTCTGGCCGCCGCCGATGGTGAAGCCCACCGTCAGACGCAGATCCTCGCGCTGGGTGTCATAGGCGCGGACCAGCTCGATGCCGGCGTTCAGCTCCCCTTCCACCATCCGACGGATCAGTTCACCGGACCAGCGGTCGATGGCCTGGCCGCCGTCCTGGAAGGTGGCGGTGGCGATGGCGGTGTAGCGGTTGCCGACCAGGACCACGCCGGGTTCCTGGCGCCAGCGGTCCCGGGGCTGCGCATCCGGGATCACCACCGTCGACCAGGTGAGGGCGGTGCGGGGATGGATCCACCACCGGGCGTCGCCGTCGACCTCGGTCCAGGTCCGTGGCCGGCCGTCCCAGGTGGCGGTGATGTCGGTTTCCAGATCGCGCAGGGGCCTCCCGCTCAGGTCCATGACCACCTCGGCCAGGGGATCGGGGCCGAACCGGGTGTCGTCATCGGCATACCGACGATCCCAGTCACGGAGGGCCCAGCGGGCTTCGATGCCGGCCCGGAACCCGATGCCCGTCTTGCTGTCCGCCAGGCGCGTGACCACGCCGGTGACCAGCCAGCGGCGATCCTCTTCGAGGGCATCCTCGCTGTCGAAACGCCACGCGGCGAGTCCGTCGCCGATGCCCTCGCCACGCAGGTCGACCCCGATCCGCGGCACCACGACCAGGCTGCGCGTACCGTCGCGGCCGACCAGCCGCCAGCGCAGGCCGGCGCGGCCCACCGGCACGCCGCGACCTTCGTCCTCGACCTCGCTGCCGGCCAGTTCGCCATCATCGTAACGCAGACCCTCGGCCCCCAGTTCCGCATCCCAGGCCAGGCCCGTGGCCCCGAGCCAGTCCCCTGCGGCCACCCCGCTCCGCCACCGGCTGCGCAGGGCCTGGTCATCGTCCAGACGACGGCGGAGGACCGCCATCTCGGCTCCACCCACCGCATGGATCGGTCCGGCCAGGCGGAGGGGGATGAGATCCAGGCCGAGGGCGGCCCAGCGTTCGGTGGCGGGGTCCTCGTCCGACACCCGCCACCGGGTGTCCGCGGTGATCGCCAGAAGGGGGGTCGCCGCCGCGAAGGCGACGCCCCGCCGGCCATAGGGCCGGTGCTCCACATCATCGCTGAGGTAATCTGAGCGGAACCGCAGGCCCGGCTGCTCCTCGGGCACGCCCGGCAGACGGTCTTCGCGGTCCGGCACCGACAGCCAGCGGGCGCTCGCCGCCCACGCGCTGGTGGGGCCCAGGCTGCCACCGACCCGGTGCTCGACATCGAGCACCTGCTGGTCGCGCACCGCCGTGGTGGACCGGTCGTCGTCGGGGCCCTTCACCGATTCTTCAGGATAGCGCAGCCAGGACAGCTCGCCGCGGCCGGCGGCCGGGTGGCGCCAGCGGGCCACGGCGCCGTAGCCCTCGCCATTGCGGCTGTTGGCGTCGACCCGCCCGGCGACGAAGGTGCGCCAACCCGCCAGCGGCGGCAGGGCGGTGCCCAGCCACCAGCGGAAATAGACGCCCTGGCGGGTGGTCTTGCCGGTCTCGAAGCGGTTCCACGGGTAATCGACGAGGAAATCCCGGTACAGCCAGGGCAGCCACAGCACCGGCACCCCGGCCAGGGTGGTGGTCGGTCCGGCGATCGTCAGGCCCTCCAGATGACGGGCGGCGCCACTGCGGCCGTCTTCCGGGCTCGGCCGCAACCAGGCGGTGATGCGCGGGGCACGCACCGCCGCCACCCCGCCGTGGCCGCCATCCGCCTCCACATCGATGAACTCCAGGGACTCGGCGGTCAGCCGGACCTGGGCGGCACGCAACCGGATCCGACGCGACTCGCCGGCCACGGGACCGGGCCGGCCGGGGATCTCAAGGGTCGCGTCCACCTCCCAGGCATCACCGGTCCGCGCCCCGGGACGGAGCCCGATGCGGGAAGCAGCGATGCGGATGCCGGCCTCGGTGTAGACGATGCGGCCCTGGGCGAACAGCTCATCCTGGGCCTGGTGCCAGCGCACCGCATCGCCGACCAATCGCGAGTCACCCAGGCGGAGCACGAAGCCCTGGCGGGCGACCAGGGCGCCGTCCGGGGCGAGCTCGGGGCCGGCAGCCTCGATCGCGAAACCATCCTCCCCCGGGAGCGTGGCCGCCGCAGCCAGGACAAGCAGGCACAGGCGCCGGAGACGGGGCATGGGGGGATGGTGGGGCGGATGGTGATGGCGCCAGTCCGGGCGCCCGGCCCATCGGGATCTCACGCCCGGGGGTACGGGTCCAGGTCGGCGGCGACCAGGGCGCCGCGCAGCTCCCGGGCTTTCAGATCCCGGGCCACGGCCCGGGTGACCGGGCCGATGCGCAATCCGAGCACGGTGACGAAATAGGTGGCATCCGAGGAGATGACGGTCTTTTCCAGATCCGCCGGCGGAGCGGGGAGGGGGGGCGGGGCGACGGCGACGCGGACTGCCGCGGCCACCGGCCTGGGCGCTTGGACCGGAGCGGGTGTTTCGAGGGAGAGGGTTTCCACGACCGGGGGGGTCGGTTCGACCACCGGCGGCGGCGGGACCACGGAAGGGTGATCAGCCACCGGGATCGGGGCGGCCAGGGCGACCGGCTCCAGGGCGCCACTGGTCCGGTGCCGGTCCGTCGCCGGTTCCGGTTCGTGGACCTGGGAGAACATGCCGCTTTGGACACGGTCCGAAGGCAGGGTCACGGGGGCTGGTTCCTGCTCCAGCCGGGCGGCGACCACCTCGGTCGGGCGGTTCTCGTGACGCACGGCTTCACCGTCCTGCCCGGGTGGATTCCCCGGGGCCAGCACGGCATCGTCTACCACCACATCAGCCCCGGCAGGGGCATCCGGATCCACCAGGGCCTCGACGGTGAAGGAACTGGCGCCGACCTCGACCGAGCACCCCGCGGGGCTGGCGGTCCAGCCGGCGATCAGGTCGCCATCGACCTTGACCCCGTTGGTGCTGCCCAGATCGCCGACCTTCCAGGTGCCATCGCGGACCTCGAAGGCGGCATGGTGCCGGCTCATCTTCGGATCGAGCACCCGGACCTGGGCCCCGGAGCCCCGTCCGACGATGTAGCGGCGGCCGGACCGCAGATGATAGGTGTCCACATCCCCATCGGGGCGGAGGTGGCGGAGGATGAGGATGCTGGAGTCGCCCACGGCGGGAGCCTGACAACCGGCCGGCCGCGGCGCAATCACGGATCCGCCCGGGTCGGTACGGGGTGTGCCATGGACCCGCCGCCCCGATACCCAGCATGCCAAGCATGGTGATGCGTCTCGAAGCTCGCTTCGCCCGGCCCCTGGACCGCCAGGCCAAGATCCGTTGCGCCCTGGCGGCGGCGGCATTGTCCAAGGTGCGCTCGGTCCGCTTCCCCCGGGGCGACCGCGCGGCGGTGGTCCTCGCCCATGAACTGTCCCGGGATTGCCTGCGCCAAGCCCTCGTCAATGAGGGTCTGACCCCCGAGGACGTGGTCAGTTCCCTGGTCGACGACACCCGCTGCGACGACGCCGGCGAACCGGAACGGGTCCGGGCGCCGGGTCGGTAGCCCCCCCCCGGGACCGCCGGTTTCCAACCGGCAGGTGGGCCGGTTGAAAACCGGCGGTCCCAGGGAGCGGGTCGGTCTCGATGGGGACGATGTCAAGATTCGAAACCAATCCGGCCTCGGATGTCCAGCAACCGTGCTGGCGATCGCGGCCACCCCCCGGGACCGCCGGTTTCCACCCGGCAGGTGGGGCCGGTTGAAAACCGGCGGTAGCGGGATCCATGGTGATCGGCGAATCCAGAGCGGTTTTCACGCCGGTCCGGTCCCGCTCGGCCGAGTGCAACTCGGCGCTCCGGTATGACCTGAACCTGACCGCTGGTTTCCAACCGGCAGGTGGGGCCGGTTGGAAACCGGCGGTCCCAGAAATATGCCTACCCCAGACCTTGCTGCTCCGCCGCCAGATGCCGGCGCAGGCCGCCGCAGACGGTTTCGCACAGGCTGCCGAGGTCCGGGTCGCAGATGGCGTACCACGCGCTGGTGCCGCTGCGGCGCACGCTGACGAAGCCGGCTGCCTTCAGGGTGGCGAGGTGCTTGGACACCGACGGCTGGGCCACGGCGCAGTCCTTGGCGAGGTCGGTGACCGTGCAGGCGCCATCCATGAGCCGACGGAGCAGGCGCAGCCGCACCGGATCGCCCAGGGCGGCGAAGCGGGCGGCGAGCCGTTCCGCCAGCGCCGGGGTCAGGTCCATGGCCATGCGCCGGTCCTAGCGCCGGGGCTCGCCGCTGTCGAGCGGCCCCGGGGGCGCCCCTGGCCCCGGGCCCGCCGTCCGTATCCCCGCGCCATGATCCGCATCGACGCCATCGCCACCCGTACCGGGGACACCGGCACCACCGGCTTGGCGGACGGCACCCGGGTGCCCAAGGACCATCCCCTGATCGAGGTCCTGGGCGCGGTGGACGAGGCCAATTCGCTGCTCGGCGTGGTCCGCGGCGAGGCGCTGCCGCCGGCCATCGCCGCTGCCCTGGCCACGGTGCAGAACGACTGCTTCGACCTGGGGGGGGACCTGGCCACGCCCCCCGGCGGCCCGTGGGAGGCCAAGATCCCGCGCATCACCGCCGCCCAGGTCGCCCGGCTCGACGGCTGGCTGGCGGAATCCGCCGCCCGGCTGCCGCCGCTGACCTCGTTCGTGCTGCCCGCCGGCAGCCCCGGGGCCCGCTGGTTCCACCTTGCCCGCACCGTGGTCCGGCGGGCTGAGCGGTCCTTGGTCGCGGCCCAGCACGGGGACCCGGACCGGGCGTGGAACCCGGAATGCCTGCGCTACCTGAACCGGCTCTCGGACCTGTGCTTCGCCTGGGCCCGGTGCTGCAACGACGACGGCCGGGCGGATGTGGCCTGGGTCCCGGGGGCGAACCGTGGCTGACCTCGCCGCCTCGGATCCGCGCATCGCCTGGTGGGCGCCGCAGCCGGTGGACCGCAGCCGGGACGAGGTCCGCTTGGACCGTTTCCCCGCCGCCGCGGCCCAGGTCCTGGCGGGCCAGATCGGCCCGTTGGCCAATCTGCGCTCCGCCCCGGGCTGCGGCTGCGCGGTGGATACGGACAGCCCGTGGATCGAGCTGCGCCTCTCCCGCCTGCGCCACCACCAGATGGTGGCCCAGTCCGTGGCCCTGGAGATCGAACAGGGGGGCCGGCGGTGGAGCGTGGATTCCGGGGATCTGCGCGAGCGCGAAGGTGATGTCGTCATCCGCCTGCCCACCGGCCTGGAGCGCGGTGGGGCCCTGGGGACGGTGTGGTGCTGGCTGCCACCCATCTCGACCTGCGCCGTGGCCGGGCTGACCCTGGCCGAGGGCGCCGCGGTCGGCCCCGCACGCCTGCCGGAACCCCGGCTGCTCGCCCTGGGCGACAGCCTGGTCCAGGGCTTCTCCTGCGCCTCGCCCCTGCACACCTGGGCCCACCGGCTGTGGCGGCGCACCGGGCTGGCGGCCTGGAACCTGGGCGTGGGCGGCATCCGCATCGAGCCCGAGGTGTTCCGCTGGGCCCTGGAATCCCGCACCTGGGACATCGTGGTCATCGGCCTCGGTTCCAACCACGCCTGGCGGGCGTCGGATGTGGAGACCGCCGCGGACCAGGCGGC
>CAMCAC010000121.1 GCA_945872305.1 Candidatus Kuenenia stuttgartensis | reverse complement strand
CAAGCCGGACAGGGTTCATAACAAAGCCAGAGAGACCAGAGAGATCCCTGCCGGAGACGTCCGTTTTGGGGGGCATCCGGCCCGTCCGGGCGAAGTCATCGACCGGACAGAGAGGATCCGCCGAGATGGAATGACGCGGAAAATCACGGGATCATGGGGCCGGCTTGGTGGCTGGGGCCAGTGAACAAAAAACCCACGGCTTTCACCGTGGGTTTTGTGTGGTTGCGGGGGCAGGATTTGAACCTGCGACCTCAAGGTTATGAGCCTTGCGAGCTACCAGACTGCTCTACCCCGCGCTACGCGGACGCACCTTGTAAGGGCGTCCAGGATCCGTCAAGGGGGCGGTCAGCGCTTGGGCTTTTCGATGACCGGGGCCATCTGGCTCTGGCTGCCGCGCTGGATGCCGCGGAAGAGCATCTCCATCTCGTCGGGGTTGTCGCTGTTGGCGAGGGCGTCCTCGCGGCTGATCTCGCCGCGCTCCCACAGGCCGAACAGGCTCTGGTTGAAGGTCATGCAGCCGAAGTGGCCGCTGTCGCGGATGGCGGTGTAGAGTTCCGGGGTGCGGCCTTCCTCGATCATCTGTTTGATGGTCGGGGTGGCGAGCATGAGTTCGAGACCGGGGCAGCGGCCCTGGCCGCTCTTGCGCGGGACCAGGCGCTGGCTGATGACCGCCTGGAAGACCAGCGAGAGCTGCATGCGGACGAGCGCGTGCTGGTACGGCGGGAAGAAGTTGATGATGCGCTCCATCGTCTGCTGGGCATTGATGGTGTGCAGGGTGGACATCACGAGGTGGCCGGTCTCGGCGGCGTCGATGGCGGCGTTGACCGTCTCGGCGTCGCGCATCTCGCCGACCAGGATGACGTCGGGGGCTTCGCGCATGGCGTTGCGCAGGGCGCTCTTGAAGCCCAGGGTGTCGATGCCGACCTCGCGCTGGTTGATCAGGCAGCGCTCGTCGACGTAGCTGTACTCGATCGGATCCTCGATGGTGATGATGTGCCGCTGGGTGTTGCGGTTCATGTACTGGATGAGCGAGGCCAGGGTGGTGGACTTGCCCGAGCCGGTGATGCCGGTGACCAGGACCAGCCCGCGGCGGAGGAGGGCGATGCGTTCGAAGGTCTCCGCCGGCAGGCCGAGGCCTTTGAAGTCGGGGATGTCGCTCTTCACATGGCGGAGGACCATGCCGACGGTGCCGCGCTGGGTGAAGGCGTTGACGCGGAAGCGGCCGATCTCGGGGTCTTCGAAGGCGCAGTCGACCTCGTGGTTCTTCTGGAAGGTCTCGCGGGCGTCGGGCTGGACGATGACCATGAACGCCTGCTTCATCTCCTCGGCGGTGACGGGGGCGCTGCCGAGCTGGCGCACGGCGCCGTCGATGCGCACCCGGGGCGGGCCGCCGACCTTCAGGAAGAGGTCGCTGGCCTTGTACTGGACGGTGGCCTTGAGGATGTCCTTGATGTTCATTCACGGTCTCCGTCGACGGCGGTGATCAGGCGGGTGGTGAGCTGGTCCATGCCCTGGCCGCTGACGCCGGAGATGCACAGCACCTCGCGGCCCAGACGCTTGGCCAGGGTGGTGGCGACCTTGCCCAGGGCCGGACGGGTGTCCACCTTGTTGAGGACCACGATCTGCGGCTTGGCCGCGAGATCCGGGGCGAAGCGTTCCAGCTCGCGGTCGATGGTGCGCACCCGCTTTTCGAGCTGGGCGGCGGTGCCCTCGGAGCCGTCCACGAGGTGGAGGAGCACCGGGCAGCGCTCGACATGGCGGAGAAACTGGTGGCCCAGGCCCTTGCCCTCGGCGGCGCCCTCGATCAGGCCGGGGATGTCGGCGAGGACCAGGGTGCGGTCGCCGCGCTCGATCACGCCGAGCTGGGGTTCCAGGGTGGTGAACGGGTAGGGCGCGATCTTCGGCCGGGCCATGGACAGGCGCGACAGCAGGGTGCTCTTGCCGGCGTTGGGGAAGCCGATGATGCCGACATCGGCGATCAGCTTCAGTTCCAGCTTGAGGTCGAGGGTCGTGCCCTGCTCGCCGGGCTGGGTCTTGGTCGGGGTCTGGTTGACCGAGCTCTTGTAGCGGGCGTTGCCCTTGCCGCCCCGGCCGCCGGCGGCGAGGACCACCCGCTGGCCGTGCTCGGTGAGGTCGGCGATGATCTCGCCGGTGTCCTTGAGCCGGATCACGGTCCCGCAGGGGACCCGGATGTCGAGGTCCGCGCCGGCCCGGCCCGAGCAGTGGTCGCCGCCACCGGCCTGGCCGTGCTCGGCCTGCCAGCGGTGTTTGCGCACGAATACCAGCAGGGTGTTCATGTGCTGGTCCGCGACAAAGGCCACCGCGCCGCCCCGGCCGCCGTCGCCGCCGTCGGGCCCCCCTTCCGGGATGTATTTCTCCCGGCGGAACGAGCAGGCCCCGGCGCCGCCATTGCCGGAACGTATGAGGATCTCCGCTTCGTCGCGCATCCCCTTGTCATCCCGGGCCGCTGCCGGTCGCAAGGGTGGGCCCCCGGGCCCCCGGCTTGACCCCCGCCGGGCCGGCCAGGATGCGGGCCATGCCCGTCGTCCCCATGAGCCCCACCCGGCAGCGCCTGCCGGAGTGGTTCAAGCGCAGCCTGCCCGCCAATGCGGTGTCCGCGGAGACCGACCGCATCGTGCGCGAGCACGGGCTGGTCACCGTGTGCGAGGAGGCGACCTGCCCGAACCGCCAGGAATGCTGGGCGAAGAAGGCCGCCACCTTCATGCTCATGGGCGAGGCGTGCACCCGGACCTGCACCTTCTGCGACGTGGCGCACACCAAGACGCCGCCGCCCCTGGATCCCACGGAGCCGGAACGGCTGGCCGCGGCGGTGAAGCGTCTCGGGTTGGCCTTCGTGGTCATCACCAGCGTGAACCGCGACGACCTCCCGGATGGGGGGGCGGCGCATTTCGCCGCCACCATCCGCGCCGTGCGCGCCGCCGCCCCGGGCACCCTGATCGAGGTGCTGACCCCGGATTTCCGTGGGAACTTCGCGGCCCTGGCGACGGTGGTCGCGGCCCGTCCAGATGTGTTCAACCACAATCTGGAGACCGTGGGCCGGCTCTATCCGACCGTGCGGCCCCAGGCGAAATACCAGCGCTCCCTCGATGTGCTCGCCCATCTCAAGACCCTGGCCCCGGACATGCTGACCAAGTCGGGGATCATGGTCGGCCTGGGCGAGACCGACGACGAGGTGGTGCAGATCATGAAGGACCTGCGCGGCAGCCGGGTCGACATCATGACCATCGGCCAGTACCTGCGTCCGAGCCTGGAGCACCACGACATCATCCGTTTCGTCACCCCGGAGCAGTTCAAGGGCTTCGAGGAGCGCGGACTGGCCGAAGGCTTCCGCTATGTCGCCAGCGGGCCCTATGTCCGGTCGAGCTACTTCGCGGAAGAGGTCATGAAGGGCGCCGTGTCGCTGGAGCGGCTGAAGGGCTGAACGCCCGGCCGGTGTGGAACCTTGCCGCCGTCGCTTGCCGTTGCGGCCGGCGCGGTGGACACCAGGGGCATGCTGCGCCGCCATTTCGCCCTCCCCCTCCTTGCCGCCGCCCTGGCCGCCGGGGAGGCCCCCATCGTCACCATCGTCGCGCCGGACGTGGCGCGCTCCCTCGACCGGATCGAGCACGGGGTGTGGGGCCGGGTGGCCGCCGCCACCGCCCGGGACGGATTGGGGGCCTATGCGGCCACCGCGGCGCGGATGGCCAGCGAGGGACTGGGGATCGACCTGTTGGCCACCCTGCGGGCGACCCGGGCGGTGGACACCTCCCTCGACGAGGTCGGACTCGATGGGGCTGGGGCCGCGATCGTGGATTTCCGCGGCCAGGCCCGGATGGGCGCCACCGCCCGCCCCCTGGCCGACGCCCTGGCCCGGGCTCTCGATGCGCGCATCCGCCCGGCCACGGTGGCGGGATCTCCGGCCGCGTGGTCGTTGCCCACGGGGGTGGTGGACGGGACCCGCACGGTGATGGCGGTGTTCGGCGACCAGCTCGTGGCCGGCGGCGAGCGGTCCCGGCTCGATCCACGGCCGGTCCAGGCCGGCGACGACGACCTGATCCTGGTGTTCAACCAGCCCCGGCTGGCGGACGGCTGGCGGCGGATCATGCCCGGCGCGGAGTGGGCCGGGCAGCGGTCATCGATGGAGTCCCTGCTCGGCATGCTGGTGTGGCGTCTCAAGGCGGTCCCGGAGGGGATCGAGGAGACGATCGGCTGGCCCGGGGCCCGGACCGGCCTTCCGGTGGACCGGAGCCTGATCGCCCGGATGCCCGCGGACGCGCTCATGGCGTGGTGCGCCGGCACCGACGGCGCCGCCCTGTGGACGGCCTGGGGCGAGGCCCTGACCGGGGAGCCGAGCGGCATGCCCGGCTCGGGCTCCCTGGCGGGGATCGAGGCGCTGATGCGCCGGCGGGGCGCCCCCTGCACCCTGGAGGAGGCGGTGGCCTCCCTGCGCGGGACCTGGGGACTGGCGGTGTCGCCCGGGGTGCCGTTCCCCGAGGTCGAACTGATGCTCCCCCGCAACCCCACCCTCGACCGCCTGGCGGTGTGGCTGGGATCCCTGAATGGCGCGACCGGGGTCCCGGCCGAGGGACCGTGGCCCCTGGCCATCGACAGGCTGCCGATGTCGTTCCAGCTCGTGGCGGACCGCACCCATTGGCTGATCACCGCGGACCCGATGCGGGCCGAGGCCTGGCCCCGGGGCGAGGCGACGGGCTTCGCCACCCGGCCCGCCGCGGTCGCCGCCCTGGCCCAGGCGCCGGCGGAGGCCACCGGCGTGGGTTGCTCCGACACCCCGGAAGTCCTCAAGGTGCTCACCGCCTACAGCCGGCTGCTGCCGATCCGCGACCGCCGGGCCCGTACCGCCATCGACCGCACCGTGGCCGAGGTTGCCCGGGCCGCGACGACGGGCTGGATCTGGACCCGATCCACCGCCACCGGCGCCGAGATCCGCCTGCGCGGCGTGGTCGGCAGCGGCATGATGGTGCCCCTGGCGTGGCAGGTGGTCCAGGGATCCGCCGAGGCGGTCGCCACGGCGAAGGCCGAGCGCCCCGCGGCATTCCTGCGCCGGCAGGTGCTGCCGGCCGTGGAACGGGCGCGGACGGCGAAGGCCGTGGACCGGGATGGCGACGGGAACGGCGAGTATCCCACCATGGCCCAGCTCGTGGCCGCGGGGATCCCGGGCCTGGAGGCGCCGGTGCTGCGGGACGGGGATCTGATCCGGGATGGGTACCGCTACCGGCTCCACCTGCCGGCCGCCGGCGGGGCCGCGGTCCACCGGGAGCCCGGGGACGGCGATGCCTCTGAACGAACCTTCGTCCTGTACGCCTGGCCCGACACGGGTGAAGGGTTGCTCTTCGCGGTGGACGCCCGGGGCGTGATCCATGCCACCACCCCGGATGGGAATGGCGAACCCGCCTGGAACAGCCTGTACCGCCGCGATGCCGGCTGGGGCGGCGCCGTGGATGTGCGGCGGTGGCGGACGGTACGCGACCCCGATGCGGTGGTCGTGCCCCCGGAGCCGAAGGCGCAGGAGGAGTTCTGAGCCACAGGCGGGCGGAGCGCGGTCGGTGATTCCAGGAACCCGGATGGCCGCGACCACCGGCGGACACCATGGACACCTGGAGATGCCATGCGCGTCCTTCTGCTCCTGCTCACCGCCTTCGGCTTGGCCGCGGGCGACCCTCCCATCACCACCGGCACCCTGATCGCCGGCCCTGGCCTTGCCCCCGGCGACCTGACGGGTCGGGTGGTGATGGTGGAATACTGGGGCCAGCGTTGCGGGTCGTGCATCGCCTCGATTCCGCACCTGGATGAACTGGCCGGGCTCGCGGGCCGCGACCGTCTGGTGGTGATCGCCGGCCAGGGCCAGGAGCCGGGCAGAACCCTGCGGGTATGGCTCGAAGCCGGCGGTGGCGGCGGCATCACCGTCACCGACGGCATCACCATCGCTGGTCGCAACCAACGCTCCATCCCCCATGTGGTCGTCTACGACCACACCGGCACCGTGGTGTACGATGGCCGGCCCGAGGCCCTGACCGCCGCCCAGGTGCGCGGCTGGGTGGCGGCGGTGCCGGATCCCCTCGTCCCGGCGACCAAGCCCCCGGGCGCGGCCACCGCGATCTCGGCGATCTCCCGACGCACCGGGTCGATCACCCCGGTACTGAATTCCCTGCGCCGCACCGCATCCGGGGCCGCCGGTACGAGCGCCGCCGGGGCCCAGGCGGTCCTGGGACATCTGGCCGACTGGGTCGCGGCGGAAACGGCGGCGATCCGCACCATGGCGGAGGTGGACCCTGCGGCGGCCGGCGAGCGCCTGGACCGTTCCCTCGCCGTGGTGGTCGGGGATCCCCTCGCGGCTCCGCTGGCGGACATGGCGGCGGCATGGTCCCGGGATCCCGCCCGGCAGCGGGAACGGGCCGCCCACAACGCGCTGGTCCGGGTGATGGAAGCGGGCTCCGGTTCCCGGCGGGCCGCCGCACAGGTCGCGCAGATCGGCGAAGCCTGCGAGCGGATCATCCGGACCTGGCCGGGAACCCGGGCGGCGACCCAGGCCCTGGCGGTGCGTACCGCCATCTCCCGCTGATGCAGACGGCCGGCCGGGTCAGAATCCCGGCCGGCCATCCATGGTAGCGATCGGTGAGGCCAGGATCTGATCCTCCACCCCTTCCGCGCTGGCGTCGATCCACTCGGCACTGGCCCAGCGGGAGCGGATCGCCTCGGTCCACCGGTGCCGCTGGGGATCGGGCCCCCGGGCAAGGACGAGGCGCATCACCGCCGGCGCCCGATCCATGCCCAGGGCCAGGGCCGGGCCCACCGCCACCACGCAGGACACCGCACCGGGATCCTCGGCGGCGACCCCGAGCACGAGATCCGCATCGGCGTCGATCCCGATCAGCATGCAATGCTCCGCGGGAACCCGGAGCCGGCCGGCCACCTGACGGATGGCCCGGGGGATGCTCTCGCAGGTCACCTGGGTCGTGCCCCGCCCGGTGGGATCCGGTGAGGTGAAGAACACCACCGCGTCGTCCGCCGCCGCGGCCCGGGTCCAGGGCGCCGCCGCCTGCATGCCCCCGGCCGTGGCGATGCGCTGGCCCGGCATGACGAAGACGAGGCGGGCCGGCACTGCGGCGCTGCGGCGGAACAGGATATACGGCGCATCGACCCGCCGCCCGGCGGGGTCCGCCATGGCGGCGCGTTCGATGGTCGAGGTCCACATGGCGGGCTGGACCGCGGGCGCCGATGGCCGGTCGTCCGTGGGAACCGCCGCGGCCATCGCCGCCGTGGCGGACCGGGCGCCGATGGCCAACGGCACCTCCGGCCGGCGGGGCTCCCGGGCATGGGTGGCAAAGGTCCAAGCCAGGATCAGGACCGCTGCGGCAAGGACGGGACCGAGGATCCATGCCCGCAACGACAGGGCGGAGCCGTCCGTGGGCAGCGCCGTGATCGGCCCGATGCGGACCGGGAGGTCCGCGGGCATCGCCCCGGGGCACATCGCCGGGCTGGCGAACAGGAGCAGCACGGGAACCGCCAGCCGGCGGCGCAACCGTGAGCGGCCCCGGCTGGCGATGCTGGCGACGGTGCCCACCGGACGGCCGAGATCGGAGGCGATGCGCTCCAGGCTCAGTCCTTCGCCGTGGTGCAGCAGCAGGATCGCCGCCATGTCCGGCGGGAGGTCCGCCAGGGCCCGGCGGACGAGGGCGACCTCGTCCTCGCGCTCCAGCCGGGCATCCGGGCCCGCGGTCCCCGCCGCCGGATCGCACACCCCGGGGCGGAGTTCCCGCCGGTGGCGGCGGCCATCGCCGCGCCGCCGGTTGCGGGCGTGGTTGAGGACGACGCTGGCGAACCACGAGCGGCCACAGCCACCCCGGGTGGGCCGCAGGCCGCCTTCCATCACCGCCAGGGCAGCGTCCTGGACGGCGTCCTCGGCCCGTTCCTGGTCACCGAGGTAGCGGTGGGCCACCCGCCAGGCGAGCTCCACGTGTTCGGGTCCGATGGCCAGGGAGTCCGGCGCGACATCCTGGAGGTCGTCCATACCCCGATGGTGTCCGCGGACCACCGCAGTCATGCGACGAGGTGGCGGGGGTCAGCGCGGGGCGAGCCGGTAATGGCTCACCGGCCATTCGTCGCCGCCGCGGAAATGCCACAACTCGCTGCACGCCATGCAGAACATGCGCCAGCGCTGGACCTGTCGGGCAGGGTCCTTGTCGCCGGCGGCGGCCAGGGCGGCGAGGGCCGCCGCGCGGTTGCGGTCCAGGTTGGCGAGCCAGTGGTCGGCGGTCAGGCCGTAGTGGCGGCCGCTCCAGGTCCAGTGGGCTTCCGGCCGCAGGTCGTCCTGGAAGCGCAGGAGCAGGCTGTCCGCGGGCATCTGGCCGCCGGTGAAGAAATGGCGGCTCATCCAGTCGTCCTCGCCCTCGTCGGCGAACGGGTAGCTCGCGGCGCGGTGGGTGAAGACATGGATGAACAGGCG
>CAMCAC010000120.1 GCA_945872305.1 Candidatus Kuenenia stuttgartensis | reverse complement strand
GCCCACAGGAGGTTCGCCGCCACCGTCCCGGCCAGGGAGATGAGGATGACCGGCCGGCGGCCGATGCGGTCCGAGATCCGACCCCAGAACGGGGCGGAGACGAACTGGGTCAGGGCGTAGAGACCGATCAGGACGCCGCCGAACAGGGCGGCCTCCTGGCGCGGATCCGTGGGACCGGCGACCGCGGCGATCGCCTGCCGGGCGAGGGCGTACAGCCCCTCGTCCGCCTGCTGGTAGTGGGCGAAGATCCGCTCCGTGAGCGGAAACAGCATCCCGAACACCAGGCAGTCGAGGAAGAGGGCCAGGAACACCACCCCGACGGTGGCGCCCCGGCGCGGCCCCTCCGCGGTCACGCGACCACGTAGACGGTGATGAAGAGGATCACCCAGACGATGTCGACGAAGTGCCAGTACCAGCTCGCCGCGACGGCGGCGAAGTGGCGCCGACCCTTGAAGTGGCCCATCTCCAGGCGGAAGAGCACCAGGCAGAGCATGATCAGACCGATCGCCACGTGCAGACCATGGAAGCCGGTGCCGGTGTAGAACACGGCGGCGAAGGCGGATTCACCGCCCTCAAGCTTCGCAGGGTAGAAGCCGCGGTTGATGAACTCACCCCACTCGTAGCCCATGAAGCCAAGGAAGGCGATGCCGAGCAGGATGGTGATGGCATAGAAGAGCCGGGCGAGGGCGATCTGGCCCTTGACCAGGGCGTGGTGCGCGAATTCGCAGGTCACCGACGACGACAGCAGGATGAAGGTCGCATAGGCGACCAAGGCACCACCGAAGTGGAAACCCTCGGCATGGGGCGGCCCGAAGGTGGGGTCCTGGAAGTGGCGATGGTAGAAGAATCCAAAGACGGCACCGAAGGCCGCCAGTTCACCGCACAGGAACAGGAGGATGAAGGCCTGGAGGTCCTTCTGCTGGGCACCCAGGTCATGGGAGAGCGGCTTCTCCTTGATGATCTGGTTGGCCCATCCCATCAGGCCGCCCAGGAAGATCAGGGAGGCGACGGCGAGGGTGCCGAGGGCGCCCTGGAAACCCGCCGGGGTCGTCGGATCGAGCATCGGTCCGAAGTTTTTCAGGGTGCCCAGGACCCAGAGGACACCGAACGGGAGGATCGTCAGGCCGACCGTGGTGACCAGGGGCCAGATGGAACCCGGTGGCACATGGCTCATCGGGTCGTCGTGGTGGCCGTGCTCGACGGCGGCGGGGGTGCTGGCGGGGTCGCTCATCGGGATTCCTGGACTGGGGCGGCCTGGCCCGCGGCGCGCATGCGCTCGAGCATCTTCGGATCCTTGGGCAGGCCGTTCAACGTGAATGCGGTCATGAAGCCGATCAGGATGGCGAGGGCCATGCCCCCGACCAGCAGGCCGGTACGACGGGCGCGGCGGTGGCGCTCCACCTCGAAGGCGGCGGCTTCGGCGGGCAGCGGGCTCATCGCGGCGCCTCCTGTTCGAACAAGGTATAGGTGATCGTCGCGGCGCGGACCCGGGGATTGATCTCCCGGTCGAAGTAGAACCGCATCGGAAAGTCGCGGGTCTCGCCGGGACCGATCACCTGTTCCTGGAAGCACCAGCACAACTCCAGCTTGAACGCGAGCTGGGCTTCGACCGGGGTGATCGAATGGCTCGGCCGGAAGCGGATCGGGCGGTCCGACAGGTTGGTGAAGTGGAAGATGTTGTCCTCGGCCACCCCGGGCACCACCTGGAGGATGCGCCGCTGGGCATGGAACCGGACCGGCATGTTGGTCGCATGCTGGTTGAAGATGACTTCCAGGGTGCGTCCGTCCGCGGCGGCGCCGGCTTCGGCCCGTTCGTTGTTGGCCGCGATGCCGGTGCCGGTGAGTTCGCACCACAGGGAATACAGGGGCGGAAAGGCAAAGAATCCGAGCAAGGCCATGGTCACGGGGACCAGACCGACGCCAAGACCCAGGAGCACCCGGCGGCCGGGGGCGGCAAGGGCGGTCATGGGGCCCGTCCGCGCAGGCCGTCGACGATCAGTCCGACGAACAGCAGGCTGATGTAGATGATCGAGAACCGGAACAGCGGCATGGTCGGCATCACCGGCCGGCGCCGCCAGAGGATCCAGGTCCAACCGATGAACACCGCGCCGAGGACGACGGCAAGGATCAGATAGGCCTTGCCGTCCTCGACCACTTCGATGCCCCAGGGGAGCAGCAGGGATCCGATCACGGTGATGACGGTGTAGATGAAGATCTGCCGGGTCGTCTCATCGACGCCCTTCACCACCGGCAGCATGGGGACGCCGGCCTTGGCGTAGTCATCCTTCAGGCGGATGGCCAGGGCCCAGACGTGGGGCGGGGTCCACAGGAAGATGAGGATGAACATCGCCACCGGGGCCCAGTCCATGCCACCGGCGACAGCGGCCCAGGCGATCGGCGGGCCCATGGCTCCGGGCACGCCGCCGATGACGATGTTGCTCCAGTGCCGGCGCTTGAGGTAGAGCGTGTAGAAAAACGAATAATAGGCGAGGGTGAACGCACACAGGGCGGCGGCGAGCCAGGAACCGTACACGCCCAGCATGATCGCGGTACAGCCGGCGAAGGCGGTGATGGCCACGCCCACCGCCTGGGCCGGGGTCACCCGCCCGGCGGGGATCGGCCGGCGGTTCCGGGTCCGGCTCATGATCGCGTCGATGTCGCGTTCGAAGAGCTGGTTCAAGGTGTTGGCGGCGGCGCCAAGGAGGACCAGGGCCACCAGGCAGGGGGCGATGAAGGCCCAGTCCGTGGCATGGACCCCATGCACGGCGATGGCCGTGTAGCCGGTGAAGACCGCCACCACGGTGATGCGGATCTTGGCCAGGGCGAGGAGGTCGCGGACGGATGGGATCATGCCGGAACCCCCTCCGCCTCGGCGACCGGCGCCTCGTGGCGCAGGTCGTGGACGGCGAGCACCGCGGAGCAGAGCAGGCACATCGCAGCGAACTGGTGGGCCAGGCAGGTGAACGGCTCATGGCGGCCCACGGTCATCATGCCGAGCAGGGCCTGGATGCCGATGAAGGTGCCCGCAAGCCCAAGGGCGAGCCGGGCCCTCTGGCCGGTGGCCCGACGCCAGGCGGCGAGGGCGGTGGCAAGGGCGCAGACCAGCAGCACGACCACCAACCAGCCATGCAGCCACTGGTGCCAGTGGGGATTGTCGAGGAGGTTCCAGGCGGCGCCGCGGCCGCCGTCCCAGGTCTGCCAAGGCCAAGCGGCCCAGGCGGTGGCGAAGCCGGCGGTGCCCTCTTTCGACGCGCTGCCGGCGACCATGGCGCCGGCGACGAGTTGGAGCCACACCACCAGGAGCAGGCCGGCGGCGGGCACCAGGGCGGGATGGCGGCCCTGGGCCGGGGAGCCTGAGGCGAGGAGGCGGAGCAGGGACCACAGCACCAAGCCCACAATGGCCCCGGCATTGGCCTGATGCAGGAACAGCCAGCGGGTACCCGAGCCGTGGTGGACGAGCAGCCCGCCGACCAGCCCTTGGACCACCACCAGACCTGCGGCGAGCCCCATGGACCAGCCGATGATGCGCCGGGCGCCGGGATGACGGAGGGTCGCGGTGGTGGCGGCGAAGACGACGATGCCGACCAGGGCGGCGAACAGGCGGTGCGACCATTCGGTCCACCACATGGCCTGGAAGTCCGCCATGTCCACCGGGGTCCGGCCGAGATCCGCCGCGTCCACCCGGCCCTCCAGGGCGAGGGCGCGCAGGCGCTCCTGGTCGGCGGCGTGGGCGCTGGCGGCGGCGATCCAATCCGACTCGGACATGGGCGGCAGCAGGGTCCGCCGGCCGTCCGCCAGGGTCAGCACCGGCCACTGGGGGATGGCCAGCCCGGATCCGCTGAGACGGACCCAGCCGCCCAGGGTGTTCAGGCACAGGATCAGGACCAGCACCGCCCCCAGCCACGAGGCCAGGCCCGGCGCGACGGCCGGGGCGGGAGCCGACAGGCCCGCGGTGGAGGTGGTCATGGCGTCGGTCTCAGTGCCCGGCGGAGCCGTGCTTGGGGGCCGGATCGATCACCGGGATCGGCGGGACCTTCTCGAAATTGTAGACCGGAGGCGGGCACGAGGTCGCCCACTCGAACGACTGCTGCACGTCGTTGACCTTCCACGGATCGTTGCCCACGACCTTCCGCGAGTCCTTGAAGTAGGAGGCGATCAGGTCGATGAAGAAGAGCAGGGCCGAGAGGAAGGTGAGGATGTAGCCACCGGTGGTCAGGTGGTTCGAGAACTTGAAATCCTCGAAGAACACCGGCACCCGCCGGGCCATGCCCGCGGCACCGCTCAGGTGCATGGCGAAGAAGGTGATGAGGGTGCCGAGGAACATCAGCCAGAAGACCCACCAGCCGACCCGCTCGCTGAGGAAGCGGCCGGACATCTTCGGCCACCAGTAATAGGTCATGGCGAACAGGAGCATCACCGATCCGCCGACCAGGACCATGTGGAAGTGGCCGACCACGAAATAGGAGTCGTGGAGGGTCTTGTCGATGGGGACCAGGGCGAGGATCAGGCCGCCGAAGCCACCCATCACGAACAGGCTGATGAAACCACAGGCGAATTTCATGGCGGTGGTGAAGCGGATGGTGCCGCCCCACATGGTCGCCAGCCACGAGAAGACCTTGATGCCGGTCGGCACACCGATGGCCAGGGAGGCGTAGGTGAAGTAGAGCTGGAGCTCGGTGGGCATGCCGGCGGTGAACATGTGGTGCGCCCAGACGGCGAAGCCGAGGCCGGCGATGGAGCCGGTGGCCCACACCATGCTCCAGTAGCCGAAGGTCAGCTTGCGCGAGAACGCGGCGAAGATGTGCGAGATCGCCCCGAAGCCGGGGAGGATCATGATGTAGACCGCCGGATGGCTGTAGAACCAGAAGATGTGCTGGTACAGCACCGGGTCGCCGCCCATCGAGGCCTTGGTGAAGCCGGTGCCGAAATTGCGATCCATCAGGACCATGGTCACCGCGGCGGCGAGCACCGGGGTGGCGACGAGCTGGATGATCGAGACGAACAGCGTGGCCCAGGCGAACAAGGGCAGCCTGGACCAGGTCATGCCGGGGGCGCGCAGGCTGATGATCGTCGTGATGAAGTTCACCGCCGCGAGGATCGACGACACGCCCGCCAGATGGACGCCCATGATCCACATGTCCTGGCCGGGGTCCGTGCCGGCGCCCTGGAGCGACAGGGGCGGATAGGCGGTCCAGCCCGAGGCGGCAGCGCCGCCCTGGACGAAGAACGA
The DNA here is from genome assembly GCA_945872305.1 of Candidatus Kuenenia stuttgartensis. Classification (GTDB taxonomy): domain Bacteria; phylum Planctomycetota; class UBA11346; order UBA11346; family UBA11346; genus CAMCAC01. The sequence continues at coordinate 3,346 of CAMCAC010000120.1, read as the reverse complement.
CGACATCATGAGGATCGCCGACGGGATCAGCAGCCAGAATCCGAAGGCGTTCATCTTCGGGAAGGCCATGTCCCGGGCGCCGATCATCAGCGGCACGATGTAGTTGGCGAAGGCGATGAAGCCAGGGATGATCGTGAAGAAGATCATCACCGAGGCATGCATGGTCAGCACCTGGTTGTACAGGTGCCGGTTGTCGCTGAACAGGCTGGCAGGCAGGTTCGCCGCATCCATGTGCGCGGCCTGGATCGCCTCGACGGTGGCGGCGGGCATGGCGAGCTGGAAGCGGATGGCGCCGGCGAAGGCGCCGCCGATCAGGCCCATCACGACCACGAACCAGAAGTACATCATGCCGATCTTCTTGTGATCGACGGTGGTCAGCCAGTCCATGACGCCGGTGTAGCGCTTGACCAGGGGCAGCGGGGCGGGTTCGGCGGTGTGGGAGACGGAACTCATGGGGGTCTCCTCAGAGGGCGGCGGCGGCGACGGCGCCGCGCCAGGTCGAGGCGTGGGAGGCGAACTGGTCGCGGGTCAGGCCGGAACGGTTGCGGCCGGCGACGGCGAAGTGGTTGGCGACCCAGAAGTGAAGCGCTGTGCGCCGCTCCGGGGTGTCGCCCTTGGCGAGGAAGGCCTTCACCGCGGCGGTGACGGCGGCGGCGTCGGGCTGGGCCGGGCGCAGGGCGGAGATCACCCCGTTCACCTCGGATTCCTGCCGCTTCAGCGGCAGCCATTCGCTGCGGAACTGTTCCGCCTCGACCACCACGGCGCTGATCAGCATGATGCCGTGGCCCTCGCCGCACAATTCCGCGCACTGGCCCTTGTAGAAGCCGGTCTTGGTGGGTTTGAACCAGGCATAGGTGTGGCGGCCGGCCATGGCGTCCTGCTTCACCCCGAAGGCGGGGATCCACCAAGCATGATTCACATCGGTGCTGGTCATGTCCAGGGAGACCACGCGATCCTTCACCAGGACCAGGGGCGCCGGGACCAAGGCGGAATTCGAGATGACCTCGACCGGCTTCTCGCCGTCACGGTCGTCGCTGCCGCCGAGCTTCAGGTACTTGTAGTCCCACATGTACTGGCGGCCGATGACTTCGACCCGCATGCCATCGGTGGCACGCTCGACCGGGGGCAGTTCCATCCACCACGCCAACTTCCAGACCGGCACCGCAACCAGCAGCAGGGCCACGCAGGGGATCGCGGTCCAGATGATCTCCAGGGTGTGGTTGCCGGTGAAGGTCGCCGGCCGGCGGCCGTCCTTCCGGTCGCGGAACTTGAAGATCACGTAGAGCAGCAGGACCTGGGGCAGGATCAGGAACGGCAGGAAGACGAGGGACGAGAGCCACGTGGTCTCGCGCACCTTGGCCGCCACGTCCGAGGCCGGCTCGCCCATGAACGGGTTCTCGATGGCCGTGAGCGGCTTCTTCTCGCCGGGGACCCGGGCCAGGAGGTCCGGGTTGTAGACCGCCACGAGACGGTCCGCCTCGGCCAGGGCGGCGGCGGCGGGGGAGCCCTCGGCGGCCGTCAGCGGCGCGACGGCGCAGATCAGGGCGATGAGCGAAGCCAGCAGGGTACGGATCACTGGGGCACTCCGGCGGGGGCCGCAGCCAGACGGCGGTGGATGTCGGCGAGTTCGGACTGGGAACGCAGGGGCAGGATGCGGGCCAGGACGGCGACCCCGGCAACCTCGCCGTCGGCGCCCTGGCGGGCGGCGGCAGCGAGGGCGTCGAGATGCCCGGGACGGGCGGCGGCAAGGGCGGCGCTGTCCACGGAGCCGAGACCGCTGGCGGCGACCCATCCCTGGAGGGCGGCGATCCGGCGCTCGGCGGCGGCGGCGTCGTGGGCCATCAGGGCCTCGATGCCCTTGGGCGGCTTGACCTCCCAGGGGACGACCTCGGCTTCACCGGCTCCGGTCCCGCCAGCGGTCGGCCGGGGGATCTTGGCCTTCACCGGGGCCGGGTCGTCGGCGAGGTAGTGGTCGGCATTCTTGGTCTTGACGATCTTCTCGCGCACGAAGTGGGTCACCGCGTAGCGGTCCTCGACCGACAGGCTCGCCTTGTAGGCGGGCATCTGGGCACCCAGGCCGTTGGTCAGGGTGAGGAAGAAGCCGTAGGGCCCACCGCCGTCCGGCGCCTTGAAGGCATCCTTGGCCAAGTTGCGGATGTGGCCGGCGGTCGGCTGGGTGCCATCGGCGCCGTGGCACGAGGCGCACTTGTTGGCGTAGATCAGTTCGCCCTTGGCGAGCACCGCGTCACCGCGGTCGGCGATGAGCGCAGCGTGGTCCACCGGCGGCGCCGCCTTGGGCTTCAGCGGGATGGGACCGAGATCCCGGCCGTGGACGGCTCCGATGCCCCACCAGTAGACGAAGAATCCGACGATGACGGCGGCGGACACGAGCAGGCCCACCGTCCACAGGACGGGATGGCTGACCTCCTTGGGGGGAGGTCCCTGGTGGGCGTGGTCGTCGTGGTGCTGATCCATGGTCGGGGCTCAGTGCAGGTGATCGGCGTCGAGGGCGGGACGCAGACGGGCGTCGCCGACGGGGGCGACCGGGGCGGCGGCGAGAAGCCGGGCGACCGGAAGCAGCCACAGCCCGAAACCGCCGAGGACGGCGAGGGCGTGGGCCACCCACCAGACGGCGGAGGGCAGGTGGTCCGGGGAGGCGGCAGGGACGATGATCCAGGTGATGTCGATGGCGAAGCCGACGAGCACCGCCACCGCCGCGGCGATCAGGGCCACCGGATGGGTCCGGGCGGTCTGGCTCATCAGGATCGCGAACGGGCTGATGCGCAGGACCGCCTCCGCGACGTACAGCCAGCCGTAGCCGTGCTGCTGACGCATGAGGATGAAGTGGGTCTCCTCGTCGAGGTTGGCGAAGGAGATGATCGCGTACTGGGCGAAGGTGATGTAGGTCACCACGCAGGCACCGCCGACCATCCAGGTGCCGAGGTCATGGAGCAGGTGCTTTTCGCCGAGCCGTGCATTGGGGCCACGGCCGATGGCGAGGATGATGAGGATCAGGAAGGCGAGGGCGGCCTGCATGCCGCCGACCAGACCATAGAAGCCCCACATGGCGGACACGAAACCGACATTCAGGGCGAGCAGCGCATCCCAGATGAACAGGGTGAAGGTGGGGATCAGGACGATCAGGGCGACCACGCCCCAGCGGGCCAGGGCCGCGTGACCCTCGCCGGCGCGGGCGTTGAGGGCGCGCAGGGCGGCGACCACCACCGCCCAGATGGCGATGATGATGGCCCCGGTGGCGATCCAGCGCATGGGCACCATCCAGGCGGCCTTGCTGCCGTGGGGATCCCGGAACAGGGCGCTGTGGGCATCGGTACCGGCGGCATGC
>CAMCAC010000119.1 GCA_945872305.1 Candidatus Kuenenia stuttgartensis | reverse complement strand
CCGGATAGGTCCGGCCGATGAGGCCATGGGCGGGGGCACGGTTCCGCAATGCCATGTCCAAGGCCCGCAGCACCAGGCTGCGATCCATGTGCGCATCCATGGCCCAGCCGACCACCCGCCGGCTGAACAGGTCGATGATGGCCGCCAGGTACAGCCATCCTTCCCCAGTGGGGATGTAGGTGATGTCGGTCACCCAGCGCTGGTTTGGACCGCTGGCCCGGAAGTCCTGCTCCAGCAGGTTCGGCGCGATCGGGTGGTCGTGATCCGAGTCCGTCGTGCGCACGAACCGGCGCTTGGGCAGGACCCGGATGCCGGACTCCCGCATCACCCGTTCGACCCGTTTCCGGCTGACCCGGACGCCCTCCATCCGCAGGTGTTGATGGATCCGCGGACTGCCATAGACCTGCCGGTGAGCGTCGTGCACAGCCTTGATTTTCACCGCCAAGTCGCGGTCCGCCGACCGTCGAGGCGACTCACGGCCATCCCGCCAGCAGAAGTAGCCTTGCTTGGACACCTTCAGGGTCCTGCACATCACCTTCAGGTGCCAGATCGGCCGGTGGGCCTCGATGAAGGCGTACCTCACCGTCGCTCCTTCACGAAGAATTCCGTCGCTTTTTTAAAATATCCCGCTCTTCCCGCAGGATCCGGTTCTCGCGCTCCAATGCGGCGATGCGGGCTTCAGACTCAGTGCGCACGCCATGACCCCGGAACGCATCCGACCCATCGAGCCGGGCACGCTTGGCCCATTCCCGGAGCATAGCCTCGTTGATCCCGAGATCGGCGGCCGCCCTACGGAACGACATCCCAGGACGAACGGCCAGAGCGATGGCCTGGGCTTTAAACTCCTTGGTGTAGGTCCTTCGGCGCTGGGGGTCCGAGGGCTGGGGAACGGGTGGCTGGTTCGGCATGGTCGACATCCTATCGGCGGTTTCCCGCTTATCAGGAGGTCAACAAAACCGGGGGAGGATCAACCCGCAACCCGGAACGCGTGGCGTGCAGCGTCCGCCCGCAACCTGCTATCCGGCTAGATCCGATTCAGCGCCTGGTCCAGGTCCGCGATCAGGTCGTCGGCGGACTCCAGGCCCACGGACAGGCGGATCAGGTCCTCGCGGATGCCCAGGCGGGCGCGCTCCTCCGGCGACTTGTCGTAGTACGACATGAGGGCCGGCTGCTCGATGAGCGATTCCGGGCCGCCCAGGCTGGGGGCCAGGTAGGGGATCGTGCAGGCGTCGATGACCTTCGAGCCCTCCTCGATGCCGCCCTTGATGGCGAAGCTGATCAGAGAGCTGAAGCCGCGCATCTGGGCCTTGGCGATGGCGTGGGCCGGGTGGCTCTCCAGGCCGGGGTACCACACCCGGGCGACCTTGGGGTGGGCCTCCAGGAAGCGGGCGATGCGCAGGCCGCTGGCGTTCTGCCGCTCCATGCGCACGGCAAAGGTCTTCAGGCCGCGGATGAGCATGTAGGCGGTGAACGGGCTGGCCAGGGCGCCGAACATGCCCTGGTGCTCGCGGATCGCCTGGATCATCTCCGCCTTGCCGACCACCACGCCGGCGAGCAGGTCGTTGTGCCCGCCCAGGTACTTGGTGGCGCTGTGGACCACGAGATCGATGCCGTGCTCGATCGGGCGCAGGTTGTACGGCGTGGCCAGGGTCGCGTCGACCATGGTCTTGATCCGGTTGGCCTTGGCGAACGCCGCCAGCCCGGTCAGGTCGATGCAGTTCAGATACGGGTTGGTCGGCGACTCGGTGATGATCAGCCGGGTCTTGGCGGTGACCGCCGCCTGGATCCCCGCCAGGCTCGGCTCACAGGCGGTGTGCTCGATGCCGAACTTGGCCAGGAACTCGCGGACGAAGACCCGGGTCTTGCGGTAGCTGTCGGCGGTGATCACCACATGCACGCCGGGCTTCAGGATCGACAGCAGGGTGGTGACGATGGCCGACATGCCGGTCGAGGTGAGCAGCGCCGCCTCGCCGCCGTCGAGGGCGGCGAGCTTCTTCTCGGCGACCTCCTGGGTCGGGTTGCCGTAACGGCCGTACTCCTCGCCGCGCTCGTGCTCGCCCTTGAAGTAGGCGTGCAGTTCCGCCGTGTTCACGAACGGGTATGCGGTCGCCATGATCAGCGGGGTGACCAGGCTGTCGTGGGCCTTTTCGCGGTGCTCGCCGGCATGCACGGCGAGGGTGTCGATGGAACGGGCCATTCAGCGCTCCTTGGCGATCTCGGCGGTCCAGGTCCGGCACGGCACGAAGCCCTGGCCGTTCCAGCGGAACGACCGGGCTTCGACCACGCCCCAGGCCCGGACATCGACCACGATCTGGTCCAGGTCCGGGAAGGCGGGTTCGCCCTCGGGGGCGGCGTTGCGGACATCCTCGGACGAGAAGTAGGCGCCGCAGTCGATGTGGCTGTGGACGATGGCCAGCCAGGCCTCGCCGGCGGCCTCGGCCTCGCGCACCGCCTTCATGACCTTGGCCATGTTCAGGGCGAAGAAGTCCCGGCTGGTGCGAGGGAATTCCTCGGGATCCATGGCGTGCAGGCGGTCCGCCTGGTTGTCCATGGGCAGGAAGCGGGACGGGGCGCCGGGCTGTCCGACCAGGATCCCGCAGGCCTCGCTCGGGTAGCAGGCCAGACAATGGTCCTGGATCGCGGCGGCGACCGCCGGGGGCAGGGAGCCGACGACCGAGTCGGGCGGGGTGGGCATGGGGCCGCGGATCCTGGTCCGCCAGGGGGGCGCGCAACCGCGGTTGCCGCAGGGCCCACGCGCCCAGGATCCCGCCCCCATGCCCCTCGCCGACGATCTTGCCGCCTTCCAGGGTGACGCCGCCACCGCCTTCGCTGGAGCCGCGGATGTCGCTGCGGTCGAGACCGCCCGCATCGCCCTCCTCGGCCGCCAGGGCCGCATCGTCGCCCTGCAGGAGGCCTTCCGCGCCGCCCCGCCGGAGGAGAAGCGCAACCTCGGCCCGCTGTTCAACGCCGCCAAGCAGGCCGCGGAGACCGCCTGGAAGGACGCCCAGGCCCGCCTCGCGGACCAGGGCGACGGCGGCCCCCTCGACATCACCCAGCCGGCCCCCGCCCACCGCCCGGGAAGCATCCATCCCCTGTCCCGGCTCGGCCGCGAGGTCGAGCGGGTGTTCACCAGCATGGGCTTCAGCGTGGTCGACGGCCCCCACGCCGAGCACGACGACTACAACTTCACCCGCCTGAACATCCCCCAGGACCACCCGGCCCGGGACGCCCAGGACACCTTCTGGCTCACCGACGGCCGCTGCCTGCGCACCCACACCAGCTCGGTGCAGAGCCGCTTCTACGAGCTCGCCGGCCAGGGCCGGCTCACCCTGCCCCTGCGCTCGGTGGTGGTCGGCCGGGTGTTCCGCTACGAGGCGGTGGACGCCACCCACGACAACACCTTCACCCAGGTCGAGGGCTTCGTCGTCGACCGCGGCATCACCGTGAGCCACCTGGTCGGCACCCTGACCACCCTGCTCAAGGGCCTGATCGGCCGCGACGATGTCGAAGTCCGCCTGCGCCCCGCCTACTACCCGTTCGTGGAGCCCGGCTTCGACGTGGACATCCGCTCGCCCTCGGCCCCGCCGGAGGTCCGCTACCACGACTGGATGGAGCTCCTCGGCTGCGGCATGATCCACCCCCAGGTCCTGCGCAACGGCGGCATCGACCCGGCGGAGTGGAACGGCTTCGCCTTCGGTCTCGGCCTGGAACGGCTGGCCATGGTCCGCCACGGCATCAGCGACATCCGCGTGTTCCACGGCGGCGACCTGCGCTCGCTGCGGCAGTTCGCGTACTGAGGGCGGGCTTGGCGCCTGCGGCGGGCCGGGCGCCTGCGGCGAGCTAACAGGAGGGCGGGAGGGATCGGAGGGCCGCGGAGGATGGCAGGGTTGGTGGATTTTCCCCAATGACCGCGCGAAGATGCCCGGCGGCCATCGGCCGCCGTCGGGACCGCCGAGCATCGCTCGGCTCGGCCGTGAGGCCGTCTCGAATGCCCCGCATGTCGGAGCCCGCCGAGCCCCACCCCGCCGGCACTTGGTCCCGGTGCGTGGATCGGGACCATCCCCGGCCACAGGGGGCCTCATGATCGCTCGTATCATCGGACTTGCCGTATTGGGCCTGGTGATCGGCATCGCCATCGCCGCGTGGCGGGGCGTGGATCCCGTCACGGCGCTCGAGCGGCGCATGACCGCTGCGGCAGTTCCGGTGACGGATGGCGACTGGCAGCCGTGGCTGGACCGGCTCACCGCCATGGACCCGGCGGATCCCGGCTTCCCCGCCCTGGCGGCCCAGGCGCTGGATGCGGCGCCGTCCGCCACCGCCCTGGCCCAGGTGTACGCGGCGGTGCTGGCGGCGCCGGTGGCGGCGTCGCGCATCGACCGCTGGCGCACCCTCGCCACGGACCACCTGCGGGTGGCCGGCGGTCCGCTGCTCGCCGCGGATCTCGCCATCCGCCAGGCGGACCAGGCGCTGCATATCGAGCATTCCGCCACCGCCGCCCTGGCCCTGCGCGAGCGGGCGGACCTGGACTTCGTCGCCGGCGGCGCCGGCTGGCCCGCAGCCCGCTGCGAGAACCGCCGCCGGCTCGCCGCCCTGCATGTGCTCGTCGGCGATCCCGCCGCCGGCCTGGATCTCCTCGGCGACAGCGCATTCAGCGACGCGCCGGCCCTGGCCCCGATCTACCGCGGCACCCTGGCCGCCGCCGGCCTGCCGCCGGAGCGCATCCGCGCCGCCGCCGGCCTGGACGCGATGCCTGCCCTGGTCGCGGACCCCACCGCCCTGGCCGCCCCCGGCGCCCCGTTCCGCCTGTTCGCCGCCGCCCTGGCCGCCGAGGCCGCCGCCGCCCCCGAACCGCTCTGGGAGCGCCGGGCCGGCCACCTCGCCACCGGCGCCAGCGCCGCCGCCGTGGCCGCCGGCGCCCTCGATGCCCAGCCGGTGGACCGGGACGCCCTGGCCCGCATCGCCACCCTCCGCCGCAGCGGCATCCACGCCGGCGACGCGGTAAAGGGCCGGGTGTGGGCCTGGGTGGTGCGGTGAGCGATCAGATGCATCGCGTCAACCATCGCCCCGTCGCTGGGAACCACCTTCGACGGGATGCACTCACGAAACGGTGCGTGGACGTCGCTGCCGACGAGGGCACCCAGGATCCCATCGCCGTGCTCACGATGATGCTCCAGTCTGAGCGGAGCGTGGCCGTCTGTCGGGGCTCCTCCACCCAGGATGTGCTGGCTCGCCTGCGGAAGCGCCCCCAGGCGGCTCCACGGCGTGGTCGACGATCACGATGCAGGCCAGAAGTGCCCCCGTGAGCGCCGCTCGGCCATAGACCGAGGGGCGCGCCCGCCTGGAAAAACAGCGCCGCCCTGGTCCCACGACCGGGCCCCCCGTGAGCGCCGCTCGGCCATGGGCCGAGGGGCGCGCCCGCCTGGAAAAACAGCGCCGCCCCGGTCCCACGACCGGGCCTCCGTGAGCGCCGCTCGGCCATGGGCCGAGGGGCGCGCCCGCCTGGAAAAACAGCGCCGCCCCGGTCGTGGGACCGGGGCGGCGGGGAGAGGGGGTGGCGACCCGTGTCGTGGGCCCGGCGCGGTTGCCGTGGCCTGGTGCGGGTGGCTCACCCTGGTCGGAGACGGCTCCACCAATGCCGTCGGTGCTCGGTTGTCAGTCGTCCTCCGTGTGCACGTCAGTCGTCTGGTCCGTCCTCGCAACTCCGATGAAGGCCCCGGGGGGCTTGCGTCACGGGGTCGTCTCCGGTCTTCCTCTGGCGCCATTGTACCAGCGGGGCGGAACTGTCATCATGCATCGTTCCATCGTGGTCCGGTGATGGCCGATGCCGCCGAGGGCCGGGGGTCCGGCCCCTGTCCTGGCGGCCCCGGGCCGTACACCCGCGCCCATGGCCGTGACCACGCCGCTCTTCGCCGACCACACCCGGTCGTTCGCCACCAACCGCTATGTGTATCCGGTGATCTCCCGTCGGTCCCGGGGCCTATCCGTCGGTGTGAACCTGAACCCCGACAAGGTCTGCAACTTCGACTGCGTGTACTGCTGTGTGGATCGGCGCACGCCCGGCGACCGCCGGCCGGTGGATCTGGCGGTGCTGGCCCAGGAACTGGACGACCTGCTCGGGGCGGTGGCAGACGGCTCGTTTTGGACCCAGCCTCCCTTCGATCGCACGCCGGAACCCCTCCGCCGGTTCAACGACATCGCCTTTTCCGGCGACGGCGAGCCGACCACCTGCCCGGAGTTCCCCGCCGCCGCCGCCCTGGTCGCCGCCCGCCGGGCCGCCCACGGCCTGGAGTCCGCCAAGACGGTGGTGATCACCAACGCCACGGTCCTCGACCGCGCCCCGGTGGCGGCGGCCATCGACCGGTTCCGCCCCGAGGACGAGGTGTGGGGCAAGCTCGACGCGGGAACCGAGGGCTACTACCAGCAGGTGGACCGTTCGAAGACGCCCCTCGCCAAGGTCCTCGCCAATCTCCTGGCCACCGGCCGGCGGCGGGATCTGACCATCCAGTCCCTGTTCATGACCCTGCATGGGGAGCCGCCGACCGAGGCGGAGCTGGACGCCTGGGCCGACCGCCTGTCGGACCTTCGCCGGGATGGGGCGCGCATCCGCCTGGTCCAGGTCTACACCACCGCCCGCGCGACCACCGAGGCGTACGTCGGGGCCTTGCCCCGCGCCGCCCTCGACAGGATCGCGGACCGCGTGCGTCGGCTCGGTGTGACCGCCGAGGTGTACGCCGCGGACGGTTGACCCACCCGGAGGATCCCATGCGCCTGTTCGCCGCCCTTGTCCTCGCCACCGCCCTCACCGCCGCCGATGGCGCCGTCAGCGAACTCCCCGCCGGTGCCCCGCTGTCGCCCTTGATCAGCGCCACCAGCGGCACGGTGGTCCTGGATTTCCACGCCGTCTGGTGCGGCCCGTGCAAGGTGCTCGCACCTGTCCTGGCCGAGGTCGCCGCGGAGCGCGGCGTGCAGGTCGTGAAGATCGACGTGGACCAGCACCCGGCCTTGGCGAAACAGTACGGTGTGCAGTCGATTCCCTTCCTCGTGCTGGTCCGCAACGGCACCCAGGTCGCCACCCGGGTCGGCGCCCTGCCGAAGGATCAGCTCGCGGCCTGGGTCGCCACGCCCTGACCGGGCAGCCACCCGCGCACCGTCGCCAGATCCCCGGCCATGCGGGCCGGACCCAGCGCGCTCCCGGTGAAATTCTCCACGGACAGCCAGCCGTCGTAGCCCCGGCGCGCGAGGTGGGCCAGGATCCCCGGCCAGTCGAGCACGCCTTCGCCCAGGGGGGCGAAGCTGGTGGCGGCCCGGCTCAGCCGGTCCGCCTGGGCCCGGGTCTCGACCCGGACATCCTTCACATGGACGTGGAGGATGCGCTCCGCCAGCAGTTCGATCGCCATGGGCAGGGCCTCGTTGCCCTCGGTGACCATGTTCCCGGGTTCGAGGATCACACCCACGCGGCGCGGGTCCCGGTCCTCCAGCAACCGCAGGCAGGCGTTGGCCGATGCGGTCAGGGAGCGGTCGTGCATCTCGATCGCCCAGGCGATCCCCGCCGCCGTGGCGATGCGCTCCAGCTCCCGCACCCGGGCCCGGGCATCCCGCCATTGCTCTGCCACCCGGCCCGCCACCGGTGACGGCGTGCGCAGCCGGACCAGCCCGGCCCCCAGGGTTCCCGCCACCGCCGCCGCCACCCGCAGGGGGTCCGCCGGCGCGGCGGTGTCCAGATAGGCGCCCACGCACGGGCAGCGCAAGCCCGCCCCATCAAGCTGCCGGCGCAACGCCACCGCCTCCGTCTCGCAGGTCTTCCAATCCAGGTGCGCCGGATTGTTGCCCCAGAACTGCGGCGGCTTCGCCGGATCCCACTGCCGCTCCCGCAGCCCGATCTCGATTCCATCGTAGCCGGCGGCGGCGACCTCGGGCACCAGCCGCTCCAGGGGCAGCCACGGCGTGCAGGCGGTGAAGATGCTCAGGCGCATGCGTGCCCGGTATGGCGGCAGGCCGGCGCGGACAACCCGGTTCACCCCGGGGCCGCCGTCGGCAGGCTTCCGCCCATGACCCAGATCCCGCCCCTCGTCGTCGGTCCGTACACCTTCCGCTCGCGCCTGCTCACCGGCACCGGGAAGTATGCGGACAACCCGACCATGGTGGCGGCCCTGAAGGAAAGCGGCTGCGATGTGGTGACCGTGGCGGTCCGCCGGGCGAACCTCGACGCCCGCGGTACTGGCGGCTCCCTGATCGACCATCTGGCGGGCTACCAGCTCCTCCCCAATACCGCCGGCTGCTTCTCGGCGGACGACGCGATCCGCACCGCCCATCTCGGCCGGGAACTCGGCCTGTCGGAGATGGTGAAGCTCGAAGTCCTGGCGGACACCCAGACCCTGCTCCCCCACCCGACCCAGACCCTGGAGGCCTGTCGGCGCCTGGTCGCCGACGGCTTCACCGTGCTCGTCTACACCAGCGACGACCCGGTCCTGGCCCAGGAGCTGGAGTCCGCCGGCGCCCACGCGGTCATGCCCGCCGGCGCCCCCATCGGCAGCGGCCTCGGCATCCTCAACCGCAACAGCATGGAGATCATCCTCGAGCGCGCCAAGGTCCCGATCATCATCGACGCCGGCGTCGGCACCGCCTCGGATGTCACCGTCGCCATGGAACTCGGCGCCGCCGGTGTCCTCCTCAACACCGGCATCGCCGGGGCGAAAGACCCCGTCGCCATGGCCCGGGCCATGCGCCACGCCCTGGAAGCCGGCTGGTGGGCCGCCCGCGCCGGCCGCATCCCCCGCCGCCGCTTCGCCAACGCCAGCTCCCCGGTCACCGGCCTCATCGCCCCCACCACCGCCAGCCACGCCGCCCAGGGCATCCCCGGCGAATAAGGGCCCCCCGCACAAACCGAGGTCCAGCGCGCCCCACGCTGGACCCGGCCACCCCGTGGCCGGCGGCAGCGGATCTGGTCGCCCTGGCATCCACTGACGCCCGGACACCCAGATCTGATCCCCCCCGCTGCCGCACGGTGCTCACCAACGAATCCCAACACGGCGACCCACGGAAAAAGCTGTATTCCCGAGCCCCAACCCGGCGGCCGGGATTCGAACCTGCCGAGGGCACCCGCGCAGCGGGTTGGGGTCCACCTGCGTGG
>CAMCAC010000118.1 GCA_945872305.1 Candidatus Kuenenia stuttgartensis | reverse complement strand
TCACCGCCCACGGCTGGACCGTGCGCTGGGGCGAGCGCGGGGTGACCAGCCTAGCCCACGCGGACGGTGGCGTGTTCTGCGCCGGTGCGGTGCCGGTGGGGATGCCGATCCTGTTCCACCACGATGCGATCACCGGCACCCACGCGGATCCAGTGCAGGACGAGCTGCTCGACCTCGCCGCCGGGGTGGTGGCTGCGGCGGAGCGGACGGCGGAGGACGCGGCCCGGCGCCTGCTGGGCCCCTCGGGCCCGGCGGTGGCCTGCTTCAACGCCCAGCCCCAGGCTGCGGACCTGCTCCTGGACCTGCCCGCGGACGGACCCCTGGAAGCGGTGGACGACACCGGCGCGGTGCTGCCGGTGGTCGGCAACGGCGATGTGGCGGATCCTGATCCGCGCCCCCCCTACGGCCACCGGCCCTTGGGCGTGGGGCTGTGGGAGGAGCGCGGCCTGCCCGCGCCTCGCCGGCTGCGGGTGCTGGTCCCGGCGGTACCCGCCCTGGGCACCCGCACGGTGCGTCTGCGCCCCGCCCCGGCGCCGACCCCGGTCGAGGATCTCGCCGGCGATACCGTCACCGCCCACGGCTGGACCGTGCGCTGGGGCGAGCGCGGGGTGACCAGCCTAGCCCACGCGGACGGTGGCGTGTTCTGCGCCGGTGCGGTGCCGGTGGGGATGCCGATCCTGGAGCGCGACATCGGTGATCCCTGGGGCACCCGGGACTGGGACCGGCGCCGGGTCGAGTGCCGCGACATGCAGCGGCTGCTCGCGGCGCGGCGGGTGGGCGCGGCCCTGGAGTGGTGGACCACAGGCACCTATGAGAACGAGCGCACCTTCGGCGACGATCGCGATCCGTGCCTGTATAATCTGCACTGGCTCCAGGTGGTCCGGGTCCTGCCCGGGCTGCCGTGGGTCGAGGTGGACACCGAGGTGTTCTGGAACGCCGCGAATCGCCGGATCCGCCTCGCCTTCCCGAGCCGGGCCCGCACCGACCGGGCGGTGTACGGCATCCCCGCCGGCTGGCTGGAGCGGGACCGCTACGAGAAGACCGGCATCGGCCTGTCGGATCCGAGCGGCGACTGGCCCGCCCACGGCTTCGCCGCCACCCTGCCCGGGGACGGCCCTGGTCTGGCGGTGCTGGAGCGTGGCACCCCGGCGCTGCGGATCGAGGACGGCACCGTGCTCGTGTCGCTGCTGCGCAGCCCCGCCTTCGAACACTGCCTGAAGCTCGACTGGCACGAGACGACCTTCCCGGTCACCGGCCAGCGGGATGCCGGACACCATGCGTTTCGCCACGGCCTGATGCCGCACCGGGCCGGAGGCACCGCGGCGGTGGCCGCCGCCGCCCGCCGGTTCCGCGCCGCGGTGCCGGTGGCGCCCGTGGCAGAGAGCGCGCCAGCGTGGGCGTCCGGGGTCGTCATCGATGATCCGGCTGTACAGCTCGCGGCGGTGAAGCCGGCGGAGGACGGCCGCGGGTGCATCCTCCGCCTGGTCGAGCACGGCGGCGCCGCCCGCACGGCGCGGGTCTCCCTGCCCGCGGGGACGGCGGCGTGGCGCTGTGACGGGTTGGAGATGGATCTGGCGCCGCTGCCAGCAGACGGTGTCACGGCGGTGGTGACCCTGCGGCCGTGGGAGATCGCGACGGTGCGGATCCGCTGAACGGATCAGCGCCCGAATGCGGCCCGATGGTGGGCGATGGCCTCGGGGAGGCGGGCGTCCCAGTAGTCCCAGGTGTGGGCGCCGGGGTATTCGCGGTAGGTGTGCGGGATCTGGTCGCGCTCCAGGCTGGCGTGCAGGTCGCGGTTGAGCTGGATCAGGAAGTCTTCGCTGCCGCAGTCGATGTGCAGGCTCGGCAGCGGCGTCGCCCGAGGCGCCAGCCACGCGGGTACCGCGTCATCGGCCACCGTTGGTCCGAAGATCCGCGCCATCTCCGCATCGGGCATGCGCTTCAGCGCGCGCCAGGCGCGCGGGCAGGCCACCCCGCTGTGGGCGACCACGCTGGCGAAGCGCTGGGGGTGGCGCAGGCCGATCCGCAGGGCGCCGTAGCCGCCCATGGATAGGCCGCCGATCCCCCGCGCCGCCCGCTCCGGGATGGTGCGGAAGGTCTGGTCCACGAGGTCGACCGAGGCCAGGATGTGGCTCTCCCATTTTTCAACCCCGTCCGCGTGGTCGGCGTAGAAGCCGCGCCCACCGTCCAGGGTCACCACCATGATGCCCGCCCGCTCGAACTGCGGCTCGATGGTGGTCCGGCGCAGCCAGATGCTGGCGTCGTCGGACAGGCCATGGAGCTGGTACACCACCGGGAACGGCCCCGGGCCCTGGGGCACCACGGCGTACATCTCGGCCTGGCGGCCGAGGGGTTGGGACCAGTAGCGGATGTGGGTCAGCATGGGGATGGCACGTGGGGAGGGGGGAGGGGGGGAGGGGGCGGCGTGGATCGGGTGTGGGTTGGTGGGTGACGAGCAGGACGGTGAAGCAGGGGGCATCGTGCGCGGGGCCGGCGTTGCTTGGCTGTCCCTTCCCCCCTCCCCCCTCCCCCTTCCCGTTATCCGAGCATCCCCTTCGTCGACGGCACCTCGGATCCGGTGACGCGGATCGCCTGGCGCAGGGCCCGGGCGAAGGCCTTGAAGGCGGCCTCGACGATGTGGTGGCTGTTGCGGCCGCAGCGCTGGTGCAGGTGGATGCAGATGCGCGCCTGGTCGGCGAGGGCGCCGAAGAAGTCCGGGACCAGCTCCACCGGGAGCTGGCCGAGCATCGGGCCGGGCGGGGTCAGTTCGTAGGTCAGCCACGGCCGGCCGCTGACATCGACGGTGGCGGCGACCAGGGCTTCGTCGAGCGGGCATTCCAGGTGGCCGAAGCGTTCGATCCCGGCGCGCTCGCCCAGGGCCTCCTTCAGGCACTGCCCGAGCACGATGCCCACATCCTCGATGGTGTGGTGGGCGTCGATGTGGAGGTCGCCCTGGCAGCGCACCGTGATGCGGGTGCCGCTGTGCTTGGCCAGGGCTTCGAGCATGTGGTCGAGGAAGCCGATGCCGGTGGCGATGTCGCCGCCGGCGGTGGCGGGATCGAGGTCCCAGGTCGCCTCGATCCGGGTCTCCTTGGTGGCGCGGGCGATGGTGGCGGAACGGGGCATGTCAGTTCACCGAGGGGATGAGGCGGGGATCGGGGCTGTCGATGAGCTGCTGCCAGAGGCCCTCGCCGTGGTCCGGGCGCAGCACCCAGTCGAGGCGGCCGTGGCGGAGGATCCACGAGCCCTGGGTGAGCTCCGCATCGAGCTGGCCGGCGCCCCAGCCGCTGTGGCCGAGGAACAGCCGCGGCCCGAGCCGGGACGGACCCTGGGGGAAGCGGGCGGCGATGGCTTCGATGGCGCCGCCCGCCGCCAGGCCGGGAACCAGTTCCTGGCAGCCGGGCAGATCGGTGCAGCCGTGCAGGATCAGGCCGCCGGTGCGGCCCACCGGCCCGCCGTCGGCGGCGATCGCCGCCGGCGCCAAGCCCGGGGGCACCTCTGCCCAGATGTCGCCGAGGCGCTCCGGCAGGGGCCGGTTGATGATCAGGCCCATGGAGCCGCGCTCGCCGTGCTCCAGCAGGAACACGACGCTCTTGGCGAAGTTCGCATCTGCCAGCAGGGGCGACGCGACCAGGACCGCACCGGCGCTCGGAGCCATGGCCGGAGCCTGCCGGGATGTCCCGGGGATCCAGCCCCGGCCCGGCTCCGGAGCCCGGAGGCGGTCAGTGGTGGTGGCCGCCCGCGCCGTGCACGTGGCCGTGCGCCAGCTCTTCGGCGCTGGCAGCGCGGATCGAGGCGATCTCGATCTTGAAGACCAGGGTCTTGCCGGCGAGTTCGTGGTTGCCGGTCACGAAGACCTGGTCGCCCTCGCGCTGGACCACGGTGTACATGGCGTCCTCGCCTTCCTTGGTCGGATGCGGGCCGCGGAAGCGGGCGCCGGGCCCGAGCTGCTCGTGGTACTGCTTGGGGAAGTTGCTGATCGGGACCACGAGGTCGAGCTCGGGGTCGTGCTCGCCGTAGCCCTCGGCCGGAGGCACGGTGGCCTCGAAGCTGTCGCCGACGGCCTTGCCCAGGAGCTGGCGCTCCAGGCCGGGGATGATCCCCTGGTGGCCGATGAGGGTGGTGAGCGGCTCGCCCGGCTGGCTGCGGTCGATCTGCTCGCCTTCGGGCGTGGTCAGGGAATAGTGGAAGGACACCACCGTGTCCTTGGCGATCGTGGTCATGGGCACGGCTCCTGGTCCGCCCACCATGGGCTGACCGCCTGCGTGGCAACCAGGGGACCCGCCGCCGCCGTCCGTCACCGCTCCCGGTGGTGTCCGACCGCCGCCAGCCAGGCGTCGGCCATGAGCTGGTGCCCGGCGGGCGACGGATGCACGCCGTCGGCGCCCCAGTACTCCGCCGGGGCCCGGGTACAGGCCGCGTCGAAGACCGCCTGGAAGGGCACGAACACGGCGGCGAACTCCCCGGCCAGGGTCTTCACCACGGCGCGGCGGGCGTCGACATCCTCGCGCCAACCGGGACCGACCACGCCGCAGGGCAGGACGAACGGCTCGCAGAGCACGAAGCGCACCCCGGGCAGGCGGGCTCGGGTGTCCGCGAGCAGATGGCGGTAGGTGCGCTCGAACCGGGCATGGTCCACGCCGGCTTCGCGCTGGAACTGGTGCCAGGTGTCGTTGACCCCGATCATGATCGACACCACCGTCGGCTTCAGGTTCCAGCAGTGCTCCTGCCAGCGCGCCGCCAGGTCCACGACCCGGTTGCCGCTGATGCCGAGGTTGCGCACCTCGATGCGGTCCCCGGGCCGGTCCGCGAGCAGCCGGGCGGCGGCGAGCATGGCGTAGCCGGAACCCAGGTGCTGGCCGCCCTCCACTCCGGAGCCGCCGTCCTTGGCCTTGTCGCGGGATGCGTCGGTGATGCTGTCGCCCTGGAAGAGGATGCGGTCGCCGGGGATGATCATGGCAGCGGATGCTGCATGGATCCCGGCTGTCGCAAATCCCCCCATCGCCCGCCCACGGTCTTGGCCTAGATTCCGGCATGCGTTTCCTCCTGCTCCTCGCATGCGTCGCGGCCCTGGCCGCCGGTGATGCCAAGGCCCCCATCGCCTGGGGCGCCTGGGCTGCCCTCACCCCCGGCGGCAAGCCCCTCGCCGTCAGCTACTACAACCTGCTCGCCGGCCAGTCCGGCGGGGTCGAACTGTGGTGCGACGCGAACGTGAACGGCACCGACATGGTCATCGGCCTGCCGGGCCCGGATCTCGCCGGCCTGCAGCGGACCATGCCCCGATTCGGGGCCGACATCGTCCGCGGCTACGATGCGGACCTTCTTGGCCGGAAGACGCCGATCATCAGCCGGTCGGCTGCCGCCCGGTTGAAGGACGGCCGCCACGTGGTCATCGCCGCCATCGGCCCCGAGTATGGCGCCGGTGGCAAACTGACCGAACTCTACCCTGCCGTGTTCACCAGTCCCGACGGCACCACCGGGAGCTGGAAGCATCTCGGTACCTTGGCCGGAGAGCCGGAGCGCGAGCTCGTTGCCGCCCGGAAGGGCAAACAGGCCTTCCGCTTCGAGGGTGGCAGCCTGTTCGAGCGCCCCGACGGGACCTTTGCCCTCTACTGCGGCTGGAACCCCGGTCAGCCCGGCGGGTCCCGGCTCGCCCTGCTCACCGCCAAGGCGATCGAGGGGCCCTGGGCATTCCACCGCACCGGCGGGAAGCTCACCGACCTGACCACCCGGCTGCCCGCCAGCGGCTGGCTGTTCCCCGCGGTCTACGACCTCGGACCGCGCGGGTTCATGCTCGCCGGTGGCGAGAAATGGCCGCCGACCCGCATCGACGCCGCGATCAGCAAGGACGGCCTGGCCTTCACCCCGATCGCGCCGCTCCTGACGGATGCGGGAACCATCCTCGCCGGCAGCGCCAGCCTGAAATCCATCCGCCTGCTCTACCGTCCGGAGACGGACGACGTGCTCGCCGTGGCCAATCCCCACCGCAAGGGCGGTGGCGACGCGATGTATCCCCTCTTCTGGACCACCGGCACCTTCACCACGGCGAAGCCGGATCCGGCCAAGGGCCGCTGATCAGCCGGGGCCCTGGCGGCGCCGCCATGCCCCGGGCGGGCAGCCCATGGCGGCGGCGAAGGCCTTGCTGAACCGGGTCCGGTCCGGGAAGCCGCAGCGGGTCGCGGTGTCCGCGACGCCGGTGCCGCCGCGCAGCAGCTCCGCCGCCCGGGCCAGCCGCCGTCCGCGCACGAAGCGCGCCGGCGAGGTGCCCAGTTCCGCCCGGCAGCGCCGGCCCAGCTCCGCCACCGACAACCCCAGCCGCCGGGCGATCCCCGCCACCGGCTGGGGCCGGGCCGGATCGTGGTCCACGATGGCCGCCAGGTCCGCGGCGAGCCCGCTGCGCGGCCGCAGGTGCGCCGCCCGGGAGCCGTAGGCGGCGAAGGCCGCCGCCAGGGCCCCCGCCGCCAGGGCCAGCCCGCGGGCGTGGCGGACCTCGTCCGGGGTGGCACCGGCGGCGAGTTCCGCCAGAAGTCCGTGCCAGCCCTGGGCCAAGGGCTGGCCGGCGGTGGCGACGATGACGATCCGGTCCGCGGCCGCCTCGACCCGCTCCCGGGTCAGCCCGGGCAGATCCACCAGGGCGTTGCCGTGGCGCACCCGGCCGCGGCAGCGGGCTGCCCAGTGCAGCCAGGCGGGCACCACCGCCACCGCCCCGGCGGGGAACGGCACCGTGCGCCCACCGACCACCGCCGCGGCGCCGTCGTCCAGGTTCGCGTAGATGCGCCACAGGGGCGAGCACAGGTCCGCGCCGCGCCAACGCTCGTCCAGGGTCACCCCGCCGAGATGGACCAGACGGAGGGGAAACCCGTCGCCGAGGGCGGTGGTCGAAGACCCGAGGAGCGGAAACGCCACATCCGGGAGCAGGATCGCCATGCCGGAACCATGGCGGCTGATACGATGGGCGGCAAGGACGCCACCCCATGCCCTGCCCGATCCCCGCCCACGGCCCGACCCCCTCCGCCGCCCAGCTCGCCTGGCACCGCCAGCCGCTCTACGGGTTCATCCACTACGGCCTCAACGCCTGGACCGGCCGGGAATGGGGCTGGGGTGATGAGGACCCGGCGCGGTTCAACCCCGGTCATCTGGATGCGGCCCAGTGGGTCGCCGCCGCCAAGGCCGGCGGCCTGACCGGGCTGGTCCTGACCGCCAAGCATCACGACGGCTTCTGCCTGTGGCCCACCGCCACCACCGCCCGCTCGGTGGCGTCCTCGCCCTGGCGCCGGGGACGCGGCGACCTGGTCGGGGAACTGGCGGCGATGTGCCGGGCGGCGGGCCTGCGCTTCGGCCTCTACTGCTCGCCCTGGGACCGCTCCCACCCCGACTACGGCGGCCCCGGCTACCTCGATACCTGGCGAGCCCAGCTCGACGAACTCCAGACCCGCTACGGCGAGTTGTTCATGCTCTGGTTCGACGGGGCCAACGGCGGCGACGGCTGGTACGGCGGCACCCCCGGCGTGCGCACCATCGACCGCGCCGGCTACTACGGCTTCGACCGGGTGTGGGCGGACTGCCGCCGCCGCCAGCCCGGGGCGGTCATCTTCAGCGATGCGGGCCCGGATCTGCGCTGGATCGGCAATGAGCAGGGGCTGGCCGCGGAGTCGAATTGGCACCGGGTCCGGCCCGAGGGCTTCGCGGTCGGTCAGGTGGACGACCACGCCCGGCTCGCCCACGGCGATCCCGATGGCACCGTGTGGCGTCCGGCCGAGGCGGATGTCAGCATCCGCCCCGGGTGGTTCTGGCACGCGGAGGAGCGGCCGCGCAGCGGCGCCGACCTATTCGCCCTGTGGCTGCGCACGGTGGGCCGCGGAAACGGGCTGAACCTCAACCTGCCCCCGGACACCCGCGGACTGATCCCCGACGAGGACGTGGCGGCGCTCCACGACTTCCGCCGCCGGGTCGAAGCATTCACCGCCCTCGACCACGCCCGCGGGCTGGTCCCGACGGTGTCGTGCCCCCACACCGGCGCGGATCCCCGGGCGCTCACCGATGACGACGAGGACACCGTCTGGTGGGCCCCGGCGGGGGCCGGTCCGGTCTCGGTGGAGGTCCTGTTCCCCGGCCCCCGCCACCTCGGCGGCGTGCGCATCGACGAAGCCATCGCCCACGGCCAGCGCATCGCCGCCTTCGCGGTCGATGTGCGCCTGGGCGACACCTGGATCGAGATCCAGCGCGGCGGCACCATCGGCGCCCGCCGCATCCTCTCCTTCAACGCGGAGTGGACCACCGGCGTGCGCGTCCGCATCCTCGACACCCAGGCACCGCCGGTGCTGTCCCGGCTCTCCTGCTACGGGCGGGCGGAGGGCTGATCCCCCAGCACCAGCAGATCCGGCACCGCCCGGAAATCCCGGTCGTGGGTGACCAGGGCGTGGCAGCCGTGGTGCAGCGCGGCGGCGGCCTGGATGGCGTCCGGCAGCCGCAGCCGGTGCAGCGCGCGCAGCCGGGCGGCCAGCATGGCGATGGCATCATCAATGGTGCAGCAGGACCATCTGGCGCCGGCGCACAGGGTGTGCCGGTAGCGTTCGGCCAAGGCTTCCTTGCCAGCCTTCAGCGGGCCGCCGACCACCTCGGCGATGGTGATCGGTGTCACCAGGGCCTGGATCCGGCCGGCGTCGATGTCGGCGAAGATGGGCTGGAACGCTGCCGCGAGCGGGCTCCCTTCGAACAGGTAGATCAGCGGATTGGTGTCGATCAGGACGCAGGCGCCGTCCGGGATCCCAACCGCCAAGCTCTCCGTAACCCGGCCCGCCGCCGGCGCTCCCCCTCGCAGCCTGTGGCTGCTCATGCCCACTCATCCCGCAGGGCTCGTACCGCATGCTCCGGCCACAGGCCCCCGCCGGACCCGGCCAGGGCGAGGAGCGACGGCCCCCGCCGGGGCCCCTGGAGCCGGTCCACGGGCACCACCGCCGCATAGGGCTTCCCGTGCCGGGTGATGACCGTGGGCTGGCCGCGATGGGCCCGCTCGATCAGTTCCGGCAGATGGGTCCGCGCCGTCTCGGCGCCGCAGGTCTTCGCAGGCATGGCCACTCCTCCGTACGGACCGTACGGTATGGCGGCGGCGAGGGAAGCGTCCCCCGCCCGTCCCTACACCTTCGCCGCCGCCCGGAACGCCGCCTTCGCGGCCTTCAGGGTGTGCGCCACTTCGGCGGCGCCGTGGGCGCTGGACCAGAAGGCGGCTTCGTAGGGGCTCGGGGCCAGGTACACGCCGGCGCGGTACAT
>CAMCAC010000117.1 GCA_945872305.1 Candidatus Kuenenia stuttgartensis | reverse complement strand
TCCTCGGTGCTGGTGGCGAAGCGCACGCCCTCGGGCCGTCGGCCGTCCAGGTAGACGCCGTCGGCGCGGAAGGTGGCGACCTCCGTGTGACCCCCATCGGCGGAGACCACGACGATGATGCCGAACGCCTTGCCCACCGGGACGGTGCGCGGGAACAGGGCCTCGACCGTCTCCGGAGAGGCCGCGGTCGCCACATCGACATCGTCGCAGGGGATGCCCAGCAGGTAGTCGCGCACGCAGCCGCCGGCGAACCAGGTCTCGTGGCCGGCGGCGATGAGCCGCTCGGCCACGGTCCGGCCGCGCTCCCAGGCGGGGGCGGCGGCGTCCATCAATTCGGCAACGTGATCGGCATCACCAGGAAGGTGCAGCCGGGCTGACGCATCACCATGCCACGGCCGAGTTCGATGGTCACCGTCTCGCCGTGGTACGCCTTGATCACATCGCCCAGGTAGGAGCTGCTGAATCCCAGGCGGACCGGGGATCCGGAGTACTGGCAGTTCACCGGGATGCGGGCGGAGCCGTTGGTGAAGTTCAGGTTGCTGAACACCGCCCGGTCCTTTTCCAGGGCCATGACGATGCCGCGGGCGCTCTGGTTGGTCATCAGGGCGGTACGGCGTACGGCGCTCGCCAGTTCCGACGCCTGGAAGGTGACGGTGGCCGCTCCCGGCACCGCTGCGATGGCCGCCGCATAGCTCGGGAAGGTGCCATCGATGAGCCGGCTCGTGATGTCCATGCGCTGGCCATCGGCCAGATGCAGGCGGAAGAACACCACCTTGCCGCTGCTCGTGAATTCGACCTTGGCCGGGATGTCCCCGCTGAGCACCCGGCTGAGGTGGTTGACCGTCAGGGCCGGAAGGACGAGCTGAAGGCGCTTGCCATCGATGCTCTGGTAGCGGTCGGACAGGTCGATGGACTCGGCCAACACCTTGCCGTCGGTGGCAGCCAGGACGAGTTTTCCCTCGCCCACCGACAGGGACAGGCCGGACAGCACCGGGCTCGCCCGGTCCTTGTCCATGGCCAACGTGGTGACGCGGAACATCTCGTGCAGCCGGGCTCCGGGCACGGTGTGGCCGGGAGCCCCGTCGGGATAGGCGCCGACTTCGGGAAAGGCCTCGCCGACCACGGCCTGGATCTGGTAGTCACCATCCGCCAGGCTGATCTCCACCACATGCTGGTCACCGCTGCGCGCCATGCGCAAGGTCACCGCTGGGCTCGATGATTCCTTGAGGATCGCACCGATTTGCCGGGCACCGATGACCACCTCGCCGGGGATCTCGACCCGCCCGCCCGGGGCCAGGCAGCGCAGACCGACCTGGCTGTCCGTGGCCACCACTTCGATCCCGGCGGGAGTGGCCCGTAGCAGCAGGTGGGTGAGGATCGGCTTCGTGCTGCTCGTCGGCGCCACGGCCTCGGCAGCCTGGATGGCGGTCAACAGCGTGGCGCGGTCCACGACCACATGCAGGCGGGGCTCTTCCATGGGCATGCATGCTAGACCCCCGGGCGATCCGCCAAGGCTGCATCCGGTCAAAGGGCTTTGCCCGGATGCCGACGGCATCCGGGTGTATGAATGTACTCATCTCTCTTGATACCTGATCTTCCAGAGCCCTGTCGGTACTGTCGGTACATGCGTAAACGTCTACCAGGACACCATATCAAGGGACGATCCCGGCCGATGGCAGAGGTCGCCCCGGGACGGAACCCGGGCTCGGGGTCACGCCCAGGCGGGTTTCCGACGATCCCGACCGCCGGGTCGCCATGCCTCGACAGCGCTTCCGACCGCCCACCCTGGGCAGGCGTGCGCCGATGCCTACCCGCCGTTCCGCTCCTGGTTGTCCTTGGCTGCGCCCCCACGCCCGGCCGTCCGCCGGAGCGGGCGACCTACGACCAGGAGCAGACCCGACAGGACCTTGATCGCATGATCAGCGACCACGGTGATCCGGATGGACGTCTGGCCCGGCTGCGCGACCAGTTGCCATCGGTCCCCACCGCCGAACGACGGCCGCGCCAGGATGTGCTCATGCTCAAACCCGGGAGCGGCCCCCGTCCCGTCGCTCCGCCGAGCCCCGCCGAGCCCGCCCGGCGTTGACGCAGGTTCAACCGTGCGGGGCGATGCCGCCCGCCGCCAGGAGATCATCCCTGGCCCGGGCCAGCTCATCGGCGTCGGCCTTGGGATCCGCCAGCAGCGTCGAAGCCCCACCCCGTTCCTGTACGGTGAGGGACCCGTCCTTGCCCATCCGCGCCAACTGCAGGGAGCGGCCCCGGAGCAGCCACAGGGCGACCAGCCAGCGGAGCACCGCCGCCGGCCGGTCGTCGCGGTTGCCCAGATCGGCGAAGATGCGCAGGAGCGCCGCGGCATCGAGCACCAGACGGCGGCCCTGCACCGGCTGGGGGACCTTGAACCGCCACCAGCTCACCACCCCGGTCCGGTCGAAACCGGCCCAGGCCTCCGAGGACAGGTCCTGGCGCACAAAACGGTCGCCCTCCGGCCGCAGCACGCCCCAGGCCTCCTCGCCGGGGGCGAGGTCGCGGCCGGTGACGGCGCAGCGCTGGCCCGCGGCCGCCACCTGGCCGTCCCATTCGATGGCCATCAGCCGCGCATCCAGGCTTCGATGCCGTCCCGGTCCTTGGGGATCGCGGCGGTGAGGTCCTCGCAGCCGTCGGCGGTGATCAGCAGATCGTCCTCGATGCGGATGCCGATGCCCTCGTCGGGCAGGTAGATACCGGGTTCGTTGCTGATGATCATGCCCGGGGCCAATGCCTCGTCGTAGTCGGCGGGATCGTGCACATCCAGGCCGATGTGGTGCCACAGCCCGTGGTGCCGGGTGTACCCGGCGTCGATGATCGGCTTCCAGGCGATGTCGTTCAGGCGGTTCCGCGACATCCCCGGCCGCGCGTTCGCCCGGCCGAGGGCGTTCGCCGCCAGCACCAGGTCGTAGAGTTCCCGGAAGCGGCGGTCCGAGAACCGGCCCGAGCGCGGCACGGTGCGGGTGACATCGGCGCAGTACCCGGCCGCGGTGGCGCCGCTGTCGATGAGCACGCAGCGGGCCCGGCCCATCGGCCGGTCGTTGTGCGGGTAATGGAGGGTCGCCGCGTGCACCCCCGCCCCGCAGATGGGGGGAAAGGCCAGGGGTCCGTAATCATGCGACCGGTAGTGCCCGATCAGGCCCGCGGCGAGTTCCGCCTCGCTGTCCAGGGCAGGGATGCGCGGCAGCCACGCCTTCAGGCCCGCGGCGGTGCGGCGGATCGCCTCCCGGTGGCAGGCGACCTCGTCCCGGGACTTGATCATGCGCTGGTGGACCAGGGCCGGCTCCACCGAGAAGACCGCCACCTCCGGAGCCAGGCGGGCCTTCCAACGGGAAAAGGCGGCGGCCTGGAACCCGGGCTCCCGGGTGCGGTGGCACATGCCGAGCCGGCCATCGCAGCGGCGGACCGCCGCCCGCACCGCTTCCTCCAGATCCTGCAGGGGCCGGCAGGCATCGACCCCGAAACGGCGGGCGGTCGCCCGGCCGGGGGGGAGCCGCGGACCGTCCCAGACCACCCGTCCCGGATCACCCGGATCGATGAACAGGGTGGAGCGGCCACCGGGTTCGATCAGGACCGCCGCATCGGGCTCCTGGCAACCGGTGTAGTAGTCGAACCACGGATCCTGGCGCTCGGCCCGCAAGCGGTGCTCGTCACAGCCGACCAGCAGGACGGGGACCGGGGCGAACGCGTGCCTGGCCGCCAGCCCGGCGGCGACGACCCGCCGCTGGTGATAGGTGGCCACGGGGAAATGGAGACCGCGCACATGCATGGGCGGCAGCCTGACGGCCCTGGGCGAGGGCGGAAGCCGGAACCGCCGATGCCCGCTGGCGCACCCTTGCGCCCCCCACGGCCCGGGGCCACACTCGCCCCACGGAGCGCCCCATGGCCTGGATCGACAACCTGTTCCGGATGATGACCGACAAGAAGGCGTCGGACCTGCACATGACCAGCGAGCATGTGCCGATGATCCGCGAGGCCGGCGACATGATGCCCCTGCCGGGCGTCCCCAAGCTGACCCGCGAGCAGTTGACCCAGATCCTCATGGAGATCTGCCCGGAGCGGAACCAGAAGCAGTTCCAGGAGGCCTGGGACACCGACTTCGCCTACGCCCTGGAGGGGGTCGGCCGCTTCCGTTCCAACTACTTCATGGACCGCTACGGGCCCGGCGCGGTGTTCCGCCGGATCCCGGACAAGATCATGACCGCGGAGCAGCTCGGCCTGCCTCCGGCGGTGCTCAAGATGTGCGAGTACAAGAAGGGCCTCGTCCTGGTCACCGGGCCCACCGGCTCAGGCAAGTCGACGACCCTCGCGGCGATGATGGACTACATCAATTCGAACCGCAAAGAGCACATCATCACCATCGAGGACCCGGTCGAGTTCGTCCATCCGCCGAAGCAGTGCCTGGTCAACCAGCGCGAGGTCCACCAGCACACCAAGGCGTTCAGCGCCGCCCTGCGCGCCGCCCTGCGCGAGGACCCGGACATCGTGCTGGTCGGCGAAATGCGTGACCTCGAGACGACCCGCATCGCCATCGAGACCGCCGAGACCGGTCACCTCGTGTTCGGCACCCTGCACACCTCGACCGCCGCCAGCACCGTCGATCGCATCATCAACCAGTTCCCGGCCAACGAGCAGGAGCAGATCCGCCTGATGCTCGCCGGCTCCCTGCGCGGCGTGGTCGCCCAGAACCTGCTCAAGAAGAAGGGGGGCGGCCGGGTCGCCGCCCTCGAGATCCTGTTCGTCACCAGCGGTGTCGGCGCCCTGATCCGCGAAGGCAAGACCTTCCAGATCCCGTCGATGATGCAGACCGGCGCCCGCTACGGCATGCAGCTCCTCAACGACGCCCTGGAAAAGCACGTGGCCGCTGGCCTCGTCGAACCCCTGGAGGCGTACGACCGCTGCATCGACAAGGAGGACTTCGCCAAACGCCTGAAGTCCCGCAACATCGATGTCGACGCCCTGCAGGAGGCCGCCGCCAACGCCCACCAGGCCGCCCGCCCCCAGGTCACCATGCAGGGCACCGTCCCCGCTCCGGCCGCCGGCGCCCCCGAGAAGCCGAACCCCGCTGGCCAGAGCATGGCCCAGCAGCCCCCCCCCGGCCAAGCCGGTCCGACGTGGCGCCGTCCGGGATCGTGAGCGGATGACAGTGTAGGGGAATCCTACACTCCCAGGACTCACTGGCAGCGGACTCGTTGCTACCATCGGCAGCGAGGGATAACCGTGCCCATGCCAGAGACATCCCAGCGGACCCTGGGCACACGCAGTGCCTTCACCCTGATCGAAGTGATGATCGCCATGGCGATCATCGCCGGTGGTCTGGCGGCCATGCTCGGTCTGATCGTGACCCAGCAGCAGGGCCGTGATGCGGTCCGTCAGACCCAGACGGCGCTGAACATCCTTTCGGGCATCCAGGAACGGATCATGTCCGAGCCCTGGTCGCAACTGGCCGAACCCTCGGTGGCGCGGACCGCATGGACACGGCCGACCATGCTGACCGCGTCGACCCCGTTTTCGACCGGGTATGCTGAGAACGTGCTGCTCGAACACGGCCTCATCACCCGTCCGAGCGGCTTGCGCGATCTCCGCCTCCACATCCAGTATTTCCGCGCGGTCACCGCCGAGGGGGGGATTGGCGCGAAAGGTGTCTTCGATCTCCAGTCGGACACCGACAGCAACGCCATCGCAGACGGATTCACGAGCGCCATCCAGGCGAGGACCGCCATGCAGGCCAACGTGGCGACCGCTCAGCGATTTGATTCGGACCCCAACTCCCAAGTGGGGACCAATGAACCGTTGGCCATCCGGGTGACCCTGGTCTGGCGCGGGACCGGCGACCGCATGCTCGGGGCCGTGCCGCTGCCCGGGGGACCCTCCGATGCCCGGATGATGTCCGTTTGGCTCTGCCGGGGAGAGGGATGACCATGCGACATCACGGATACACCCTCACGGAAATCCTCATCGCGACCACCATCCTGGTGCTCGTCATGGGGCTCGCCCTCGAGACCACCATCGCCTCGCGCCGGTACGAGGCCTCGGCTGCGGCCCAGGACGATCTGGCCGAGGATGCGCAGAGGATCCTGCGGACCATCGGCGAGGACATCACCCTTTCCGGATGGCACATCCCTGACGGGACGACCTCGACCGGCGTCCCGGCGGAAACCCAGCTTGAGACCACGGCACCAGACTCCGGCCGTCTGACCAGCGATCCGGTGCTCGATCGTGCACGTCGCTATTTCCCCTACGTGATGGCCAACGGGACCGGGACCGCCCCAGGCGGCACCACCGCACCGCGGGGAAACTCCTCATGGTTCCCCTATGCCACCGTGGATCCATCCCTGCAACCGGATTCGGCGGCATACCTTGCGACCGGTGGCACCCTGCCTGCACCGCCCCATGACATCATCGCCTCCCTCGGCGGGACGGCCGCCGCCCATCCCTCGGTGATCGCCTGGTATCAGGACCCCACCCTTCCGAGCCAATCCCTGATCCTGTTGCGGGCCTTCACCTTTTACGGCAACGACGAGCTGCCGGCGGGTCCCACCGCGACGGCCGCCTACGAGTCCTATCTTGCCGCCCCCGGCCTGCCCACCCTGAAATTTGGCGCCAATGACGACTCCGACCTCACCACTTGGCGGAGCGGGGGAAATGGCGACGCCCTCAAGGTGATGCCGGCATCCCCGATGTACGATACCGGCACCGGTGGCTGGGCGGTCCGTTCGGGGGTCGACGAGAACACGGCCTTCGGTGTGCCGTTGAATACCGGCTTCGCCATGTTCGCCTCCGACGGGAGCCTCCGTCTTCTGCCCCACTGGGAGACGATCGATGCGCCCATCTACCAGCGGCCCCAGGATGAGGACGAATATCGGGAATACCTGTACACCGTCGTCCGCTCCACGGTCGGCGGCCAATACGGCCGCTTGGTTCGCGCGGTCAAGACGCGGGTGACCAGTCCACCCCAGCCCGTAGGCAGCAGTCCCGGTGAAGCCATTTCGCAACCACCCAGCGGAAGCCACTGCATGGTCATCGATCGTGTGCTGTCCGACCATGTCCTGCGGGTGGTCTTCGACACGTGGCGGACCGATCGTCTCACCACGGGGGACGAGGGCCGGCTCGACATCAACCAGATCCGTCTGCGCCTGTTCCTGGCTCGGCCGGACCTGGGCCGCTCCGGAACCCCGCTCGTCCGCCAGGTCAGCACGGTGTTCACCATGCGGGCGAAGAACACCGAAGCCCAGCGGACCGACGACTCCCTTCTCCTTGGCACCACCCGGATCGGATTCCCCAGATGACACCCTTCATGCCCCTTCCGATGCGCCCCCGTTCCGGCAATGCCCTTGTCCTCGCCCTCGGCTGCCTTGCAGTGATCGCCGGCATCCTGGTGACCACATCCGAAAGCATGGTCCAATCGGTCACCGAGACGCGACGGGACGTGGACCGGCAACAGGTGATCGCGGCGGTGAATGCCACCCTCCTGCGGCGTGAGCGCATGCTCAACGAAGCGATCACCCTTGGCGCGGAAGGGTTTCCCCGCCGGTTCGATCCGACCTATAATTATGATTACGCCACCGTCGGTTTCGTCGGCGAGGAGAACTACGGCGTCGACTGGATCGGAGATGTCCAGGTCCGGTGGGTGATCGAACCGGCCCGGGCCGTCGAGGGAGGCGCCTGGAAGCAGAACCCCCGGCCGGATGGCGAGCGCTTCGAACTCGAGCTGCCGAACGCCTTTCTGTTCCGCATCCGCGCTGAAGGCCGGGTGGTCGGTCAAGCCGGCGAACCCCTCGCCCGGGTCCAGGGTGTGCGCTACAGCTCCCTGACCAAGGAGCCGCTGTTCCGCTACATCATTTTCTACTCGCAGGAAGGCGCCAAGGGCGACATCGAGTTCGCTCACGGTCCGGGTTTTGAGGCCCGGGGTTCGGTCCATACCAATGGAGCGATCTACCTGGGTGGAGGCACGGCGGTCCACGACTCCGCCATCCTGGCCAACGCGAGCGGGACGACCCTGCTGGGATCGGAATACATCAACCCTGCCAATCCCGCCGCGGGCACCAAGGATGGCATGGTCAACGCCTACGACGGCATCTACCGCCTGTCGAAGAGCTATCTTTTTTCGCAAGCCCTTGGGCTGGCCGGCACCCCGGTCTCCAACTGGTACGACACGGATTCCACCAATGACTATCCCGGCGAGGGCGGGATCGCCACCCATTACCGCACCCCGCCCACCGCGGCCTCGAGCATCCTGGAAGGAACCTTCGATGGGCGTGAGATCAATCCCCAGCGGGTGATGGTCGATTCCCTGGCCACGCGCGACACGGGCCTGGACGACAAGCGTTTGATCAATGGCATCCAGATCCGCGGCGTGGACGCGGGGACGAACAAGGCGAACGACGCCCGGGACCGATTCCGGACCGGTCCCGACCCCCTGGAGTGGCGCTCCGACTCCCTCGGCGCCGCCCCCAACGGATTCAACAAGAAGGCCCGCTCCAGCGAGAACGGCGGCCGCATCGTCCGCCTCCCGGCCATCATGGGCAACCGGGCGTTCGAAGCGCAGCGCGTGCGCTACGACGACATCGATGGCGACCCGACCACCGACGATCACGCCTATGCGCGACCCCTGTTCCTGGACGACCAGTTGGAGGTCACCGCATATCCGACCGCCGCCCCGATCGTGGAATCCCCCGGTGCCTACCTGGGCTTCGCCCTGGGCGGAACCGATCTGGCCATGCGCCGGTGGCGGCGCAGCGAGGGCGCGTCCGGAACCGGCGATGATCCATCCTCCAGCGAAGGATACAATGCCTGGGTGGTGACCCGGAAGAATGGCGGCGAGCCGGCGTCCCCCCCCGAGCGCATGGGTCTGATCATCCGCGAACGGATGATGCCGGATCTCAACTATCTCAGCGGCACCGGCGCGGCGTCGTCAGGGCCGAATTATGTCCCGTATGCCTACGGCAAGCACATGCGCACCACGCGCTGGCCCTATTGGCCGATGGATGTGTCGGCGCAGCAGGGCAGCGCCTATGTGGCTGGGCTTAATCGGGACAAGATGCCGAGCAGCACCAACAAGGATTACGCCAGCAACGGCGCCAGCGATGGATTCGTCCGTCATGTCTTCAGCACCACAGACGGCAAGGGCATGATCAACAGGACCCTGCAATCGCAGGCGTATGTCGAAGGCGGGACCCTGAGCGCCGGCTCCGCGGCGGCTGAGTTCGCGGAGTGGATGGAATCCGGCAACAGCATGGCGGTCACGCGCTACCCCCAGTACCATCGCAGCAACTGGCGG
>CAMCAC010000116.1 GCA_945872305.1 Candidatus Kuenenia stuttgartensis | reverse complement strand
GGATCTCCGGATCGAGCTGCGGGACGTGAAACAGCTGGTCAATCGGCCCCGCCCGGACCGGCCCCGGGAATTGGAACCGGTGGCGATCCTTTCCCAGTCCACGGTGGAGTTTCCAAGCCCGTTCATCGGAGGGGGAGCCCGAGGCCGTCATGTCGGCACGATCGGGAACATGGTGGTCACCCTGTCCAAGCCCTTTGTGGCATTCCTCGCCATGGAGGAGAACCGGATCCTGCTGGGAATCGTCCACGCCCGGGATCAGGACCCGCCGACTCCGACGGTGGGCCCGATGCCGCCGCCGTCGCCGATGCCGCCGCCGCCCGCCCTACCGCCCGCCGCCGAGCAGCCGCACGGCTTCTGATTCCAGCACCCGGGCGCAGGCTTCGTATTCGCCGTCGTCGCCGCCAAAGGGATCGGGAACCCCACCCTGGTCCGCAGCAACCACGCCCAGCCGTTCCGGGGGCACGCCCAGGGCGCGGACCGCCGCCGCGTGGCGGCTGGTCATGCACCAGATGCGGTCGTAGCCCGAGAGATCCGCGGGCAGCGGCCGGCTGCGGTGGTCGTTGAGGATGATGCCGCGCCGGGCCAGGGCGCGTACGGTGCCGACGCTGGCGGAGTCGCCCTCCCCGGCGGCGGTGCCGGCGCTGTCCACGGTCAGGGCCAGCCCCGCCGCCGCGGCCTTCTGCCGGAGCAGGGCGGCGAGGAGGGGGCTGCGGCAGGTGTTGCCGGTGCACACGACCAGCCAGCGCGGCATGCTCAGGCCTTCACGCCCTTGCGGGCTTCGCGCCGGCGGCCGATGTCGCGGCGGATCTGCTTGCCGTCGAAGGCGATGGCGTCGCAGGCGGCGTAGGCGGTGGTGCGCGCCTGGTCGAGATCGGTGCCGAGGGCGCACACCGACAGGACCCGGCCGCCGGCGACCACGAGCTGGTCGCCCTTGCGGGCGGTGCCGGCGTGGAACACCGCGGCGGTGGTGGCGGCAGCGCTGTCCAGGCCGGTGATCGGCACGCCGGTGCGCGGGGTGTCGGGGTAGTTCCCGGCGGCCATGGTCACGCAGATGCCGATGCGCGGATCCCACTCCAGCTCGATCTGATCGAGACGGCCGTCGATGGACGCCTCGCAGACCTGCACGAGATCGGACTTGAGGCGGAGCATGAGCGCCTGGCACTCCGGATCGCCGAAACGCACGTTGTATTCCAGGACCTTGGGGCCCGCGTCGGTGAGCATCAGGCCCATGTACAGGAGGCCGACGAACGGCCGGCCTTCCTTGAGCAGGCCGCTCATGGTCGGGACCAGGATGCGGCGGACGATGTCGTCCTCGTCCCGGGGCTTCACCAGGCCGGGGACCGGGGTGAAGGCGCCCATGCCGCCGGTGTTCGGGCCCTCGTCGCCCTCGCGCAGCTGCTTGTGGTCCTGGACCAGATCGAGGAGCACCGCGTTGCGGCCGTCACAGAAGGCGAAGACCGAGATCTCCTCGCCGCGCAGGATGTCCTCGATGATGAGCTGGCGGCCGGCCTCGGCGCCGAACTCATGCTTCACCATGATCCGGTCGATGGCCTCGTGGGCTTCGACGGGGGTCTTGGCGACCACCACGCCCTTGCCGGCGGCCAGGCCGTCGGCCTTGACCACCATGCCGCCGCCGAGCTCGTCGGCGTAGGCGTGGGCCTCGGTGGCCCGGGTGAAGACCTTGAACTGGGCGGTCGGGATGCCGTGCCGGCGCAGGAACTCCTTCATCTCGACCTTGGATCCTTCGAGCTTGGCGGCGGCCTTGGACGGGCCCCAGCAGCGCAGGCCCCGGGCCTGGAAGGCGTCGACGATGCCGAGCACCAGGGGGACCTCGGGCCCGACCAGGGTCAGGCCGATGCCCTCCTTCTGGGCGAAGTCGGCGAGGGCGTCGATCTGCTCGACCTTGATCGGCACATTGGTGGCGATCCCGGCGGTGCCCGGGTTGCCCGGGGCGACGAATACCGCATCGACCCGCGGCGACTGCTTGAGTTTCCATGCCAGGGCGTGCTCACGCCCGCCGCTGCCGACAACAAGGACTTTCACGGGTACCGGTCTCCAGGAGGGGCACTGTGATTCCACGGCCACGCCGGCAAGCGTGGCGCGCTGGACCGCCGGCGGGGCCGCGGATGCTGACCGGTCCATGAGTCTGCCGCCCGCCCCCTACCGCCTGTGGCCAGCGATCGCGGTCACCTTCATCACCGGGCTCGGGTTCACCTCGCTCAAGATGACCCTGATCACCGAACTCGGCCTGGCATTCGACCCGGCCCAGATCGCCCAGCTTCCCTTTGCCTGGATGCGCGAGGTGATGACCACCTGCTACGAGAAGGGGCTGGTGACCGAGGCGATCAGCCAGGGACTTGCGGCGGTCCTCACCCTGGGGGTGTTCACCGGCTTCCTGATCAACAGCCCGTTGGCCGGGGCGTGGCGGGCGGCACCGATGTTCGCCTGGTCCTGTGCCGTGGTCGCGGCCCTGGCGGTGGGGACGATCCTGATGAATCCCTGGCCGTTGGCCCTGCTGGTCGGCACCGCCTACGGGGCCGCGTGCGCCGCCCGGGGCAAGGTGATCCCGCTGCTCGCCGAGGGCACCGGCCGGCACAACACCTTCGTCAGCGGCGTCATCAATGCCGCCCTGGTGGTCGGGCTGCTCGCCGGCACGGTGGCCGGAATGGTCCTCGGTCAGGTGTTCGTGGGTGCGATCAAGGAGGGGGTGAAGGTCGAGGCCATGGTTCCCATGCCCTGGGTCGCCCATGCGCTGATCGCGGGGATCTTCCTGGTCGGACTGCCCATCGCCCTGCGGGTGCGCACCCCGGCCTGCCAGGTCATCCCGTTCGCCGATGGCATGCGCCATCTGCAACGGGACACCTGGGACACCCTGCGCCGGCACTGGGCCCTGCTGGTCGGGGGTGGGTTGATCTGGGGTGTCGCCTCGGCCGCCAGCCTGTCGGTCCTGATCTGGGGCATCCAGGAGCTCGGCATGAAGCCCGCCGAGGCGGCCTCGATCGCCGTCTTCGCCGCCATCGGCGCGATCATCGGCAACCTGGTGTCGGACCGCATGAACCGGCGCAGCCTGGTGATCGCCTCGCTCCTCGTGCTGGCCGGCGGCATGATGGGGGTCAAGTGGCTGATGGTCGGGTACTGGTCGTCGGCCGTGAGCATGATCATGGTCGGGGCCTCGTTCGCCGCCCCGGCCAATGTGCTCGATGCCCGGTTGCTGCATCTGACCAACGAGGAGGGGGTTCCCGGGCGCGGCTCCACGGTGATGAGCCTGATCCACAACGCCTTCATCCTGGTCGTCGGCGTCGGTCTGGCGGTGCCGCTGTTCCTTGGGGTGATCGAGGCCTATGGCCAGTTCCTGATCCTGGCCGGATTCACCCTGGCGGCGGTGGTGGTGGTGCTGTTTGCGGAGCTACGCACGACGGGCGGCACCACGCGGGTGCTCAAGTCGGTGCGCTGACCGCCACGGCCCCGGGAGCTGATGGCGTCGGCGTGGGATGCGTTCCTGCGTCCAGGTTCCTGGACGGCCCGCTGGTGCATTGGCCAATAACGCCTGATTCCTGGCCTCCGTGCAGCCCTTGATGGGATGGCGGCATCGCCCAGGCTTCCGGGACGGAGCCGCCCATGACCCAGCCCGCCGCCGCCCCCGAGATCCCCCTGGCCGAACTGGCCCGGGTCCGCGAACGGCTGGTGGCGGCAATCCAGGCCCGGGTGGTCGGCCAGCCCCAGGCGGTGACCGCCCTGCTCACCGCCCTCTTCGCCCGCGGCCACGCCCTGTTCATCGGCCCGCCCGGGGTGGCCAAGACCCTGCTCGTGCGCACCACCGCCCAGGCGTTGGGCTGGTCGTTCAAACGCATCCAGTTCACCCCCGACCTGATGCCCGCGGACATCACCGGCACCGAGGTCCTGCGCGAGGTCCGCGAGACCGGCGAGCGCCAGCTGAAGTTCCTCCCCGGCCCGGTGTTCGCCAACCTGGTGCTGGCGGACGAGATCAACCGCGCCCCGCCCAAGACCCAGTCCGCCCTGCTCGAAGCGATGCAGGAGCGCATGGTCACCGCCGGCGGCCACGGCCACCACCTGCCCCAGCCGTTCGCGGTGCTGGCGACCCAGAACCCGATCGAGCAGGAAGGCACCTACCGCCTGCCCGAAGCCCAGCTCGACCGCTTCCTGCTCGGCATCCAGGTGCCCTATCCCACCCTGGAGGAGGAGCGCCGTATCGCCACCTGGGATGCGGAGGCGGCACCGGTTCCGGAGCCGGTCCTCGACCCGGTCCGCTTCCAGGCCCTGGCGGCGGCCATCGCCCTGCTCCCGGTGCCGCCGGTGGCGGTGGACTACGCGGTGCGGCTGGCCCGGGCCACCCGGCCCGGCGAGAAGGGGCTGCCCTGGGTTCAGGAATGCGTGGCCTGGGGCTGTGGTCCCCGGGCCAGCCAGCACCTGATCGCCGCCGCCCGGGCCTTTGCCGCGCTCAAAGGCGAGCCGGCGGCGTCCATCGAGCACATCCGCGCCGTGGCGCCCCTGGTCCTGCCGCACCGGCTGGTCCCGACCTTCACCGCCGCGAGCCGGGGCCAGGACGGCGCCGCCCTGGTCCAGCGCCTCCTCGGCGAGGTGAAGCCCTGATGGCGCGATCCGCGCCGGCGGTGGACCGGGTACCCCGGCTGGGGCGCCTGGGCGGATTGGAACTGACCGCGCGCCGGGTCCTGGAGGGCCTGTATGCCGGCCGGCACCGCTCGCCGTGGCACGGATCGTCCCACGACTTCGCCGACCACCGGGCCTACCAGGAGGGCGACGACCTGCGCGCCATCGACTGGAAGGCCTGGGGCCGCAGCGACCGCCTGCTCGTCCGCCGCTGGCACGACGACCGCCAACTGCCCCTGCTCCTGATGATCGATGGCAGTGCGAGCATGGCCTA
The DNA here is from genome assembly GCA_945872305.1 of Candidatus Kuenenia stuttgartensis. Classification (GTDB taxonomy): domain Bacteria; phylum Planctomycetota; class UBA11346; order UBA11346; family UBA11346; genus CAMCAC01. The sequence continues at coordinate 4,500 of CAMCAC010000116.1, read as the reverse complement.
TGGCGATCCGGCGAAGCACGCCCGTGCCGCCCTGCTCGCGGCGGCATTGGGCCTGCTCGCCATCGACCAGGGCGACGCGGTCCAGGCCGCCGCCTGCGACCAGGCGGTGGCCTGGGCCCCGGTCCGGGGCGGCGGCGGAGCGGCGCCGGCCCTGTGCGGCGATCTCGGCCGCGGCGCCCTCGCCGGCGCGGTGGATGCCGCGGCCTGCCTGGACGAGGCGGGGGACCGCCTGCGCCGGCGCACCCTGGTGGCGTGGTTCGGGGATCTGCTGACGGATCCTCTGCCGCTCGCCGCCGCCGCCGCGCGCCTGGCCGCCCGGGGTCACGAGGTCGCGGTGTTCCAGGTGCTCGACGCGAGCGAGGTCCGCCTGCCCGCGGCCTGGGGCCTGAGCCGCTTCACCGATCCCGAGGGCGCGCTGCCCGAGATCGCCGCCGATGCCGCCGCGGCCAAGACCGATTACGACGCGGCCATGGAGCGCCATCTCGCCGCCTGCGGCGCCGCCTGCGCCCGGGCCGGGGCGGACTGGACCCTGTGCCCCGGGGACCGGGAGCCGGTGGACCTGCTCGCCGGCTGGTTGGCCCGTCGCCGGGGGCACCGGTGATCGCCTGGCTCGCGCCCGGCCTGCTCGGGCTGGCGGCCCTCGCCGCGGCGCCGGTGGCGATCCATCTCCTGACCCGCAGCCGGTTCCGGCCGCGCCCGTTCCCGGCCCTCGCCTTCCTCACCGCCGGCCGATCCGGCGCCGGGGCGCCGTCCCGGCTGCGTCACTGGCTGGTGCTGCTCCTGCGCACCCTCGCCATCGTGGCCCTGGTGCTGGCGGCGGCGGGGCCCCGATGGACCACCGCCCCGGCCGCCGCCGGCCGGCCGCTGGCGGTGGTCGTGGACGGCTCCGTGTCGATGCGCCAGGACCTCGCCGGGATCACCGCTTGGGAGCGGGCCACGGCAGCGGCGGACCGGCTGATCGAGGCCGCCACCGGGCGGCCGGTGCTGGTGGTCGTCGCCGGTGATGCGCCCGAGCGTTCGTCGCCCCGGCCGGAGCCGGAACGGGCCCCGGCCCGGTCGTTGCTGCGCATCGCCGCCCCGGGCTGGGGCGCCGGCTCCCTGCCGACGGCGGTGGCCGAGGCCCTGGCCGCCCTGCCGGAGGGCGGCGAACTGGTGGTGATCAGCGACGGCAGCCGCGAAGCCCTGGCGGGCATCGATCCCGCGGCGTTCCCGCCGGCGGTGGCCTTCCGCCATGTCAGCGTCGGCACCGCCGCGGGGAATGCGGCGGTCACCGCCATCGGCCTGGATCCCGGGCTGGCGGTGGTGGGGCGGCCCCTGCGCCTGGTCATCGAGGCCGCCCGCCACGCGGATACCCCCGCCGCCGGCGCCCTGGTGGTGACCGTGCGCCAGCCCGGTGGCGGCGAGGAACGGCGCACCCGGCCGGTCAGCCTGCCCGCGGACGGCGTGGTGCGCATCGTGGAAGATGTGCGCCCGGACCGGGTCGGCGAGGTCCTGGTCGAGGCCGCCCTGGCGGTGGGCGGCGACGGGCTGGCGGCGGACGACCGGCGCTGCGCGGTGGTCCGGGTGGTGCCGGCGCCGCCGGTGGCGGTGCTGACCGCCGGCGATCCGGCGGATCCCCGCGGGCCGGTGCGGCCGGTGCTCGCCGCCCTGCGCGCCGCGGGCCTGGATCCACAGCCGGTCCCGGCGGTGCCGCCGCCGCCGCTGGACGGAGCGCCGGGGATCCTGGTCACCGTGGCCCTCGGCGTGGTGCCGCCGGGCCGGGATCTCGCGGCCCATCTCCTCGCCGGTGGCGCTTGGTTGCAGGTGGTGGTGAGCGATGCGGATGCCGCCGCGGCCGGGGCGGTGCCGGATCTCCTTCCGCCGGCCCGGCCGGGGGCGCTCACCGCCCTGGACCGGGTGCGCCGCGGGCTGGGCACCGGCGCGGTCCGCGCGGAACATCCGCTGCTGGCCGGCCTGCGCGGCCGGGAATCCCTGGTCGCCCAGATCCGTGCCCGCCGCTACCGGCCGGCGCCCCCGTCGGAGGGGGCCCAGGTCCTGGTCGCCTGGGCCGACGGCAGCGCCCTGCTCGCCGCCCGGCCCGCGGGCCGCGGCCAGTGGTTGATGCTCAACGCCAGCCCCGCCGAGGACGACACCACCCTCGCCGCCCTCGATGCCCTGCCGCTCCTGCTCGCCCGGGTCGGTGATGTGCTGCTTCCGCCGGCGGTGGCGGATGCGGCGGTGCCCAGCGGCAGCATGCAGCCCGGGCGCAGCGCCCGGCGGGACGACGGCAGCGCCAGCACCGCCGTCGATGGCGCGGTGCGGCTGGACCGCCCGGGCTTCTGGACCGTGGATGCCCGGGTGGTGGCGGCGGCGATCCCCGCCGGCGAAGCGGATCTGCGGCCCCTGCCCGGCGCGGACCGTCCGGCGGAGACCCCCGCGGCGGTGGCCGCCGCCACCGCCGGCACGCCCCTGTGGCCATGGCTGCTGGTGGCGGCCCTGGTGGTGATGGCGACCGAGGCCCTGATCGCCGGCGGCACGCCGCGGAGGGCGCGATGATCTTCCAGCCCCTGATCCCGGCGTGGATCGTGGTCCTGGCGGTGCTTGCCGCCGGGGCCGCCCTGGTCTGGGCCTATCGCCGGCCGGGCTGGTCCGCGGGCCTGCGGGCGGCGGCCCTGGTGGTGGTGGCGCTCATGGCGGCCAACCCGGTGCGGGTGGTGCGCGAGGTGGAAACCCAGCGTCCCGTGGTCGCGATGGTCGTCGACAGTTCCGGCAGCATGGCGACCCCGGATGGTGATGCGTCCGGCACACCGCGGTTCACCGTGGCGATGCGGGCGGCCCAGGAGGCGGCGGACCGCCTCGCCGCCGGCCATCGGGTCCGCTGGTACGGTCTCGCGGACCGTCTGCAGGGGGCCCCGGGCGGCGATCCCGGCGGCGACTCCGAATTTTCAGCCTTGGCCCGGCTCGCGGAACAGGATCCGCCCGCGGCCATCGTCCTGCTCTCGGACGGCGCCGACTGGAAGGGCTCGGATCCCGAGCGGGTCCTGGCGGCCCGCGGCATCCCGGTCCATGCCTTCGCGGTGGGTAGCCCGGATCCACGGCCGAACCTGGCGGTGCGGTTGTCACCGGCGAGCCCCACCGTGGCCCCGGGCCAGGAGCTCGCCCTGGGCGTCGCGGTCACCGCCACCCCGGGCCTGCGCGGCCGCCAGGCCCGGCTCGTGGTGGAGCCGGTGGAGCCCGCCGGGCCGCCCATCCTCGACGAGGTGATCGACCTTGCCGCCTGGGTCGGCCGCACCGTGTCCGCCTCGGCCGGATCGCTGGCCGGAGGTCGTCTGTGGCGGGCCCGGATCGATCCCCTGCCCGGCGAGGCAGGGACCGCGGACAACGAGGGATTCGCCAGCGTCCAGGTGGTGGAGCAGACCGTGCGGGTGGCGGTCCTGGAAGGGGCGCCCGGCTGGGATGCGAGTTTCGCCCTGCGCGCCTGGCGCCGGGATCTCGGCCTGGAGATCCGCAGCCGGGTCCTGCTGGGCAAGCGGCGGCTCGACACCGGCGGCGCGGTGGACCTGGACGATGCGGGACTCGCCGGGACCCAGGTGCTGGTCCTGGGCGGGGGTCTCGGCCCGGTCCTCGACGAGGCGGCGAGGGCCGCCATCACCCGCTTCGTGGACCGCGGCGGCCATCTGCTCCTGTTCGGGGTCAACGCCCCGGCGGAGCCGACCCTGGCCCAGGATCCCCTGGTCCGCGCTCCGGGCCGCGACCGGCTCACCCTGACCAGCGAGGACAGCCTGATCCCCGGCCTGGTTCCCGCCGGGCCCGGCATCCCCCTTGAGGCCGGTCGGGTTGCGGGACTCGCCCCCCACGCCCAGGTCCTGCTCGGCGAACGCGAGCGGCCGCTCCTGGTCCAGCGTCGGATCGGCGCCGGCTGGGTCTGCGCGGTGAATCTGGCCGGGGTGTGGGCGTGGCAGTTGTCCTCCGGCGCCGAGCCGGCGGAGCGCTTCTGGCGGCAGATCCTGCGCGGGCTGGTCCGCCCGCCCGCCGGGGTCCTGCGCATCGACCGCACCCAGGTTGGCGTGGCCGAGCCGGTATCGGTGGCGGTCGATCCCGACCGCGGGATCACCAGCATCACCATCCAGGATCCCGCCGGCCGGCGCAGCGAACTCGCCGTGGACGGCGGCTCCGCCCGGCTCATCCCCGACCAGCCCGGCCTGTGGGTGCTCACCGCCGCCGGGGCGCGGGTGGTGGTGGTGGCCGAGGACCGTCTGCGCGAGCGCACCGAGGCGGCCCGGGACGACGCCCGGCTGGCCCGGCTGGCCCAGGCCACCGGCGGCAGCGTCGGCGGTCTTGCGGATCTCGACCGCCTAGCCGCCCGGCTCCAGGCAGGCCGTCAGGCCACCGCTCCGCGCACCCGCAGCGAACCACTCATCGCCAGCCCGTGGTGGCTGCTCGCCGCCGCCGGTCTGTTCGCCGCCGAATGGTGGATCCGGCGCCGCCGGCATGGAGTCGTGTGATGCCCCAGGACGCCCC